>CAXSEA010000217.1:0-6293 GCA_964235675.1 uncultured Armatimonadales bacterium | reverse complement strand
GCCGGATGGGTTCTTATGCAAAGGAGCAAAAAACAAACCGGCTTCACTCTGATAGAAGCTCTCATCGCCACAGTCCTAGTCGCCGTCGGCGTAGTCGCCGCCCTTCAAGGCATCGTCGCCGTCCAGCGAGGCCAAGCGCATGTGCAGGACGCCGACCTGCTCCAGCGTCTCGCCGCCGAAAAGCTGAACGACCTGCGCTACCAATCCGACCCAAGCCAGCTAGGCACCGGCGGCAATTATCTCGACCGAGGCTACCCGAACATCGACTGGAGCGCCACCGTCGCCTCCACCAGCGTGGACAACGTCGATCAAGTCACCGTCACCGCCACAAAAGGCACGGAATCCGAATCGCTCACCACAATGATCTACGTCCAGCCGACCACAACGACATCGACTACGTCCACAAGTGCCACCTAACTTTAATCCCGTTTTTACCGCGCAGCGGTAAAAACCAACAAAAATGGCCCAGCGGCCAGAGAGCGATTCTTAAAATAACGCGGAGCATGCCACAAGCATCCAGACAATCGAACCGGCGCAGAACCGAGGCGGGCCTCACCCTGATTGAGCTGATTATCACCACAGCCTTGATCGTGGTGCTGAGCCTCGCCATCAGCTACGCCTTCGCCACGGGAGTCACCGTCCAGCGACGTCAGGAAGCAAATCGCGCCACCACCGACCGCAGCGACGATTTCGAGCGAGCCATGACTCAACTCATCGAAGGAGCGCGTCTCGCCGGCAGCGGCCCCGGCGCGGACGCGACTTCCACATCGACGACTTCGAGCGCAAGCACGACAAGCAGCAGCAGTTCTTCATCCAGCACGACGTCCAGCGGAACGGACAGCACCGACAGCTATCTTCTAGTCTCAGCCGACGCGGGCACGAACGATTTGGGAGTAGATCGAATCACCTTTACGACAACCGCGCCGGGCGTTTCGATTGGGGCGGTGAACGATACAACGGACACGACCACATCGGCGCTCAACACCGCGCGAGGGCCGTTTGGCGGCTTGTCCGAAGTCTCACTGGGCACAACTGCCATCGGCGACGCCGCAGGGCAGACCGGCCTATTCGAGCGTCTCCAGCAGCCAAGCGACGGCGATCCCACCCAGGGCGGGAATGAATCGCTGCTCGACCCGGACATCGACCAGATCGGCTTTCAATTCTGGGACGGCACCGAGTGGACCGAGCAATGGGACACCACTACCATGACCACCCAACGCCTCCCGGAAGCCGTGCAAGTAGAATACCGATTAAAAGATGACACCAGCAAGACGGTACACCTGTTCGTCGTTCCCATTCCGGCCAGCGACGTCACCGCAAACAATCCACTGACGGCTACGGATACATCGGGGACAAGCAGCACAACACAGTGATTTGAAAAAGCGTAACGCCCCGCAGAACCCATCCGGCCTTTCAGGCCACCTTCCCGGTCGGGAAGGAAATATATGATGGCGCTGAGTGCTAGCTTGATATCAAAGATAGGCTGTAAACTTTTCCTTCCCGACCGGGAAGGTGGCCTGAAAGGCCGGATGGGTTCCGCAAAGAACAAAATAACGTAACGCAATGACGCAACCGACCAGGCGAAAACTAAAAACCGGCTATATCTTCCTCCAAGCGGTGATCGCTCTCGCCGGGCTCACCGCCCTCATGGCGATGATCGCCGCCGACGAGCGCGCCTCCGTGAACGAAGTGCAGGCCCGCATGGATCAGCGGCGCGCCTCCGAGGCCGCGCTCGCTGGGATCGCCCGCGCCGAAGCCGACCTCAGCGACGCCAACATCAACCTGGTGCAGCAAACCGACGACTGGTACACCGACGGACGCGTCGGCACCGGCTCCGGCACCAACCCCGCCGGCGATTCCTTCCAGCTCACCGGCACCGACGGCTCGTCCGCCGGTACCTTCCGCATGCAAATTATCGACGCCGCCTCGCTGGTCAACGTCAACACCGCCGCCGACGCCCAGCTCACCCTGCTGCCCCTCGACACCGACCAAGTGGACAGCCTGCTCGATTGGGTCGGCACCTCCACCACCAGCACCTACAGCGACGGCGCGAAAGACGATTTCTACAACAGCCTGGATACGCCGTACAATACCAAGCTTGGGCCGCTGTCCACCGTCGATGAGCTTCTGCTGGTCGACAACTGGACTCCGCAGACGCTCTACCAAGCGCCCACCGACCAGGTGCCCGCCGGATGGCCTACCGATACCTTCAGCAACAACCTGCCCATCGCGTCGGTACTCACCGTCGACAGCGGCGCGCCCAACACCGAAGCCGACGGCACCGCCCGCACCAATTTCAGTACAAGCGTCAGCCAGAATACGCTCCGCACGCTCGGCATCTTCGGCCCCGCCGCCGACCAGATCGCGGGCAGCACTTATACTAATTTCGCCGGATTGCTCGCCGTGCGTGGCATCAATTCCACTACGGCGACCACACTCTTGAACGACGCCACCTTTTCCACCGCCACCCGCCTGCCTGGAAAAATCAATCTGAACACCGCCACTGAAGGCGTGCTGATGACCATCCCGAATATGACTTCCGATATCGCCTCGTCCATCGTGACCCAGCAGCAGTCCGGCTTCGCCACGCTCGGCGCGCTTGCCACCGTGCAGGGCGTCAGCACCTCCCTGCTCGCGCAAATCGCCGACTCCTTTTCCATCGGCAGCGACACCTGGATCGTCCGCACCTACGGCGAGTCCGGCGGCGCGAGCGTCGCGATGGAAGCCGTCATCCGAATGACTAACAGCGACTCCAGCAGCACTACTTCCACCACCGGCAGTACCACATCGAACGCCAGCAGCAGCAGCACAGCCGACAATCAGGTGCAGGTAATCAGTCAGCAGCGCATCAACAGTCTTGGGGTACCGAACTGGTGGGGCTGGGATACCAAAGCCGATTCCACGGTAGATGCGGGGAATACCCAGTAAAATGACTCCCCGCCGACAAACCGCTTCCCCGCTGCATCTGGAATGGACTCCCACCTGGGTGCGCGCCGTCAACACCGCCACCGGCGAAACAGCTCAGGCAGCCACCGTCGCTGATCTCGGCGCGATTACGCACGGCCACGCGCAGGCGCTGGTTGGGGTGGGGCACAGCCACGTGTTCGTCCGCACCCTCCGCCTGCCCAAAGCCGCGCCCGCCGACCTGCGCCACATTCTGGCGATCCAGACCGTCCAGCTCTTCCCGCTGCCGCCCGCCGAATTGTCGTTCGACTTCTTCCAAACAGCCGACCAGACCGCTGAAGGCTGGCTCACCGTCGTCGCCGCGATCCGTTCCGAGGACATCCTGCGCATCCGCGAGGAGCTTCGCGCCGTCAGCCTCACCGCCACGCGCATCCTCCCGGTCGCTCTCGCCGCTCCGGCGGTTGCCTCCCGCGCCTTGGGCAACACGCCGCCCGCTCCCGATCTATCCGGCGAGCCAGCCCTGAGCGGCAACGGCGCGCTGGTCGTGCAGAACAGCCCGACCGGCCTCAGTCTGGACATCGTGCAAAGCGGAATCCTGCGCCTCAGCCGCGTGGTCGCTCCCGGCAGCGACCCAGCCGCCGAAGCCCAGCGCACTCTCGCCGCCGCCCGAGTGGGCAGCCTGCCGGTCATCGTCGCCGCCAGCGACACCGTCAAAATTCCCGGCGCGGCGCAAACTCCGGTCTCGGAAATCAGTCTGCTGCAAGAAACGCCGCGCTTCGATTTCGAACTCGCCGAAGACCGTATCCGCGAGGCCAAGCAGCGCATCCATCGCCTGACCAACCAGGCCATCCTCTGCGCCCTGGCAGCCCTGACACTGGTTCTCTACGTCTGGACGCAACGCTCCGACGCGCAAGCGCAGGTCACCCAGAGCGCCGGTAAATGGAAGCAGCGCATCATCAAGCAGACCGCCATCGAATCCGACGAGTCCACCAAAGCCGTCACGCTCACTGGCGTCGGGCAAAGCCTCACCCAGGCTTTCCAGCCCGGACAGCCGCTCAGCGATATCAATTCGGTCGTCAGCGACAGCCTGCCCGCAGGCGCATGGCTGAACGGCGTCACCCTGGAGCGCGGCAAAGTGGCCGACGTGCGCGGCACCGCCTCCAACGCCGCCGTGGTCACCCGCCTGGTGGACACCCTCGGCGAAAACGCCCGCTTCCGCGACGTCCGCCTGGTCTACGCCAACAGCGCCACCATCCAGACTCAGCCGGTCGTCCAGTTCGACGTCACTATGATCTGCACCGGCAACCTGCCGATGCCGGTACCGCAAACCACCAAGACAACAAAGTCGGGTGCCACTTCCAGCGGCAGTTCGTCCACCACGATCACAGCGACCGATTCCGATGCCAACTCCACTTCCGGGGGAGGATCATAAACCATTATGGCTGACAGCCTTCTCGGCGGAGCAACGCTCAACTTCAAAGACAAAACCCTGGTCATCCCAAGCGCGATTATCGTGGTCTCGCTGATGGTGCTCGTGGTCGCGCTTCTCGTCGGCGTGCTCGTGCCGCTACCGAGCACCAACGGCCTGGCGAAATCCCCGGAGTTGCAGCTGAAAGACCTGAACCATCAGATCACCATGCTGCAAGTGCAGGAGCAAACCGCCGGGCAGACCATCGCCGCCCGCACCTGGCAAGGCTCCCAAAACGATGTCAGCGCGGCCATTCTCGCCAACCTTACCGCTCAAGCCAAGCAGGAAGGCCTCGCCGTCGGCTCGTTCCGCCCGCAGCGCACCACCGACTTGAACGGCGTCACCGAATTGCCCTACGCCGTGCAGATCACCGGCCCTTATCCCGGCGTGCGCCTGATGATGCGCAGCCTGGATTCTTCACAGAGCAAAGTCGTGCTCCGCTCCGCGCAGATCACCGCCGCCACCAACTCCACCACCGACGTCGCCGCCACTCTCGGCTTGTCGGCCTACGTCGCCACCGACCCGATCATCCTGGCCGCCGCAGCCACTGCGAAGGCAAATGCGGCGGCCAACAAAACCGCATCCGCATCGACGAAAGCCAAAGCGCCGCAGCGGCCCGTCACGACCTCGAATACACTGATCACACCCACACAACCGACGAAAGGAGCCGCGCATGGCAGTCTCCACTAGCCTGAAAGTCAGCCGCCCGGTTATCTACGCCCTGGTCGGCGCGCTCTGCGTCGGGGCTTATCTCTACCTGACCAATCCCGACCAGACCGCCACGCCGACCAAGCACCGCGCCAGCACAAAAATCACCACGGCCACAGCCGATGCCGACGGCATCACCGCCGCCGACTACGACGCGCACTTTCCGCGCTATCCCGGTAGCGGACGCAACCCATACGTCCCCGGCATTCTCAGCGCCAGCCAGCAGAACGCAAGCGCGGCAGCCGCCCTGGGCAGCCCCACCGGCGGCCTCGGCGGCAAAGCGGGCGGCGCTTGGACTCTCACCGGCGTGAACGTCATCAACGGCGTCGCGAGCGCTTTAATCGAAAGCTCGTCCGGCGACAGCGTTACGCTGCAAAAAGGCGACCAGTGGCATGGCCTGCGCGTCACGAGCGTCAGCGGCGACGCCGTCACCTTCACCAACGCCCTGGGCCAGACCACCGACCTCAGCTTCAATTCCGGCACGGCAGGCGTCGCGAACCCCAACGCGCCCGCCGTCCCGAGCCTGAACCAAATACGCCCGCTGCCGCCGCTCACCGTTTCCACGCCCGCCGCAGTCACGCCCGCCGTGATACCCGCCGTCTCATCATTTGGAGCCGCGTACCGCTCGCGGCGGCGAAGCTCAGCCAGCAGCAGCAACAACACGCAAAACAACAATCAAGATAACGGCAACAACAATAACGACAATGGCGGTCCGCCCGATGATGGCGGTGGCGGCGGCCCTGGTGGCGGGGGCGGCCCCGGTGGTGGTGGTGGACCCGGCGGTCCTCCGCCCGATTAACCTTTTCCAGCGAAACACGATCCAGCTATGACTAACCAGAACATCTATCGACTCTCCACATCGGCAGCCGCCGCGGCCCTGCTGCTCGCCTTCTGCGCCGCGCCCAGCCACGGGCAAACCGCGCGTCGCGGACACCGCAGGGCGGCAGCGGCGACAACAACGACCGCCGCCGCCGCTACGGATTCATCCGCGCCCTGGCGTCAGTTCAAGCTTAATCCGGCGGCGCGGGTCAAGCTCGACTTCCGCAACGCCACCGTCGACGCCGTCCTGCGCGTCCTCAGCCAGGCCAGCGGCATTCCTATCGTAAAAGACCCGTCGCTGACAGGCACCCTCACTTTGGAAAGCCCCAGGCAGCAAACTCTCAGCGACGCCTTCTCGCTGCTCAGCGTCGCGCTCGACCTGCGTAACTACGAG
>CAXSEA010000216.1:0-6312 GCA_964235675.1 uncultured Armatimonadales bacterium | reverse complement strand
GAGGGCACTTTGCGCGAGCAGATGCTGAGGCGGGGCCAGTATGAGGACAGCGTCCTCTACGGGATGTTGGCTTCGGAATGGTGGGAGCAAGCTGTCTCTGAGGCCGCTGTCTCAAGCATTAATTAGGCTTCGCGTCAAGGATGCAGCGCTGAATCAGCTTCGATTCCATTCGGATGCTTTGATATGCGCTAGTATTGCGCCCGCCGTGGTCTACAATGGCCGTGCTGCCTTTTTAGTTTTGCATCCGGCGCAGTGTGCAATAACGACTGCTAAGATTAGCATAGCCCCAATTACTATTTGCATTACTGGCTCGGGAAGGGAATTTTATGGCAGAAGACGATATTTGGCATCTACAGCGCCTGAACTTTTTCCCTGAGCTCACTCCCGAGCAAAAGGCGTTTGTGGAAAGCGCCGCGCAGACGCTGAAGTACAAGAAAAACGACTCGATCTATTTTCCGGGCCAGCTCGCCAATTATGTCTATGTAGTGCAGGCGGGGCATGTCCGCTTGGCGCGCCAGACGCCCAAGGGCAGCTTTCTGACGCTCGATATTTTGAACCCCGGCGATATTTTCGGCGAAATGGCCTTGGCCGGACAAGACCGCCAATCCGACACCGCCGAGGCCTTGCGCGACTGCACCCTGTGGGCAATCCCCCGCGACGCGCTGATCGCCGTGGTCACGACTAACCCCGGCATGATGCTGCAGATCACCAAGATTATCGGTTTTCGGCGCTGGCAGATCGAAAACACGGTGAGCAGCCTACTGTGCACGGTGCCGGTGCGTCTCGCGCGGCTTATCCTGACCCTGGCTGACCGCTACCCCGCCAAAGTGCCCGCCCCAGAGCGTCGCGCGGTGAATATCCGCCTGACTCATCAAGACCTCGGCGAGCTGATTGGCGCGAACCGCGAGATTGTCACCGCGACCTTGAACCGCTTCAAGCAAACCGGCCTGATCGATATCGCCCGCAACCAGATCATTCTCCAAAACGAGCGCGCGCTCAGCGATACGGCGCAGCGCGACAAGGGGTAGGGTCTCAGATGCCTCCGGCGGCCAGGCTCAGCCTGGACTGTTATCCGCCAAGCTGAGGCAGCTTGGCGGAGTTGATAGCAAGGCGCTTATTTTGCTTTACGAAGGCCTCTATTTTTCACGTTGCACTGCCGCGCCAGCGGCAGTGCAACGTGAAAAATGGCCCAGCGGCCAGAGAGCGACTCTGGAAAGCAGGTAAAATAGTTGCAGAGCGTTAATAAAACAGGTCTTAAGATAGAGATTTATCCCTAAACATTATATGGCTTATCCTAAAACACTTCAGCAGTCCCTTCCCCGTGCGCAGAGTCCGCAGGCATCGAAGCCGGCCGGCGCGGCGGCGGGGCACGACGCCGACGCGCACGACGCTAATCATAGCGTCCGCTGGATTATTTTGATCGGGCTGATTACGGCGGCGATCATGGAGGTGCTGGACACCACCATTATCAATGTCGCCCTGCCGCAGATGGCGGGCAACTTGAATGCGACCACCGATGAGATCGCCTGGGTGAGCACGGGCTATATTTTGTCGAACGTGGTGGTGCTGCCGATGACGGCGTGGCTGTCGGGGCGGTTCGGGCGGAAGAATTATCTCTGCTTCTCGATTTTGGTGTTTATTATCGCGTCGTTTTTCTGCGGCACGTCGGGGACGCTAATCGAGGTGGTGTTCTGGCGCATTTTACAGGGCGCGGGCGGGGCGGCTCTGCTGTCGACGGCGCAGGCGACTTTGCGGCAGGTGTTTCCCAAGGAAGAGCAGGGCATGGTGCAAACCCTATTTATTCTGGGAATCGTGGTCGCGCCGACAGTCGGGCCGACGTTGGGCGGCATTATCACGGACAACTACCATTGGTCCTGGGTGTTTTTTATCAACATCCCTATTGGTTTGGCGTCGCTGGCGCTGGTCTGGTTTTTCCTGCGGGATACGCAGGCACCCAATACCAAATCCCCGATCGATTATATGGGAATTGTGCTGCTGACAGTAGGTCTGGGCTCGCTACAGTACGTTTTAGAGGAAGGCGAGCGCTACGACTGGTTTAGCAGCGTGGCGATTGAAAGACTTAGTATTCTCGCTGCGGTTTCGCTGGTCGCGATGCTCGTGTGGGAGCTGTCGTCTCGCAACAAGCATCCCATTGTGGATTTCCGGGTGATGAAGAACAAGAGCTTCACCGCTGGATTGATCTTGTTTCTGGTGCTCGGATTCGGCTTGTACGGCGGCATCTTTATCTTTCCGCTGTTCACACAAAACGTTTTAGGCTTCTCACCGACGGCGACGGGGTTGGTACTGCTGCCGGGCGGGTTGGCGACGGCTGTATCGGCGATGCTCTGTGGACGGCTGCTGAGCGCGCCTAAGCGCATTGTAGACCCGCGCGTGCTGATCGTGATCGGCGTATGCCTGTTCATGTGGTCTATGTGGCAGCTTGGGCATTTGAGCATATTCAGCGGCGAGCCCGATACCCGTATCGCGTTGATCGTGCGCGGATTTGGCCTGGGCTTTTTGTTCACACCGCTTAACAATGTGATCTTTGCCTCCCTTAATGGGCCTGAGATACCGCAGGGCTCCAGCTTTATCAATTTGGCGCGCCAGCTCGGCGGCTCGTTCGGCATCGCCGTGCTAAACACTTATATCGTCAACGAGACCCATTATCACCGGAGCAATCTGGTTTCAAATATTACGTCCAGCAGCATCGATCTGATGCAGCGTCAAGCGGCGTCGGCAGCGGCGTTGGTCACGCAGGGCTATTCCTTGCCGGCGGCCAAGGCGGCGGCGCTCGGCATTGTGAACGGCTCGCTGCAAGCGCAGGCGTCGGTGATGGCGTACAACGACGGATTTTTGCTGCTGGGGCTATCGTTCTTGTTCGCCGCGCCGGCGATTCTGCTGCTGAGGGGACCGAAAGGCGCTCCGGCAGGCGGCGGGGGCGGGGGCGGGCACTAGCTTAACGAGAAGGGCAGCACCCTTGTGGCTAGAACATTACTATCTGGTTAGGGGGTATCTTAATGAAATGCCTGCCCCGAACGATATCCAGTTGACCGATACTCAGTTCGCGCTGATTGCCAGGGCGCTGGCCGAGCCGCGCCGGTGCCAGATTCTGCGGGAGATCGGCGCTTGCGACCAGGCGCTGGCTTGCAGCACGCTGCCGCAAACCCATCCGGTGAGCGCCGCCACTTTGTCCCACCATATCAAAGAACTGGAAGCCGCGGGATTGATCGAGATTGTCCGCGAGGGCAAATTCGCCAGCTTGGTGCTTCAGCGCGACGTCTTGCGGGCTTATGTAGAGCGTTTAACTGCCATTTAGGCGACCAATTCGCCCTTCGGGCACCTCTCCTTCAGGGAAGATGCCCGAAGGGTTAGCCGGGACGTAATTTTACTAACACTTAGATGATTGTCTAAATATGTGCTATCATTCGACGCAAGTCAATTAGATGGCTATCTAAGTTTTAGCGAAGAGGAGAAACTCATGAGTAGCTTAACCGGGAAAGTGGCTGTAGTGACGGGCGCGTCTAAAGGGATCGGCGCGGGGATTGCAAAGGGGATGGCGGCGGCGGGCGCGTCGGTGGTGGTAAATTACTCGTCCAGCAAGGACGGCGCGGACAAGGTGGTGGCGGAAATCGAGGGGATGGGCGGCAAGGCAGTGGCGGTGCAGGGCGATATGTCTAAGCCGGAGGATGTGAAGCGATTGTTCGCGGAGACCAAAAGCGCGTTTGGGGCGCTGGATGTTCTGGTCAATAACGCGGGCGTGTTCGATTTTCAGCCGATTGAGGCGATTACGGTGGATGAGTTTCACCGGCAGTTCAACACCAATGTACTCGGCCCGATCCTGACGATTCAGGAAGCGCTGAATCATTTCCCGGAGAGCGGCGGGAGCGTGATTAATATCAGCTCGGTAGTCAGCAAGAACCCGGCACCGACATCGGCGGTCTATTCCGCTACCAAAGGGGCGCTGGATGCCTTGACCGAGGCGTTCGCTAAAGAATTGGGCGCGCGGCATATCCGGGTAAACACGCTCGCTCCCGGCGGGACCGCGACGGAAGGGGCGCGCACTCTGGGCATGATCGGCAGCGACATGGAGAAACAGATGGTCTCGCAGACGCCGCTGGGACGGATCGGGCAGCCGGAGGATATGGCACCGGTCGCGGTGTTTTTGGCCTCCGACGACGCGCGGTGGATCACGGGCGAGTGGATCGCCGTTGCCGGCGGCCTGCGCTAAAGTCGCGGCTGTTGGTTAGGGGATGTAGTAAGAGTCTTTGATGAATGCTTGAATCTGGTGCCCCTCCATTTCTATGGAGGGGTGAGGAGGAAGTCGGGAGTGGGTTAGGTAAGTCGATTGACCCGCGTCTCCCAGACCTCCCCCAGCCCCTCCATAGAAATGGAGGGGAGATCAGACGACTTTTCTACAGCCTTTTGGATGCACTGCTCGTTTGAAAGCATAGTGGCGCATCTAGCGGCGTATTTATGCAAAATGCTGCGTACAGTGGCCGTAGCAAAGATCAGGAGCAGCGGGAACTCTGCTCCTGATTGGTCTTGTTTGTGTTGCAGCCTGGTTATATCGAGGCTTGCAGTTGCGTTGATGACAGTCGGCACAGTTTGATTGGATACCCCTCCCCTTTATGGCTACAGCTACCCTCCGCTCCGACGGCTCCCCTCCGGAAGTTCCCGCGAAGCAGGAGCAGAGTTCTGCCGCTCAGGCCACCCCGCAGGCGGAAGTCAGTCCCTACCGCTGGATCATTTTGATCGGCTTGATCAGCGCCGTGATTATGGAGGCGCTGGATACGACGATTATTAATGTCGCGCTGCCGCAGATGGCCGGTAATCTGAACGCGACTCCGAACGAGATCGGCTGGGTGAGCACCGGATATATCCTGAGCGTGGTCATTATCCTGCCGCTCACGGCGTGGCTAGCCGCGCGGTTTGGACGCAAGCGGTACCTCGTGACCAGCATTTTGCTGTTTATTACGGCGTCGTTTTTCTGCGGCACGTCGCGGACGCTGTCCGAGATTATCTTCTGGCGCGTTCTGCAAGGCGTCGGCGGTGGGGCGCTGCTTTCGACGGCGCAGGCGACTTTGCTGGAGATTTTCCCGGCGGATCAGCAGGGTATGGTACAGTCGATTTTCGGGCTGGGCGTGGTGGTCGCCCCGGCTGTCGCGCCGATGCTGGGCGGGTGGCTAACGGACAACTACTCGTGGCCGTGGGTGTTCTATGTCAACTTGCCTATTGGGCTGATCTCCGCGTTTCTGGTGACGACTTACCTGCAAGACTCGCGCTACGAGAACAAGTCGGCGGGCAACGTGGACTGGACGGGAATCGGGCTGCTGGCGGTGGGACTGGCGTCGTTCCAGTATGTCCTGCAGGAAGGGCAGCTGCTGGACTGGTTCGGCAGCGCTTTGATTACCCGGCTGGCGGTTGTGGCCGTGACGGCGCTGACGGCGTTCGTGGTTTGGGAGCTTTGGCCGACCAACGAGCGCCCTGCCGTGAACCTGCGCGTCCTGCGCGACCGCAATCTGCTGGGCGGATCACTGCTGGGTGCCGGGATGGGATTCGGACTGGTCGGCGGCTTGTTTATCTTCCCGTTGTTTGTGCAGGGAATACTCGGCTTTACGGCCACCGAGACCGGAATAATTCTGTTTCCGGCGGGTTTAGCGATTTTGCTCGGAATCGGGATCTGCGGCGCGTTGATTCAGAAGGGCTTCGACCCCCGTATCCTGATCGCGGCTGGCATCGCCATATTCATGCTCGCCAACTGGGACTTGGGCCATCTCAGCCCGCAGAGCGACGGCCACAGCACTTTGCTCGGGCAGGCGCTGCGCGGACTGGGAATCGGCTTTTTGTTTATCCCGGTGTCGGTGACGGCGTACTCGACGCTGAAAGGCGCGGATATCGCGCAGGGAACGGCCTTGTGGAACCTGTCGCTGCAACTTGGAGGCAGTATCGGGATCGCGGCGCTGAACACCTACGTGGTGAACATGACCGCGTACCACCGGGCTAATTTAGTGGGCTTTCTGTATAGCGGCGCGACGCTGACCGACCGCCAAAATGGTCTGGCGCAGACGCTCGCGGGGCATGGCTACGGGCTGGCACAAGCGCACTCCGGTGCAATCGGGCTGATTGACCAGGCGGTGCAAGCCCAAGCCATGACCCTGGCTTATAACAACGCGTTTATTATGATCGGTATCGTGTTCGCGTTCTTTTTCCCCGTAATCTTGCTGCTCCGACGTCCCAAACCGGGCACTCCGCCGCCGGCGATGCACTAGAGGCGGTAAAGATGCCTCCGGCGGCCCCTGCTCGGGGGGAGCC
>CAXSEA010000215.1:0-6326 GCA_964235675.1 uncultured Armatimonadales bacterium | reverse complement strand
TGGGCGGTGCCGTACGACGACCCCGCTGGGGAAGAGGCGCTTCTGGCAGCGCACGGCGAGAGCTTCGATCTTCTGCTGGGTCGGCGTACCTACGATATCTGGGCGGCCTTCTTTCCAAAGGTCGAGAGCGGTTCGCCTTTGGACAGCTACAATGTGGCGACGAAGTATGTCGCAACCCACAGGCCGGACACTCTTGCTTGGGGTCCATCCGAGAGTCTTGGACTAGACATCGTCGAGGGTGTCCGCCGCATCAAGGCCAAGGACGGGCCTAACCTGATCGTCTGGGGTAGTTCGACACTGACACCGATGCTGCTCGAGCACGGTCTGGCTGATGAAGTTTTGCTGCTCGTCTATCCAATCCTATTGGGCAAAGGCAAGCGTTTCTTCTCGGACGAAGCCCCGCCCCGCGAACTCACGCTCGTCGGCGCGAAAGCCGGTGCCTCCGGCATTGTTGTCTGCACCTACACGCCGGCTGGACCTTTGCGGACGGGGTCCTTCAAAATAACTGATGGCATCGTCGAAGTTATTTCCGAGGGACGCTAAAAGCCGGTCACCCCTAATATTGAGAAGCCAAGCGGATTCGCTCGCGATTTTTGGCTGTTGTGCTGAAATTGAGTGGGCCCGAGGGGTTAATCAAAATTCAGCTTCATACTGAACCAATACTCTATTTTCGCTTTTGCTTTCTTTTTCGGTTCATTATGCTATGGTAAGGTGGTCTTAGCCCCTGCACGGCAGGAGAAAAAGGTGAACCATGTCGGAAAAAGGCAAAGTTTTGAAGAAAAAGAAGGTGGCTGAAAAGCCCACCCTCCTGACTGAGACGGTAGTCGTGCCCGCCGCGAAAAAGAGTGACAAGAAAAAGGCGTAATCTGGCCTGCATTGCAAACGCGAAACGGCGCTGGCTAGAAATCGATCTAGCCAGCGCCGTATTTTGTCGAAGCGCGCCGTTACAGCGTTGGACTATGTTTTGTTGACTTGCTGCGCCGCATTTATCGGCAGAGTAAACGGAGAAAGCGTCTGGTTGGGAGCGCTGTCTTTGCCGTCGTCTTTGATTGTTGAGTTGACTAAGTTGTTCAGCGCCGCTCGCCACTGCCAGTTGCTGATCATCGTGGTCTGCTGCTGCCATCCTCCCGACGGGTCCGTACGTGCCCAGGTTACCCACTGCGCGTTGTCGAGTCCCAAGTCGTTCAAAAACTCTTTCGCCTCCGGCTGACCGACTCCGGCGTTGCTCGGGGCCGCCGCCCAGGAGCGCAGCGCCGGGAGAAACCGGAAATTGCCCGCGCCAAACCAACTCGCTCCGCTCGCCTCGGCTGGAAACGCCAAATACGGCGTTCCGGTCGGTGTAGACGCGGAAAGCAGCCCTCCACTGGTCGCCAGCTGCACCCGGCTCCCTTGAATCGTGGTCACCAGCTTCAACGAATCCATAAAGTTGGGGCCGAGCTTCGGCACAACCTGGGATGATGTCGCGCTGAGCGGCACCGCGCCCAACTGGGACTTCAGCAAGGATACTGTTTTTAGAGCCGTCTGCGGTGTGGCCGCGTCGGCAAAGGCGCTCGCGCCGCCGGTGCCGTTCGGATTAATCACGAGGCTGAGTTCAGCCAGCCCGCTCAAATTCCCGAGCTTGGCGACTTGCGCCTTGGCGTTGCTCAAATCGACCGGCGAGATAGTTGCGGCGACGGTGCCGACTTGATCGATTAAATTGTTCAACTGCCCCGTCGCGTTCGACGTGATAAACGTGGCTACTGTCCCGTTCGGAGCGCTTTTCAACGCCGCCGGGGTGATCGTCACGGTTTGATTGGCGGCGAACTGCTGGAGCGTGCGCCGTGTAGTCGGGTTGGTCGGCACGCTGACCGCATCCCAGCGCATCCCGGAATCCGGAGCGGTGAAGCTGGTGACGGTCAAATAGCCCAGCTTTGCGGTTGGCACTTTCATCGCGGCCTGCTGCGGCGCGTCCGCCAGTAGCGAATCCATCCGAACCGCCGACCAGCCGACGGCATTGGTCGGAAGGTGGCGCTGCGCGGTTTGCCAGGCGGCGCTGGAGGCCAGCGATTTCTGCTTGCCGGTGTAGACGTCGAGCACTTTTTCCAGCGACCCGGCACCGACCCCCGTCACGAACCAGCCATGCAGCATCGCGGTCTCGATGAGTGTCGGAGCGCCGCCGTTCGTGCCTGGAATCGTGTCGATTTGAATGGGAACGCCGTCGTAGCTGCTTTGCTTACCCGGCTCGCCCGGCCCGATTTTTGGCGATGACGCCGGCAGGCGCGATTCCATGCGATGCACGAAGCGGGCGAACGCGATCCAGTCGTGAACCTGGATAAAAACTGCCAGCTTGATATTCTGCGGCGATGCTTGATCGTAGTGCAGCAGCGCCGCTCCGCCTTGTCCAGCCCAGGGAAGAATATCTTTATCGACCGAAATATGCTCCTCGTTTTGCCACTTATCGAGAGCGCTTTGCACGCTCGGCACCCGCCGGATCGGCGAGGCTGCGTTCCACCACCAAGTCAGGTTCGCGTCAGCCGCGGCGGGAACATCGGGCGGCAGCATCGCTTCCAGCTTTGGCGTCGTCTGCACCCAGGCGAACGCGCCCGCCGCGAGCACGAAAACGATGCCCAGCACGACGGCAGCTATAACGGCGGCAACCCGCTTCCCGCGCCTAGGCCCGGCAGCGCGTGGCACAGCCGCATTGGGCGCTGAGTAGGGCGACTGCACAAAATCGGGCGGCTGTTGGTCCATGATTGAAATCCTTACGCTCTACGTTCCACAACGAACATTGAAAATCCTTCAAGGATTTGCCGCATCCGCGTTTCTATTTCACTGAGCTTTAGCCGTAGACTCCTCACCCGCTAGCGAGTTGCACTGATCGCCTGAGTCGTTCCTTGGAGGCTTGCGCCGGTCGATTTCCACGGAGTCATGCCAAGCTCGTTGTAGAGAAACGTAAGCTCGTCGCCGTAAAGGCCGAGCTGCTCGTCCAGGGATGAGCCGATGCCGTGCCCGGCGTTCGCGCTGGTGCGCAGGAGGAGTTTGGAGCCGGGAGCGGCGGCGGCCTGGAGCCGCGCCATCATCTTGCGGGAGTTCATCGGATTGACGCGCCCGTCGTTGTCGCCGGTGACAAACAAAATGTCCGGGTACTTCACGCCATCGCGCACATGATGGTACGGCGAATAGGCGTACAGGGCGGCGAACTGAGCCGGGTTCTTCACTGTCCCAAACTCGGTGGTGTTGGTCGGCCCGTTCGGCTGTAGCTCAACGCGCAGCATATCGTAGTCGCCGACTTCGGAGATGACGCACTTGAACAGCTCGGGATGCTGCGTGATCTGCGTTCCCATCAGCAAACCGCCGTTGCTGCCGCCCCTTGCGGCCAGCTTGGACGGGTTGGTGTACTTCCGGTCGATCAGATGCTGTGCGCAAGCAGCGAAATCGTCGAAGACA
Source organism: uncultured Armatimonadales bacterium (assembly GCA_964235675.1). GTDB lineage: Bacteria > Armatimonadota > Armatimonadia > Armatimonadales > Capsulimonadaceae > CAXSEA01. The sequence continues at coordinate 2,900 of CAXSEA010000215.1, read as the reverse complement.
TTCTGCTTTTTGAGCAGATGCCCCGCCGTGTGCCATGCATCGCCGTACTCCGCGCCGCCGCGAAGATTTGTGTCCACATAGACGCCCCCCGCGTTGCACCAGCTTCCGATCTCCAGCCAGTCGCCCGGACGTTCGCTGATGCCATAGCCGCCATAGCCGTAGATGAGGGTGGGATTGTTGCCGTCGAGCTTGGTGCCGCGGCTCATAATAATCGTCATAGGGACATGAGTGCCGTCTTTCGAGACGGCGAACTCGCGCACGGCGACCAGATGGCTGAGGTCAATCGGCGAAGTGTCCTGAAAAATGACGTGCGGGCGCGCGCTTGCGCCAGGCGTATAGCTCAGCCATGCATCCGGGCGGATGTAGGAACTGCTATGGTAGAGCAGGGTGTTACCGGCGGTCCAAACAGGCTCGCCTGCGGCCGAGATCGGCGGCAGAGGAACGCTCTGAGTGTGGGCGCCGTCGTAGTCGCAGGCGCTGAGCTGGGACGGCCCGCCCACAATCCTAAAAATATAAAGCTTGTCTTGTGTCGGCGCGACCCCGTCGATAGCGGTGTTGGTTTTTGCGACGACCACCCTCGCGGCGGCGAGCTCGGACGAGCCTTTCGGCAGGCGCTCGACAAACCCGTTCGGCCAACCGTGCCGCGAAGTCCGAGCTAAAGAATCGTCGCTGCCGAAATGCGCGTCCACGATTCCGTCTTCGTTCGCCGCGATCTTCGACCAGCCGCCCGACGGCGTGTGCAGGTAAAACGCATGCTCCCCGCCGTCGCCGTTATCGACATCCATCACGATATAGCGGCCGTCGCGGCTCGTCTCCATGGCCGCTTCGGCGATAGATGGGAAATCCTTGCCAAGCGCGTAGGTGTCGGCGGAAACAGGCGTGCCGATCTTGTGGTAGTACACCTGCTGGTAGTTGTACTCGTCGGCACCGGCGTACTCGCCGGGTGCGGGGTAGCGGGTGTAGAAAAAGCCGGTATCGCCGGGCGACCAGGCGATGGAGCCGCCAGCAGTGGGATAATTCACCCGGACGATCTGGTCGGGCAGCTCGCGCCCGGTGGCGGTTTCGTACAGATGCAGCGTGCCGTCCTCGCTGCCGCCGCGCGATTCGGAGATACCGACATATTTGCCGTCGGGCGAGGCTTGGTAGAAGTCGATCTCCGTGCCGCCGGTCGAATCGGCGGTATTTGGGTCGAAGATCGTCTTTCCACCGCTGAGCTTAGCCGCTGACGGCAGCAGTACCAGGTACGGCTGCTGCTTGTGGACGTCGTTGCACAAGGCGAAGAGTCCGTTGGGGCGCTGCTGCAGGTCTCCGTAATTATTCGACAGGTTCAGGATCAACGTCCGCACCTCCTGGGCTGCGACAGCGTGGTCAGGCAGCGCGGAGAGGTAGGCCCTGGCGCGGGTATTTTCCGCGCCGCTCCAAGCTTTGGTGTCGGGCGCGTCAAAGTTTTCCAGCCAGCGGTAGTTGTCGGTAACTATCACCGGGCCGCTTGGGCCTTGGTACGTATCCGTCACCGGAATCAGCGGCGCGGAAGGCGGCGGCGGCAAGGTGGGAGCGCTTTGGCACCATCCGGGAGTGGAGGCGGCAATCAGCGCGGCGGCGCTGACTAAAGCCGAAGGAACAAAGCGCATGGAAGCAAAAGGAAAGCGGCGCATAGGGAAAACCTCGAAAGCAAAATTGGGTTATGCTGGGCGAGCACTCGTTTTGCCAGTTTACCTTTTTCATTCAAAAGTGACGCGAACTGCACCAAATTTGCCGCAATCAAAGTTTTTGGGCCTACAAGAAAAGCAGAGTTTGGGTCAAGCGGTGACTGGATCATGCGCAAGCGCGCTCGACCAATCGCCCAAATACAAAACCTCCTCCTCCAACGTCACCCCGAATCGCTCGCGCACGGTGGCCTTAATGGATTGAGCCAGCGCGGCAAAATCGGCGGCCTTGGCGTTTTGCTCGGGGTTGATCAGGAAGTTGGCGTGCTTGTCCGAACTTTGCGCGCCGCCGATCCGCAGCCCCTTCAAACCGCACGCTTCGATGAGATACCCCGCCGGAACCACCCCCGCCGCGCGCATCCCCGGCGTCAGGGTATCCAATGATTCAGCCAGTTCCCGGCTAATCACGTTCTTGAAAAACGACCCCGCGCTCGGCGCGTACGGCTGCTTGCCGCGACGCTGCGTCTGGTACTCCCGCGCCCGCTCTAAGATCGCCGCCGGATCGCCCTCATGCGCCAACTCCAGCGTGCACGAGAGAATCACCGTGCGAGTGACTCCCGCCCGGCGCAGCTTGGAGTCCCGGTACGAAAACTCCATCCATTCCGCGCCGACCGTCTGGTCTACCCCGGACTCCACCAGCCGGATAGTCCGCACCAGCGGCCCGATATTGCCCCGGTACGCGCCCGCGTTCGACACCAGCGCCCCGCCGACTGTCCCCGGAATCCCCACTGCCCACTCCAGCCCCGTGTACCCCGCCCGCGCTGTGTGGTGGAACAACGCGCCAAGGCTCACTCCGGAATCGCACACCGTAGACGCCCCAACTTCCACGGTTTTGCACCGGTTCTGGATAATCAGGCCGTCGTACCCCGCATCCGCCATAAGCACGTTCGAGCCATGCCCTAAAAATAGATAAGGCACTTCGTTTTCGGTGCACGACGCCAGCACCCGCGCCAGCCTGTCCGTGTCGCTCGCCGCCCAAAACCAGCGTGCGGGGCCGCCGACCCGCAGCGTAGTGTGGCGCGACATCGGCTCGTCCGTTGCTAAATCATCGCCGATGAGCGAGCGCAGCAAAGATTCGTACTTAGGGCCGGTAAAACTCACAAGTACCAGTTTAACATAATGGAGCCCATCCGTCGCTTCGCGCCACCTTCCCGGTCGGGAAGGAAAAGTTTACAGCCTCGTTAATGAACCGGC
>CAXSEA010000214.1:0-6342 GCA_964235675.1 uncultured Armatimonadales bacterium | reverse complement strand
CAGCATTCCCGATAAGTTGGTACCGGAACTTTCCATCATACGAGTTCTGATTGCCATTCTGAAAGCAGGCGCGAACGGTACTGTAAAGCCCGTCCACGATGGCAGGACAACTGACCCCATCTACTTCAAAAAAGCGATAATCGCGCTTCACGCCAGACAGCCTGCAACGCTACCAGCTTGAAGTCCCGTGTATGACGCTGGAGCAACTTGATGAAAATGAAGCAGGCAGTAACACATCGCCAGCGCCGCATCCTTTTACCAAACTCTAGTCTTACTGCCTGCTTCCTTAGCCAATTCTATGATGAAGCAAGATGAGTGTTGCTCACACAGAGAAATTGGACGGAGACAGCGCTGTACGGATCGCTATTCTCTTTCAAGTTTTCTAGTGCTGCGGACACTGCTAGTCCGCCCCGCTTTCCGGAGAGCCATCGTTCAATTGCTTTATCTTCCCAGCCGTATGGATGAGGCGCGCGGCTTCATCCTCACTGAGCTTGCCGTCCTCATGGCCGGCGGTATTCATGTCGATATTCGCGTCCGGCATGATTGCAGGAAGGTCGTCCGCGCGAAAGCCGACTTTGCCGGCGATCTGCTCCAAGGTGTAGCGTTGTTCGTTTGCCATTTTGTCTCTTCTCAATCAGCTGGGCTAGCCAGGGTATGTCCATCAACTTGATAGGCGCTTAGGAGTTGGAATCCGTGCCGTATAGCCTTGCGGAAGTATGCGCTTCGTAAGGCAGGTGGGCTGGGCGGTTGACCAGCTCCAGGTACATCCCCCAAGGCGACTTGAAATACCAAATGCGCTCCCCTTTATTCGCCTCTCCGCCGGCAATGATCGGCCCCTGCAGAAGCGTCGCCCCATGGGCCGACAGCGAAGCGGCGGCCGCCTCGAGATCGTCGACATAGAAGGCCATATGTCCTGCTCCGACGCTGATCGGTGCCGGCATGGTTCGATCCTGCCCTGGCGCTACAACGCTGATAAGCTCGACATTGATATTGGGCAGCCGCACCATGGCGACTTCGACGCTTGTCACCTTAACCCCCGTTGGACTTTCGGCAAAAGGTCCTTCGCGCCAGAGAAGCTCTCCGCCGAGCGCTTCCGTAAAGAAGGTAATGGCCTGCGTCATATCAGGGACGCTAAAGCCGCAGTGGTCTACATAGCGGGAAGTTGCGATGCCCTTTTCGGGCGTTTTTACAGTCGTTGTCGTATCAGTCATTCTGACCTCTTTTCGTATTGCGTCGGTTTAAACCGATCGATTGTTAGCGAACCGTGTGAAATAAGTGCGTTCGGATCCAGGGAAGGGCTTGCTCGCCGATCACCATGCCCAGCAATCCGACAAGCGCCACAAAAGGCGGCGCGGGAGACTTCACGCGCACGGCGGCGTAAAGTAGGCCGACCGCAAAGCCCATGAGCGCGGAAAAGAGTAATAGTTTCATCAAGTTCTTGCCTTCTTCGCCAGACTTCCCTGGACTTGTTTGAGGTTTGTTCATCTGTTACTCTCGCCTAAGCTTCAGTTCTTAGCGTTCCATGTCGGCGCAGGTCCGTAGAAGCGAGCAGCGGTATCAGCTTCGTAAGGCATATGGGATGGACGGTTAATCAGTTCCATGCTCATGCCCCAGGGCGTCAGGAAGTACCAGATGGCTTGGCCTGTTTTGGGGCCGTTTGCGCTCCGGTTCGGTCCGCTGAGGAGCTTGCAGCCATGCGCTTGCAAATAGGCTGACGCGGCATCGAAATCGTCTACGTAAAATGCCAGATGCGGGACGTCCAAGTCATCGTTGGCTGGGACTGATCGCGGCGGGCGCGGCGTGTGGTACTGCATCAGCTCGACATTCAATGTAGGGCCGCAACGCATCATCGCAATCGTCAGCGTATCACGCCCGTCCACGTCAAGCGCCTTGCGCGTGTCCATCGGGTTGTCTGTCCCCGGCCCTTCTTTCATGCGGAACAGCAAATCCGCGCCTAGAATGTCGCTGAAAAATGTAATTGCCTCAGTGATGTCAGGCACCGTAATCCCGATATGATCTACATTGCGCGCGCTGGGAATGCCGCGCAGTGGGATGGTAGGTACGGGCGGCTGTTGTGTAATCATAATTTTACTTTTCTGTCGGGAACCTTGACTATGTCATAGGAACACGTGGGGTGCGTGTACTCCTATGGGGCTGACTTGCAATACTTAGTGGCTCTAACAAAACACAACCATAAAACTGCCTAATGCTTTTTCTTCGGTACCAAAATATTTTATAGAATGGCCGAATTTGCCGACCATCAAGTTTGATCTCGCGATGTTGACGTTTTAATATGGCGCAGAACTATAATTCGCCGTTGGCATCGCTAAAGAAGCGGTGAAGAGGCTGTAAGCGTTCATCTCCTAGTTTGTCTCTCTTGCATAGAGTTTGTCATAAACTCAAAGCGTTAAAAATTAAAGTCTATAAATGCGGTTGTATAGCGAATATCTCGCCCGCCCGCGTCGCTCAAGTAGCTGCCTGCAACCAGATACGTATAATTGAAGGTGAGCGCGAAATGGCGATCCATCTGCCAAACGACCTGGGCGGCTCGCAGCGTTCCGACATACCGGGCACGGCTGCCGGTCGCGGGAACGGCGGAAGTGAGACCCGGCGTGTAAAGGCCGTCGCGGACACTGTCGCGCCACAAAAAGAAGCTGTCTACCGTTATATCGACTTTCCTGCCTACATAAAAGTCGAGCGACGGACGTACGTCACGTAAGTTCGATTCGCTGAAGAGATTTATCTCGCCGTAATAGTCTCCTCGGCCATACAGCGGATTGAATGTTCCCAAACTATGGCCCAGCGGGTTCTGGTCTCCGCTGGCGACATCCGCCCGCAATCCAAGGCGCGGCGTGAGCGGCAGCCGCTCAAGCGTATAGCCGGTTTCAGTCGCAGCCAAGTAAGCCCCAATTTTTTCACTGCCGAACCGCCCGCTTTGGTACGCCGCTTCCCAGTCATAATCCAAGTCGCCGCTTCTCCCGGAAACGCGGGATCCCCATGTTAGGCGCTGCTCCCCTGCCGTCCCTCGACTGAATTCGGCGTTCCGCCTGTCATAACCCAAGAGATAGAAGTCCGCACCCGGACGCCTCTCGTTTGCCGGCATCGAGGCATAGACGCCCCAGACATCCTGCCCGGCATTTGTCGGGTTGTCGAACGCGTTCGGGCCGATTGTCACCGCCCGGAATGCAAAGCCGTCCACGCGCAACCGACCCTGCGCCGAAATCAGCGCTCCGTCGAAGCTCTGGCGGACATTGGGGCTTTCGCGCGGTGACAGCAGTCGCCCATCGCCGTAGTTAATCTCCTGCCGTCCGCCGCGCACCGTCAGTGCATCCGTGCCGAGAACCGTTTTGTAGTCTGCAAACACTTGATTTATATCGAGCCGGTCCACTTGCGGGGACTGCGGCTGCATCATGCCGCCGTCATAGCCGCTTTGATGGTCGCTTTGCAGCTGGCCGAAAAACCGCAGCGACTTTCCGAGATGCAGATCGGCATGGAGCATGTACCGCTGCAAAAAATAGGCGTGGGTCGGCGGCATGATGAGCGGATACTGACGGTAATCGTCGAGCTTCTCCCGCGCTTCGCCGCCGAGCGTAAGGTATTGATCTTGCGACTTATCGAGTGGAATAAACTTGACGCTGTCCAACGCGTCCCGCCGCTGAGTAGGATCGCGCAAGTAAGTGTAGTCCTCGTCGTAGCGCAGGAGCTTGTACGGCGGCGGCGCGTGGCTGGAACCGGGAGGACTGGGCGGTGCGCCGGGTGGTGCAAGTGGATGCGCTGTTTGGGCGTGCGCCATAAATGCGAGCGCTAATTCCGCTTGTACCAAAGCAAAGCAAAGAGACCGCCCTATGCTCTTCAAGCGGGCAACTCGAAGAAGCGGGCCAACTCTCGATATATTGCTTTCGGCGCTTCTTCGGGCATGTAGTGACCGCAGTTGGAAAAGACGCCCCCCTGCACGTTTACCGCGATGTCACGCAGTGTTCCGACGAGGCTCCCCGCGACACCATTGTCGGCCCCGTAAGCAAGGACCGGGATTTGTAGCTTTGTTTCAGCGCGGGCGCGGTTTTGTGCCAGGCCTTCGGGACCGAAACTGGCCCGGTAATAGTCGGCGGAGGCGCGGGCTGATCCTGGAATCAAGGCAATCCGGACATATTCGTCCAGATCGGCGGGGCCTATTGTCCACGGTCGCACGGATTTCGCGTTGAAAAACCACGTCAAAAACTCGCGCTCATGTCCACGAAGCAGCAGCTCCGGTAGGTCGTTCAGACGGTTAAAAGCGAAATGCCACGTTTTGATGTTCTGCTCGGGTGTCGGAACTCCTGAAGGCGCGGAGGGCGAGACGCCAGGAACAGCCCCGTCGAACAGCGCTAGGCGCTTGACGTCACCCGGCCAGTCAGCGGCATAGGCGTAGCTGATCCATGTTCCAATGTCATGGCCGACGACATCCATGCCGCCTCCGCTTAGTAATCCTAGCGCGTCGGCGAAACCGTGTATCTCGGCTGCCACGGTTTTCATGTCGTAGCCGGACGCAGGCCGGTCCGAGTCTCCGTAGCCGCGCGGATCAATCGCGATCACTCTTCGTCCGGCGGTCAGCATCGGCATGACATGACGCCAAGCGTACCAGCTTTGCGGCCAGCCTGGAATCAGCAGAAGCGGCGTTCCCTCGCCGCCTTCCACATAATGCAGCTTAACACCCTTAACTGTCGCGCTGCCTTGCCGAAATTGTGTCCAAAAAGAAGCGGCGTCAAAGAACGAAAAAGCGTCGCGGTCCGAAGTCTCGATTATATCCGTGTCAGGCAAAAGAATCTCTTTTCTGAGGAGAACGTCGTGCAAACTAGTTCCAGGCAAACAACCACAGCCACGCATGCTGCTTGAATATGCCCGCACGGCATCGTTTTACCGGTTACCATAGAAGCATGCCTTTTGTATTTTCTCAATCCAAGTGCAGATCGTCTACTTGCGCCTGGAAATCCAGTTTCGCAAATTTTGGTTCGCACTGATGGATTGAACAGTAGAGGCATTGTCTCTATCTCGCTAGCGAGAAAAGACACACAACCGACCGATAAACAATGCTTTACAATGGTAAAACGACACTAAGCAGTAGGTAATATCGTTAATGAATTTAGGAAGTTTGATCTGTACTTTAGTGGTTGAGTTTGGAAAATGCGTGAGAGATAACTCGCTAAATAAACAATAGAGGTAGACCGGAATGGATACGGCGTAATTAAATCCTGGCTTTCTGCCGAGTCCATAACCCGTTGGTAATCGGGAACTATAGTCAAAGGTCATTTCACAGGATTGAGCATAATGTTATCGCCGTGAAAGCACTTACTGATGTATCCTGTTATGATATTCAACGAAACGCATTTGTGTTGCATTAATGCAGCCTAAGATTAGTCTTGCCGTTTGAAGGATATTTCGGCAGGGTAACCGGTACCATCTTTTCCAAATGAACAGAAGATGGTATGCTGCCCCGTTCGTGACGGCAATCAGCAAAGCTGAAAGCAACTATGCAATCCGGCCACTTTCAATCAGGCGACCTCTCCCTCTACTACGAAACCCATGGCAGCGGCCTGCCTCTAATCTGCCTCTCCGGCGGCCCCGGACTTCCGCATGGCTATCTCGCCCCCTTCGCGCAGCTCGCGGGCGACGGTATCCAGGTGATCTTTTTCGACCAGCGCGGCACCGGCAAATCGGATAAAGCCGATCCGGCCGAGTACACCATCCCGAACAACGTCGCCGATGTGGAAGCCCTGCGCCGCCATCTTAGGATCGAGGCTTGGTGCGTGCTTGGATTTTCGTGGGGCGGCATGCTGGCGCAGGCCTACGCCGCCGCTCATCCCGCCCGCGTCAGCAAGCTCGTCCTATCCGACACCTTTTCGTCCATCGCCGATCTAAACGCCGCGCTCGACCGCCTGCGCGCCTCCGTCTCGCCCGAGCTGCAGGAATTGATCGAGCGATACGAGGAAGCAGGCCTGTACGCTCAAGGCGATTCGTACCCGGAAGAATACGCCGCGGCAGTAGAAACGGCCTACGAGCCGGTCACCCTCGGCATCCCAGCCCCGCCCGCGCTCCAAGAAGCGCTCAGCCAGTTCGCGACGGATGTCTACCGCGCCATGTGGGGCGAAAATAGCGAGTTCGAGATCACCGGCACGCTCACCCAGCTCGATCATCTGCTCGCCGGTAAGCTGGAGCGCGTCACTGCTCCCACGCTGGTAGTTGTCGGCGCGAGCGATATGGCGACAGTGGAAATGGCCGCGCGCACCGCGTCGCTGTTTTCGCCGAGCCACCTGGAAGTGTTCGAGCGCTCCCGCCACTTCCCTTATCTCGAAGAGCCGGACAAGT
>CAXSEA010000213.1:0-6379 GCA_964235675.1 uncultured Armatimonadales bacterium | reverse complement strand
CCGCGATGCGCCAAGCCGCCGAAACCTACCACGCCCTCTACTCCGCCGACTTCCCCGACGAAGCTCCCTACGCCCTCCCGCTCGCCTACCGAGTCCGCACCCACGCCACCATGAACCTCCGCGAACTTTTCCACTTCATCGAACTCAGGACGGGCCGGGGAGGACATCCCTCCTACCGAAAAATCGCCCTCCAAATCTTCGAGGAAGTCCAGCGGGTCTATCCCAGCGCAGCGGCCTACATCCGCCCAAACAAAGGCGTATTTTCATTGACACGAGAGTAAGTAGGACAGCTTGTTGTGACAATAGGTAACCTATTGCTTTTCGCACTTTGCATATTTGCAAAAATAACTATTATGTTTTAGTCGAGCCATTCAGGTATTCCGAACTCTGAAATAAATAATTCATTTACTTCTTCGAGGGGAGTTTCGCCTAATCCTCGCTTTACACGTGTTGCGTGTAACCAACAATCAACTGTTTTTGATCGCTTGAGAATTAGATCTTGAACCCAACTACCGTTTCGCGCATGGAAAAACACGCGATAGTAAGCTGACTCAGATAGAGGCCACTTCAACGATAGATAATCAGCAGGACTATTAATCTCGCCCCAATTAGTATCAGGAACAACAGTCTGTAGTGACATTCTATCAATAATTCGATATCGCACGTCATGTAACACGTATCTACCAACGCGAATAATGCAGTATTGCTGTGCTATGTTGGCGATCATGTCGAAGTGAAACAACATCCAGTAACAAAACGAATCGCCTCCCGTTTGGGTGTTTTGAACATCTGCAAGCATGTTCTTGACCGATGTAAGCTCTTGAGTGATTTCAGATTCACCATAGTCGATCGAAAGATACTGCCTTCGCACTTCTGCCATACCAGGAGTATCAAGAATAGTAGTTACGCGATCTAGATGAAATAAGTCAAGTCTTAAGCTACCTGCAAGCGTTTCGAGTATCTTTCGTTGTGAACCTTTGATTTCTTGATTAGTGACAAATATAATTCCTTCTGCTTTGTTCGCTATAACTCCAGCAACATCCTTAATAAATTTTTCTCTAATACGTGGAAATGTTTTCTGACCTCTTGGGAAGTAAACTGCCATTGCCCACTTAATACCATCTTTTGTACATAGCGCATCCTTACCTCCATCTTTACCACCTAAAGGATGAGAAGGGTCAAAATTCTGATATTCTTGACTTAAGACAACTTGTGCCGCTAGTCTCTCTGATGGGGTTTGTCCGGCTGTCCATTCACGAAGGCGATGCCATGTCTCGTCCCAGCGATTGTTCAAATTCATATCTTTTTGCTGAATGCTTTGTTAATCTTTAGAGCTACGTAGTAATATACTGCTAATTGAGTACCCTTACTTCGCGGGTACAACTCTCCTATGATCACTCTGACCGACGACACCGCTTTTCGCCAGGGCCTCGACGCCAGCCTCCGCCGCGACTACGCCGGCGCGATCACCGCCTTCGAGGATGTCGCCGCCCGCTACCCCGACGATCCCCTAGCGCAAAAAGAGCTGGGCTTCGCCTACGCCCGGCGCGGCGAGTCCATCGTCCCGGACGCGCTGAAGCAGCGCGATGTCGATTCCGCCGTACGCTCCGATCCCGACACCGGCGAAACAAGCGTCAGCCTCCGCTCGTCGCTGGGCGGCGTGGTGCAGGCCGCGCTCGGACTCGCCGTCGTCCGCGCCTCCAAGGCCACCGGCAACACCGACTGGATCGCCCGCTACCGCGAGGATTTCCGGCGCGCCTCGGTCGCGCTGGAGCGCAGCGTCAAGCTCTTCGACGAGCGCAACACTCCCGATGCCGAAACCTACTTCGCCCTCGCCCAGTGCCTACGCTATCTCGGCCTCACCGACAGCGCCCGCGATGCCGCATTCCGCGCCACCGAGCTAGCCCCTACCGAGCAGCGCTACGCCGCCCGCGCCCGCGCTCTGGAAATGCTCCCGGAAGGGCAGGGCAGGCCCGGAGGAGGCCGCGACCGACCCACCTGGAACGATCTTATTCTGCCCGCCCGCACCAAGCGCGAACTCCGCCAGATGCAGCTGATGATCGAAGACCCTCAGCTGGCCGTCTCTCTGGGCGTCGAGCCGCCCACGGGCTTGCTGCTCTACGGCCCTCCCGGAACCGGCAAAACCACCATCGCTCGTGTCCTCGCCAGCGAAGCCAAATGCCGCTTCTTCGCCACTTCGCCCGCCGAGATCAATTCCATGTGGATGGGCGAATCCGAAAAGCAGGTAAAAAAGCTTTTCGACCAAGCCCGCGCCGCCGCGCCCGCCATCATCTTCCTCGACGAGATCGACGCCCTCCTGCCGTCCCGCTCCGGCGGCGTCAGCATGTACTCGGACAAAGTCGTCAACCAGTTCCTGCACGAGATGGACGGCCTCCGCGCCAACCGCCGCCTCTTCGTCGTCGGCGCGACCAACCGCCGCGACATGCTCGATCCTGCCCTCCTACGCGGCGGACGCTTGTCCCGCGAAATCGAAATCCCGCTCCCCGACCTCAACGGACGCCGCGAGCTTTTGGCCCTCTACGCCAAATCCGTCAACCTCGCCCCCGAAGTCTCCCTCGACGATCTCGCCGCTCGCACCGACAACTACTCCGGCGCCAACATCCGCGCCCTCATCAACGAAGCCGGCCTCCAAGCCCTCATTCGCCTCGCCGAAGCCCGCGATTCAGACGAAGCGCAACCAACGAGCGACACTTCGCCCGCGGTGAGCCGAAACGACTTTGATGAAGCCATCACCAACTTCAACCAGAGCGCATCGCAGCAACCGCCCACGGAACCTAACCCCTTCGCGCGCATGTGGAACTAAAGCTGCCTCTTTCTCCCCTCCATTTCTATGGAGGGGCTGGGGGAGGTCCGCCCCGAAAAACCCATCTGGCCTCTAGGCCACCTTCCCTGAAAGGGAAGGAACTCCGTCCGGCGCTGTATGCTCTTACCGGTTCAGCCTTCCACCGGGCCTTTTCCGGGGCACGAAGCCGAAGTCAATCCCCGCCACGCTGCGCCGATTGACCCGGAAGGCCGCACCAAGCAATGCGCCATGCACCACTTCCTTCCCTTTCAGAGAAGGTGTCACGCAGTGACGGATAGGTAAGCGGCGCGCCTCATTTCCCGCCCTGCTGCAATAGGCCGTACCTGAAAGCCTACAACCCCGGCCTTGCATTTGCCGGAATCCTATGCTATGATTACGCTTGCGTTTCCGCTTCCAGCGGCAAAGGCATATGCGGTATCCGGCGGCTTTGGGGAGCGTTACCCAAGTGGCTGAAGGGGCGGGTTTGCTAAACCTGTAGGCGTTCTTATGGGCGCGCGAGAGTTCAAATCTCTCACGCTCCGCCATCCTCATTTCAAGCCGTCCGGAGACCGCTTTTTTGCTGCCTGGCTGCCACCGCATCCGGCTATGCCCAGCCTCGCGGAACCTTTTTGCCTCCAGAACGACTATTTAGATTAGGAATGCCACTCCGACCACCAAAACTGTTTTTGACTGCTCTCGCGCTGCTTCTCGGAGCCGGCGCCGTTTTCGCGGCCTCCCACATGACCTTGCGCGCCCCCAGCGCCGGGGCGACTCAGCACGGCCTCGCATCGCAGGCATCGACCGGCGGCCAGGACGCCGCCCAGCTTGCCGCGCTCTCCGAGCAGGCCAACAGTGCCGCCCCTGCCGGCAAACCCTTCGCCCTGATGCCGCCTGCCGGTTCCCCATTGGCCCCCGATTTTACGCTGACCACCCTTGACAACAAGCCCGTCAAGCTCTCCGACGCCGTGAAAAAAGGCCCGGTGCTCCTCGATTTTTGGGCCACTTGGTGCGGCCCCTGCCAGATGGAAATGCCGGAGCTTGGCACTATCTACGCCAACTACAAAGCGCGCGGCGTGCAAATCTACGGCATCGACGCTAACGATTCCCGCGCCCAGATACAGCGTTTCTTCAAAAACGCCAGCCCCGGTTACCCGATGCTTCCAGACAGCGGCGGGATAGTCGCCACCACCTATAACATCAGCGGTATTCCAGCCCTGTTTTTGATCGACACGAGCGGACGCGTCCGCTCCGTCTCTGTCGGCTTCGATCCGAACACCCAGGCCGATCTGCCCTCAAGCCTCGATCAGCTGCTCGCCGAGCATCCGCAAAAAACCACATGAACACACGAACACTGCCGACCTGCCTCGCCGCCGCATCCCTGATGCTTATTCTGCCGCTCGCAACCCAAGGAATCGCCTCCGCGCAAGGCGCAGGCCCCCACGGCCCGCGCTACGCAACTGTCGCTGCGTCCGCGTCGCCTGTCGCGGTCGCCCCCGGCCAATCGGGAAAGCTGATTATCCGCCTTGCCGTCGCGCCCGGCTTCCACGTCAACTCCGCCAAGCCCGATGACCCCTCTTTGATCGCCACCAGCTTCGCGCCTAACGCCGTGAAAGGCGTCCATTACGGCGCGCCGGTCTACCCAGCGGTCAGCCGCGTTAAAATCGAGGCCTCGCCCAAGCCCATCCCCGCCTACATCGGCAGCGTCGCCATTATCGTTCCGTTCACGGTCGCCAAAAGCGCCCACGCCGGCAAGCTGTCGGTCGGCGGAACCCTCACCTACCAGGGTTGCAACGCCGTCTCCTGCTACCCGCCCAAGCAAGACCCGATCGCCGCCGCCGTGTCGGTAAAGTAAATAACCGACATGGCGACACGCTCGGCTCAGGCGATGATTCCGCGCTGGTTCACAGTGACGCTCGCGTTTATCGCCGCGCTGTTTCTGCTCGCGCCCCAGGCCGAAGCCGCGACACTGACCCCGCAGCATCCGGTGGCATTCACGGCGCATCTGATACCGGCGGACCCGCATGCCGGCGAGTATGCCGCTGTCGAGATCGACGCGGTCATCGCCCCCGGCTGGCATCTCTACTCCCTCACACCGACTCCGCCTCCCGGCCCGACTCCGACCAGCATCACCCTGGCGACACCGCCAAGCAACCTGGCCGCCGCAGGCGTCGTGTCCGAAGATGCGCCGGTCATGGAAGTCGACCCGAACTTCGCCAACCTGGTCTCGTTCCACCAAATCCGCGCCCGTTTCCTGATGCCGATCCGCGTTGCTGGAGCCGCCCCGGCGCGTCTCGGTGAGACATTGCCGGTGCAAGTCCGCTACCAAACTTGCAACAACACTATCTGCCTGCCGCCGACAACGGTAAAGCTCTCAGTGCCGGTGACCGTCGCCGCCGGACCCGCTCGCGCGCAATACGCCGCCCTCCCGCATCCGCTCGCTAACTTAGCGCCGATTGTAACTGCCGCCGCGAATGCCACAGCCGCCGCTCCGCCCAATGCCGTTCAGGGCAGCTTGTGGCGCTTCGCCCTCGCGGCCTTCGGCGGCGGCCTTTTGGCCCTGCTCACCCCGTGCGTCTTTCCACTGATCCCGGTCACCTTCGGCTTTTTCACCAAGCAGGTGGCCGACAACCGCCGCAAGCTGATCGGCCTCGCCGGAGCCTACGCTCTCGGAATTATCATTAGCTTCGTCGCGCTCGGCCTCATCGCCGCCGTACTTTTCGGCGCGGCCGGGGCCAACCGCGTGGCGGCGAACCCCTGGTTCAACCTCTTCTTCGGCATCCTTTTCGTGGCGTTCGCCTTCAGCTTTTTCGAGTCGTTTATCGTCACCCTGCCGCAGGGAATCAGCCGCTTCGCCCGCCCCGCCGCCGGTAGCTCCGGCCTCGGCGGCGTGCTGCTGATGGGACTGGCTTTCGTCTTCGCCGCCTTCACCTGCACCGCCCCGTTCATCGGCACCGTGCTGGTCGCGGCGGCGTCCGCCACCGGCGCGCGCGAATGGCTGCGCCCGCTGCTCGGGATGGGCTGCTTCGCCTTGGCGCTCGCGCTTCCGTTCTTCCTGCTCGCCCTTTTCCCCAGCCTGCTCGCCAAGCTGCCGCGCTCCGGCGGATGGATGACCCGCTTCAAAGCCGTCCTCGGCTTCGTGGAGCTCGCCTACGCGCTCACCTATTTCAGCAAAGCCGACTTGGTCTGGCAGGCTCATATTCTCACTCAGCCGGTGATCTACGCTTTATGGGCGCTGATCTGCTTCTCGGGCATGCTCTACCTTCTGGGACTTCTCCGCGTCAGCGCCTATCCCGATGAAGCAGGCCGCATCTCGCCGGCTAGCATGATTTTTGCCGCTCTGTTCGGCTTCCTCGGCCTCTGCTGCCTTTATCCGCTCACCGGACGCCACGCCAATCTCATTGTCGCGGCCTTTCTTCCTCCCAGCGGCTACGGCCCGAGTCTTTACGTCAGCGCTACCTCCAGGGCAAACGCGGCGAATGACATCAGCAGCGACTCGGGCTGGCTCACCAGCTACCCCGCCGCGCTCGCGCAGGCGAAATCGTCCGGCAAACCTGTCTTCATCGACTTCACCGGCTA
>CAXSEA010000212.1:0-6403 GCA_964235675.1 uncultured Armatimonadales bacterium | reverse complement strand
CTTTCAGGCCACCTTCCCTGTAGGGAAGGAAAAGTCTACAGCCATCTTCTAGGACGTCTTAAATACAGCGCCATCTTATATTTCCTTCCCTACAGGGAAGGTGGCGCTAAGCGCCGGATGGGTTCCCTATCGATTCCCCATCCGAATCTTTCCTCGCAGTGGCTTCTTCTTCATCGGTGGACGAGGCCGAGTCTCGTCCTCGGTGCCCTTCCGGATAATCAGCCGCACCGGAGTGCCCTCAAACGCGTAAGCCGCCCGCAGCCGGTTCTCCAAATAACGCAAATACGAGAAGTGCACTAGCTCGGGATGATTCACGAAAATAATGATCGTCGGCGGCTTCACCGAAGCCATGGTCGCGTAGTAAATCCGAAGGCTGCGCCCCTTTTCGCCGTAGGGGTGCGCTTCGGAAGCATCGCGGAAGATGCGGTTCAATTCTCCCGTAGAGATACGCATCGAGTGGGTGTTGGCGGCTTCGATAGCGGTTTCCACGGCGGCGGCCACGCCCTTGCCGCTGATCGCCGACGTAAACGCCACCGGCGCGTAGGATAAAAACGGCATGTCGTCGCGGGTCTCGTCGGTGAAAATCTTCATCGGGTTTTGCCCCGGCGCTTCTTCCAGCACGTCCACCCGCCCTAAGTCCCACTTGTTGATCACCAGGACGCACGCGCGCCCCGCCTCATGCGCGTAGCCGCCGACCCGCTTGTCGCCGTCGGTGAGCCCATCGGCGGAGTCGATCACGAGCATCACCACGTCGGCCCGCTCGATCGCCCGCTGCGCGCGTAGAACGGTGTAGTATTCGACACTGCCCTGAATTTTGCCCGCGCGCCGAATTCCGGCGGTGTCGATCAGGACAATCTCGTTGCCTTCATACTCGAATACCGTATCCACCGCGTCGCGCGTGGTCCCGGCGATAGGCGAGACGATAGCCCGATCCTCTCCCAAAATGGCGTTCAACAGCGACGATTTCCCCACGTTCGGCCGCCCGATAATGGCGATTTTGATCCGCTCGTCGTTGACGTCCGGCCCTTCATACTTCGGCGGGAAATGCCCGACGATAGCGTCGAGCGCGTCGGCGACGCTTCGTCCGCCCAGCGCGGAAATGGCGAATATCTCTTCAAAGCCAAGCGCGAAGAAATCCGGCGCGTTCCGGTTCTCCTGATCCTGGTTGTCGGTCTTGTTGACCACTACCACCACTGGTTGAGGCGAGCGCCTGAGAGCGCTGGCCAGTTCCATATCCGACGACGTTATCCCCTCGCGCCCATCCACCACAAAGACGATCACGTCGGACTCCGACATCGCGATCTCGGCCTGGGCGCGAATCTGCGCCTTCAACGGATCGGTCTCGCCCATCTGGATGCCGCCCGTGTCGATCAGCGTGTAATCGCGCCCGTTCCACTCGCCCTCGGCATAAAGCCGGTCCCGCGTAATTCCCGGCTCGTCCTGCACAATCGCGATCCGCTGCCCCGCCAGCCGGTTGAACAGTGTGGACTTCCCGACATTAGGCCGCCCCACAATCGCCACCAGCGGCTTATGGTAATGCGGCATCGGCTCAGGCGCGGATTCGGCTTCATCATCGCCGCTCCCTTCGCCATCTTCGTACTCAACCTCGAAATCCTCGGCCTCGTCGCCGTCCATTTCGCCATCCATCAATTCTTCGTCTTCGCTGTTGTTCTCTAAGGACATGGTTGTTTCCCGCTCAGCCGCGCCTTGAAAAACGCAAAAGCCAACCCATAGAATACCCCCGCGAAGGGAACGGTGTCAATCTGGCAAAGCATGCCGGATACCTCGGTGCTCACCAACACCCCCGTAATAGATTGCAATTCACAACGGTTATGGATAATGTACGTAGTAGATATTTGAGTCACACTAACATTTTCAACGACTATGAAACTGATTTTGCATTCATTTCGCCAGCTAGTTTATAGCGCTTATTCACTATTACGCCATAAAGATAGCTCTTCGTGTCTCGCTGCGTTGGGAGCAGTCGTTGCCTCAGCGTTCAGTATTTTGTGCTTTGCCTCATCTACTACGAGAGCTTTTGCGCAAACTTCTTCCGGCGCGACGTTTACCCTGCTGCACTCGTTCGGCAGCGGCGGTAGCGACGGGTATTTGCCGCTGGGAGGACTTGTATCTGCCCCAGGCGGCATTCTCTATGGCGTCACAAACGAAGGCGGGGCTGATGGTGCTGGCACTTTATTCAAGGTCGCTGCTGATGGAACCGTCACAACGCTGTACTCTTTCGGAGTGGATGCCGAGGGGATTTCTCCTCAAGGTATCGGCTCGGGAACTGACGGTAACTTCTACGGCGCGACTACAACGACAGTCTTCAAGCTATCTCCATCCGGCACTTTATCCACTCTTGACACGCCTGAAAATTCCCTGTTTCTTAATTGTCCGCCGAACCAAGCGGCGGATGGCAACTTGTACGGTGTGTCAGCTTCAGGCGGCACGGGATATGGCACGATTTATCGGCTGACCCTTGCCGGAAAAGTGTCGATACTGCACTCGTTTGCTGGCGGTATCGATGGCGATGCTCCCGAGTATTCGCCTGTTGAGGGTCCTGACGGCAACTTTTATGGCGTGACCGCTGATGGAGGAGCGTACGGTAACGGCGGTATCCAATACAGTGGCTACGGCAATATCTATCGAATGACTCCGGCCGGCACACTCACAACCATTTATTCGTTCATGGGTGGCGCAGACGGTATATCCCCTGAGTGTCAATTAACGATTGGCTCTGATGGAAGCTTGTACGGCACGACACAGTACGGTGGTGTTTTTGGAGCTGGTACAGTATTTAAAGTAACAACGTCGGGCACCCTAACTACGCTGCACGCTTTTGGTTTGTACGGCATGTCCAACAACGGCGTTTTCACAGATGGCGATGGCGAAAATCCTGTCCAGGGTCTAATCCTTGCTAGTGACGGCAACTTCTACGGCATAACTACGCGAGGAGGAGCAAACGGCAATGGCACAATTTACCGCATTACGCCATCGGGCGCGTTTACTACCCTGTACACATTTGGTTCACAAGAGCTAAACGGTGTAAATGATGATGGCGCGAATGCCTTTCAGAATACTCTGACGGAAGGCGTGGATGGCGCGTTGTATGGAGTCTCATTTGGTGGCGGCGTAAACGATGGCGGCACAGCCTACAAGCTCTTCGTACCAGGTTTGACGGTTCCCATGACTCGCTTCGACTTCAACCAGGACGGCCACGCCGACCTAATTTGGTACAACGCCAAATCCGGCGACATCTCCGTCTGGAACATGAACGACCAATCCGTCCTCCAGTACGGCGGAGCGTTGGCCAGCCTCGCCCCCTCCACAGGCTGGGTGCCGGTCGCCGCGCCCGACGCGAACGGCGACGGCTACCCCGATCTGCTTTGGTGGAACTCGTTGAACGGCGGTCTCACCTTGTACACCTTGCAGAACACCACGGTCAAGGCGAAGAACAACGACTTCAGCCAAATCAAAAACACCAACTGGAAGCCGGTCGCGGTCGCGGACAACACCGGAGGCTCCTGGACGATGGTGCTTCAAAATAAAGCCAGTGGCGATATAGCGCGATGGCTTATGAGCGGCGACAAAGTCGTCAACGTCGGTCCGGTATTCGCAAGCCTGGGGCCGCATTCGCCCTGGCAAGTCGTCGGCGCGCCGGACCTCAATGGGGACGGCCACTCCGACCTCTTATTCTGGAACTCATCCACCGGCGAGGTCAGCTACTGGGGATGCGACTTGGCGAACAGCCAAGTGCTGAGCTTTAACAGCGACTTCGCCCAAGTGAGTGACACCTCCTGGCATCTGATGGGCAGCGAGGACACCAACGGCGACGGTCACCCCGACTTGATCTGGTGGAACGCCAACTCCGGCGCGGAGTCGCGCTGGCTGCTGGACGGCACCACAGTCACTGCTTACGGCGCAATGCCAGCCCAAGTCCCCGACACGACTTGGCAGCCTACCGCCATCCGGTAAACGCGAAGCGTAGCCCTCCACTTGAGCGCTCAAGTGGAGGGCTGCTTCATTTAAGCCCGCCCGCTTTTGAGTGAAGAATTGGTGTGATGCGAGAAACTATTGGCATAACGCGCTCGCTTACTGTAAGCCCTGGCATGTTTGCGGGTTAATTGGCGGCGCAAAGCAGCCTGTGGTCAAAATCACTATAATATTCATGATCGCGTCGCGCTGTTCGCCGACTTTCATGCGGCTTTCATGCGGGTGCGATATGCTGTCAACATTGGCCTTGTCCGCCGAGCGTCTTGCGCGGCTAGGTGCGAGAACGCGAAAGTATTCGAGCTCTGTTGCTCCTGAAGTAGATTATCTGCGTCATCACTGCCGCGAGCGGCGCTTCCCTGCCGTGGCAGCTTCAACATAGAAAGACCCTCCTCGTTGTCACCCTTAATTCGTCACAATGTCCAGTCCGTCAGGCAATTTAAGGCCTTTCTTGGGGCAGCCGGTCTCGCCCCCGCGCTCGGAACCTGCGCGCTCCTGCTGTCGCTGTCGTCGCCGCTGACTTCGCCCCGCGCCAATGCCGATGCAACCGCAGCTCCCCAGCGGGCGCTGCTGGCCTACAGCCACATGCCGGGCGTGCTCGCCGATCTCGCCCCGTTGCGCGAGACAAGCGCATCGGATCAAGTCAGCGTCGACTTTGCCTTAAAACCCCGCAATGCCGACCTGATCCAACCGCTGCTCGACAGTATCAACAATCCGAAAAGCGCGAGCTACGGCCACTATCTCACCCAGGCCCAGTATCGCAGCGAGTTCGGCCCGGATCAAAGCCAAATAGACGCCGTCAGCGCCTACGCCAAGTCAAACGGCTTAACCGTCACGTATGTCTCGCCCAGCGGCCTTTATGTCCGCGCCGCCGGCACCGCCGCGCAAATGAATGCCGCCTTCGGAGTGACGCTGCACGACTATGTCTCGCCCGACCCGCGCGACAACGGCCGCATCTTCCACGCCCCCGACCAGGAGCCGGCTCTCGACGCCTCCGTCGCTCCCCTGCTGACAGGCATCATCGGCCTGAGCAACGCCGCCCATCCGCACATTTCATCCTTAAAACCTGCTTCGCTTGGCGCGCGCGTCTCGCCGCTGATCGGGGCGCATGCCGCCTACGGCACCGGCCACAGCGGAGCGCTGTCCCCAAGCGACGTCGCCAGTTTATACTCGTTCACGACGTCGCTCAGTAGCTATGCCGGTCAAAACCAGGTGCTGGGGCTTGTCGAATACGACACGTTCTACGCCTCCGACATCGCCAAGTGGGAGAGCTACTACTCCTCGCTGACGTCCAGCTTCCCAACAATTACCCCCGTCTCCGTCGACAACGTCAACACCGCCTCGACTCCTTCCGGCGACCAGGACGAAGTCACGCTCGATATCGACCTGCTGATGAACCTGGCGTACAAGGCCAAGCAGATCCGGGTCTATGAAGCCAGCCAGAACGACCCCACGGAAGAGCAAGTCTACGACGCCATGGCCAACGACTCCACGCCGCCAAGCGTAATCAGCTGCTCCTGGGGCGACTCCGAGCTGGACTATTCGCAGTCCGACGTGCAAAGCGAGGCCAACGTTTTGCAGCAGCTCGCGCTGCAAGGCCAGACCGTCTGCGCGGCCTCGGGCGATGACGGCGCCTACGATACCGGCGACACAAGTGACGGGCTCAGCGTGGATGACCCCGCTTCCCAACCAACTGTGGTCGGCGTCGGCGGCACGAACCTTTCCGATACCGAGAACTCCGCCCACACGGCGGTGACTTTCGGCAGCGAATCGTCCTGGAGCGATCCGGCTATGACTATCGATAAGATGACATACCCGCCAGACGGCGGCGGGGGCGGCTTCAGCGAGTATTGGAGCCTGCCAAGCTTCCAATCCGGCTCGTTCAGCACCTCTGTCAACCCGCAGGGCAGCACCACCATGCGCAACGTGCCCGATGTCTCGATGTTCGCCGATCCTTACACGGAAGGCTACGACGTCTATGTCACCGATCCGCAAGAAAAGGAGACCGGATGGTTCGGCTTCGCCGGAACCAGCGCCGCCGCGCCGCTTTGGGCCGCGATTATCGCCGATGCCAACGTCAAGCGTATCGCCGCCGGCAAAGCCGTTCTCGGAGAAGCGCTCCCGCAAATCTATACACTCGCCGAGTCCAGCCAGTACGGCACCGATTTCTACGACGTCAAAGACAATTCCAACAACCGCTACTACAATGCTGTCACGGGGTACGACAACTCCACCGGATGGGGCACCCCCTATAACGGCTCCCAGCTGATCTCCGACCTGGCCGCCGCCACTGTCGGCACGACTACGACAACCCCCGTCGCCACGACTCGCTTCGACTTCAACCAGGACGGTCACGCTGATCTGATCTGGTACAACACCGGCTCGGGCGCACTCTCCGTCTGGGACATGAACG
>CAXSEA010000211.1:0-6503 GCA_964235675.1 uncultured Armatimonadales bacterium | reverse complement strand
CCACGGTGGACAGGACGGTTCGGCACAACGCGCGTCCGCAGTCGCAGTCGGGAGGGTTGAGCCAGTCGCCCTCGATTTTGATTTGGCGGGTTTCGTCGGGGGCGCGCTTTTGCTCGATCTTGACGTAGCCTCGCCCGGTTTTCACATAGCGATCAATCGCCAGCCGCTTCAAGTCGCCGTGCATATGCTTCAAAACATCGGGGATCCACTCGTCCCCGCTCGGCTTCGTGCCAGGCATGGCCATTTCAGTCGACAATTTCCTGTTCTCCTTTTGAGCGTGAGGTCGCCACCGTTTCAACTCGAGTAGGTCAGCAGCCTTCCAGCAATCTCACCGCCTCTGAGAAATCGGCGGCGAACTCTACATCGCGAAAGCAGTGAAAGACGTTCTCTCTATGACCCACCACAATCGAGCGCTTCCCAGCCGCGCGAGCCGCGCCGAACTCCACATGCCGCCCGCCTCGGCTGGCGTTTGGCGTGCGCGGCGGCTCGGTGAACGAGATGCAAATTTCAGCCGACATGAGGTCGTCCCAGTCCTCTTGGGCGAATCGCTCGCGCTCGGCTGCGCTGCCTTCTTCGGACAAACCTTTGTCGTCGATCTGGTGATCGCCATTCAGCCATCGGCTCACCACTACGTAGCCGAGCTCACGCAAGGTATCGCGATAAGCGCAAAGTTCTTCACGCCTGCTGTATCGCGCCGCCAGATAAATCTTCGTCAATGTCTCCATGTCGCCGTGTCTCCTTCACGCGTGAGGTCGCCACCATTCCGAATAGGTCATCAGCTCCTCGCCCCGGCATCGCCACGCTCCAGGCCAGTCGGTGGCGCTCCAACCCTCCCAGTCGAGCCGCATATAGCGGTAGGCATCTCGCACGTGCCGAAACAGCCAATGCGCGCGGGCGTTGAGGTCGCCGTGGAATTCGGTGCCCTTGGCAATGGGGATGCAGGCAACTGTCGGCAGCGCTCCGCCCCGCGCCGCCTCCCTCAGCCTTAGCAGCGCGGCAATCGCCTCGCGGTGCTCTTTCAGGGCGTCGATCAGCTCAGGCGTCACCTTCTCGGGATCGGCTTCGAGCGCTACCTTTCCAGTGCGCTCACTGAGCCGAAGATGGCCGCCGACCGACACCGCGTCGAAGAGCGCTTCCAGGGGCGGGGGCAGCGTCGTCGGGAAGCGGCGGATAATTCCCAAAAGCGGCGAGGTCTCGCGCGCGTGCACGTTGGCGATGGGAGAAATGGGAGTTATGGCGGTGAACGGGTCACTCATCGTCCAAATCCCACCTTCCTAAAGGCTTTGATGAAGTGGGGGTATCGATGTCGGGGTGGACGACTTCTGCGTTGTTGAAGACGGGTTGCTGCCGGGAACCTTGGGAACTTTGGGAACCTATTTCACTCGTATCTAAAGAGTCTCGTGCATCTGTGTCTGTATATTCTTGGAGACAATTTCTATGGGGTTGGGGGAGGTTCCCAAGGTTCTCAAGGTTCCCGGCTATTTCGCTGGATAAGAGAGTGGCCAGGCCTTCTGCCCGGAGCTGATACAAAGCGCCGTTTCGTAGAGACTTAACGGTCGTGATCTTGTGTCCCGCAAAAACCTTGTCGATTCGCTTTCGCAGCGCTATGCCGAAGCTTGTTTTGGATCCCCGGTCACTCTCCTTGAAACGCAAGGTCTCCGACAGGTGCGCTTCCGCGATGGGAAAGAGCTTGTCGGTGCCGACTTCCTGTTCGCCGAACGTGGTCCACCACTCCGCCACAAAGCCCGACCAGGCGTCGCTTTCCACGTCCGCCTTCTCGCGCAGATTCTCCATGTTTTCCAGAAAGCCGGCGACGCCTGACGCCTGCAGGATCCCGCCGATCACGTTCGACCATTCCTCGAACGATCCCATTTTTCGCTTCGTATAGCGCGGCCTTCCCAGGCTCTGCCAGACGGCGATCATCGTCAAGACGGCGGTCACCAGCGCGGAGCGGTTCTCCCGGACATCGCAGCGCAGGTCCGGGCGCCGGAATCCGGTTCGCTGGGAGGGATTCTCAAGTCCCGCGTCGAGGTGAATGAGAAGGGTGCGACGCGCGATCTCGGCGTTCATTTCCGGGTTGTTGCCCGTGGCCATCCATACCGCGCGGTTCGGCAGCTGCGCCATGGTCGATTGTCCGAGAATGCGCCCGCGCCAGATCGAGGATGTCAGGACGGCGTTCAGGGACGCGGATCGCAAAGGCCGATTCACGTTGTCGATCAGGATGTGCGAGGGCGCGTCCTGCAGCTGCGAGGTGATCGTTTTGCTCCACTCCGCCTCGTCGCCGACTTCCGCCGCCACCGCCGCGCCGTCGGGCGAGAACACCATCGTGACGATGTCGGAAAGGAGGCCTTTGCCGGTGCCTTCCGTCGGAGCGTCGATCAGATGAAGGGGTGTGGGGCCGGAAATCACCTGGCGGACGAACGGGAGTATCATCAGCGCGACGGCGTGAGCCCTGGACGCTTGATCGGCGAAGGGGAACTCTCCGAGATAGTCGTCGATCAGGAGCGCGCGCGCCGCCGCCAGGTTCTTAGCCGTCGCAGATATGTCGCCGATCGCCACCTCGCCGGGAGCGTGGTAGAACGTGCGGGCGCTCCGGCTGTAGCCCGTGCGCGTGGTGATCGTGCCGTCCGGCGCGAGGATCGGGGCCGTGACGATGGTCTCCAGCGCCGGAAACTCATTGTAGGATTGCCGCGCGAGCAAATCCTCCATCACGCTCGCCTTGGGCGCGATGTTGACGGTGCCGCGATCATGGGAGGTGCTGACGAAGCGCATGGTCTTGCTGACGCGGTGGCGCAGCTCGTCCTTGCCGACCGGCTTGGCCACGGCCCGGTGGCGCTCGTTCACGGTCACCCATTGCAGGATGCCCGAGCGCACGAAAAGCATTCTCTGCTGCTCGGCGGGATTGTCCGCCCCCTCGCTGAGCAGGTTCGCGCCCAGCAAAGCCGCAAGCGTCTCGGAGCACATGGCCTCGAACGGGACGTTGTTGGTCTCGATGACGGGTAGCTCGACAGCCTCAGCATCAGCGGTTTGATCCTGCTGCGCCGGATTTCCGGCAGGCGCACTAGAATCCTTGCCATTTCTAAATGCGGGAGTGGGTGGATCGGACTCGGAAGAGTTGCTGGAACGCTGCTTTTTCTTAGGCGCTGAGCCGCTTCCGCTTCCATATCCCTGCTTCGCCAAATCCTTGGCGGCTGCGGCGAAATCCCCGCCGTGCTCCAGCTCCGCATAGACGCCGAGCGGGCTGTAGCTCTCGTTGGGACGAAACGGCGCGCAATTCGACGAAAACGCATAGAAGTAGCCGCTGCCCGCGTAGTTCGAGGTCGCCGACCAGCCGCGCCCCGCTTTGCCGGGACGTCGCCACAAGCCCTTCTCGCCGCGCTCCTTCACCTGCGTCCAGCCGTGCTTCTCCAGCAGCGCCGTATAGTCGCCGCGCAGGTTGTAGTCGTCGCCTGGCCTGAGACCCTCGCCGGCGGACAAATCCGCGCGGGGCTTTCGCGGCGCTGCGACGGTCTCCGGATCCACCCATTCGTTCAATAAGCTGGCAAGCTGGTGCAGCGCGTCGCGCTCTTCTTCAGTGAGCGTCGGCAGCGAGTCCCAGCCGCCACGCACGAATCGGTAAGATCGTCCGTCCGGGTGGCAGGCTGCGGGGGAGGGGGGAACGAGCGCGTAGCCGCCTTCGCCGCGCGTCTCGATCAGGATTTTGCGCTTGCGCCACTTGCCCTCGATGAACCTGGCCCCAGCCGCGCCTTCTTCCGAGTCCACCAGCTTCCACGCCAGCCGGGTGTTGGTGCCGGCCGAGGCGGCGCAGCGGAACCAGGCGTGATGCCCGCCGCTGGGCGTGGCAGTGACGACCTTGAGCTTTTCGATGATCTCGCCGATTGAGTTGTCGCGGCAGACCTGGTTGAACTCCTTGGCGACGTCTTTGTCGTCGAAGTCGAGGCACTCAAGATTGCCCGACACCGCGCCGCCGACCACCGCCAGGCCGAAAACCGGGTAGACGTCCCCGACGGGGAACCACTTGCCGATCTGCTCCGCGCTCGCGATTTCCCGCTGGTAGGGAATCCACGTGGCTAAAGCGGGTTCCTTGCTGCCGTCGGCGCGTATGGGAATGACGGAAACGCCGGCCGCTATCGCCGCGAAGGCGGCTTTGCGGACGGCGGATTGCTCTTGAATTTTGGACAGGGGTGAGGGCATACGCTTTTAGCGCTGCCTGAGACGCGCTAAAAGAGCGTGGGAGCGCTGCGTCTGCTGAAGCCGGGCGATCATCGCGCTCGCTTCGCGGCGGCTGCGGGGAAGCTCTTTGGCTCCGAGAAGGCTGAGGAGATTGAGCTGCCGGGCGGTCGCATTCGGCTCGGTGGATGTGGATGTGGACGTGGACTCGTTTTGTTGCATAGGTTTATTGATCCTGCCTGACTGCCTTTTAGCAGTAGCACCCGTCGGCGTCTGCGAAGTAAGCGTCAGCTTCAGCGTCAGACTCGCGTTCGTTCTCGATCTCCAGCTCGATCCACTTGGAGCAGTCGAAGCAGGTCTCGCCGCCGATGGAGGCCGGAGCGCACTCGCAAGACAGGCAGATGCCGCCGGCGCGAAGAAACTGGGTGCGCGCCTGGCCGGTGAGGCCGTCCATGATGCCGGACTTGACGAAAATTCGCACCGCTTCCTCGCGGCGCTCCGAGCAGGCCGCGCATGTGTCGCCATCCTTGCTCGCGCCCGGCATGACGCGGCGACTCTCGCAAGCGAGGCAAATCCGCACGTTGCGCAGCGCCGCGTAGCGCTCCTGGCCGGCAAACCCTTTCTGGTAGATCGCTTCGAGCGCGAGCCGCTGGCCGAGCGAAAGCGCGGGCGAATCGAGGTTGATCGGGCAGAGCGCGGGAATGGATTTCGCACGGGCTATGGCTCCGTCGATCACGGCGATTTTCTCGTCCCCGCTCGTAGGATAAGAACTTTGAATTAGTCGCTCCACTGATGCGTCTCCTCCTGACTTGATGCGCCGCGAATCTGAATTAAGGTAAGATATGATCGTCATTAAAAAACTCCTGTTCGCCGCTCTTTCCGCCTGCCAGCGATAAAAGTGGACTTACGAATGGGGTGTAGAATTGGGGCTGATCGCTGTCCGGGCGTTCAGCCCTTTTTTGTGCGTCTGGCATTTATCCGGCTAATCTAATCTCAAGTGAGTCGTGTTCGGCTCCTCCTCGTCTGATTTCATTTTCTTTGCTGCGCCGATACTGGCGGCGAGCAGCAGCTTGCGACTGATCGTTCGCTTCGGATGTGCGGTAAGTTTGCCTAGCAGGCTTAAAGTTCGCTCCACAGCTTCCAGGCGGTACTCGTCGTCACATCCTTTTGCGAGAATCCTCTTGACATATCCGGCGCTGATACCGCCGGACTTCTGTCCGATCTGCTCCGCCGTCAGACCTAGCCGCAATGCCTCGGCCTCTCCAGGCGTCAGCATCCGCGAGCATGGCCACGGTTTTAGTTGGGTGGGAGTCGCCCGCTTCTTGCGGGACTTGAAAGGCGTTCTTCCTTTCTGGGTTGCTTGCTTTTCCGTGGTGGTAGTCACTTCGCCGTCCGGCTGCTTTCGCTGCCGGCCTGAACTATCGCAATCCCGATTTGAGCTCGCTGATTTTCCGAGACTTCTTGCTTGCCGTTGAAAAATCGCGAGAGTGTTGACGCGTGTATTCCGGTGCGAATGGCCACAGTCTTGGGCTGGACGCCGTATTCGTCCATCAGCCGAGAGTAATAGCCGCCATTCCAACCTTCCGCGCGCCCTGTGGGCATTAGGCAGTCACCTCCTGAGCTTTCTCGATCCGAGCCGCGGCGATCCGGTCCAGGGCATCGCTGAGGCGGCAGTTGAATGTCTCGTCGTTGATGCGCTGGGCTTCGATGGCGTTCAGCGCTTGACGATTGATCTCAACCTCCAGTGCCAGCTCGGCTTGGGTGATTCGGAGTGTTTGCCGCTTGCGGATGACTTCGTCGATGGTCATGTAATTTACTTTCATGTAGCGTACCTGTACTTACAAACTATGCAAGTCAAGAAGCTAAATAAAGCGCTTGGGTTTCAAGCGCATAAGTATCTTACACTCTATGCAACATTTTGTAAACCCTTATTGTTGACTTGCAAAGAAATATTTTTGTAGACTGTTTGCATGGCACGTAAGGAAGCCTTAACCGAAGAGAACGCACCAATTTACAAACGTGTTGGTCGTCGTATTTCTTCACTAAGGAATCAGAGGGGTTGGAATCAAGACAACCTGGGCGAT
The DNA here is from genome assembly GCA_964235675.1 of uncultured Armatimonadales bacterium. Classification (GTDB taxonomy): domain Bacteria; phylum Armatimonadota; class Armatimonadia; order Armatimonadales; family Capsulimonadaceae; genus CAXSEA01. The sequence goes on along the minus strand of CAXSEA010000211.1, from coordinate 249 downwards.
GAGATTGGAAGAGCTGGGGCCACAGTCTCCAGGTACGAGGCGGGGCTAGTCCCGTTCAATCTTGATATCCTGCACAAGCTCGCCGATGCCCTTCAAACAGACGAGGCTTATTTTGTTGCAAGAGATGATGCCCAAGCAATGCAGACGCTGTATTCAGCCGAAGGGGAGCGAATTGCTCAAGCTCTTGGGCAAATGTCGGACCTCAAGCGCGGGGCGTTCCTAGCGTTTGTCGATTCATATATCGATCCC
>CAXSEA010000210.1:0-6560 GCA_964235675.1 uncultured Armatimonadales bacterium | reverse complement strand
CGCCGCCCCCCTGTGGATTGTGGATATCGGCTCGCCAGGCGAGGGCAAGGCGGATCTGACGAACGGGCCGAAAATTGTCGTCGTGGATTTGAAGACGAACTCGGTGAAGCGCGTTTATCATTTGAATGGGCCTGCCGTGGAGCCGTTCAGCTTTATCGACGATATCCGCTTCCATGGCAACAACGCTTATATCACCGACGCGGGCAACTCCGGCGCGATTATTGTCATGAACCTGACCACCGGCGACGCTTACCGCACGCTGGTCAACGACAAATCGGTGATGGTGCAGCATCCGATGATGGCCGAGCACAAGGAGATGCTAGACGAGAGCGCCAATCCGGTGAAGATCAACGCCGACCAGATGGAAGTCTCGCCCGACGGCAAATATTACTATTATCAGGCCTGCTCCGGCCCCTTGTACCGAATCGAGACGCAGTACCTCGACGATAAGACTGTTCCCGAGAAACTCCGCGAGGCGCATCGGGTGCAGTTCGCCCACAATGGCACCACCGGCGGCACGGCAATCGACGCATCGGGCAATCTGTATGTAAGCGACACCGACAACAGCCGCGTTCTGCGCATTACGCCTAAAGGCAAATCCACCGTGCTGGTCGCCGACCCGCGCCTGATCTGGGTGGACGCGATGTGGGTGGACGATCAAGGCTACCTGTGGATGCCCGCCGCCGAGCAGGACCGAATGCCGCCGCACGATGCGGGCAAAAACGAGCTGGTCTACCCGATGCGGGTGTTTAAGATCAAGACCGACCAGACGCCTTCGCCGATTGACCATCCGTAGCCAATGAAGGCATGTTGCCTGCGAGCCTTTATCTTTCGCGGATTCGGCGTTCGCTACTGAAGTAAAACCCGAGTATGAACGCCAATAAGGGACTAAAAATTCCACCAACGAGCGAGATAAAACGAGTAAAATCGTCCAAGGCAGGGACAATTTGAGTTAAGATCAGCGTCGGGTGCCGATAGGCTAAAATTGATAAGGCGATCAGGAATGCGAATGACAGAACAAAGCTTCCAGCAAAAAGCCACATAATAGCCTTGGCAATGACAAGTGCATTATCTTCCCGTTTATGATCGAGGGGTTTAAGAACGGATGTAGGTACGTCGCCTAGAGTGGAGGCATCTACATCGATAACATTTTCGTTTACCGAGGCTTCTGAGGCAGCCTCGGCAACGTTGCGTTGACCGGGAGTCATGGAAACACTAATTCCTTCTCCGCGCGATCATTCCTGCCAATGTAGACTTTGTAGCCTTGCTGCTTTTCTTCTTGAAGCGTGGTCATCACCCTAAGCGATTGCCGAACAAATTCCGACATATCCATGTGCGACTTTTCTGCCGTACTCTTCATCCTTTGGTAAGCCTCATCAGGTAAGTTGACATTGATCCTGGCCATTTATTTCCCTCCTTTCGAACAACAGTGCTGAATCACGATCGACATACATCAATTATACATCAAAGAAGTGCATGATTGATGTAAAGAACACCCTTGACGCAAGTTGCGTCAAGGGTGTTCTTTACATACCGCAGGCTAAAGCAGCGACTGAACGGAAAGCCTGGCGGCTGACTACTTCACCGTCTTATCCAGCCAGTCTAGGGCTTTGTTGTGGCTGGCGGCGGGGATGTGCTGGGCGTCGGGCTCGACGTCTACCGTGTGGGGAGCGGCGAGGACGTTGATGGCGGCATATTCACCGTAGGGGAGCTGGATAGGGTCGAGCAGGCCGACGCCGATGAACGTCGGGGCAGTGATTTTGGGAGCGAACTGCACCGTGTCGAAGGTGCCGAGCGTGGTGTTGACCTGCGGGCGGGCGTTGGCATGCGAGGTCAGGTAGTCGTGGAACGGGTTAGCGACTTCCTGCACGGTACTGATGTTGCGGGCGACGTCGGAGAAGTACGGGCTGATCGCCACCACCCCGGCGACGTTATTCTTCAGCAGGCCGGCTGAATCCATCGCGAGCGCTCCGCCGACGCTCTCGCCCCACAAGACGAGCTTGGGCGAGCTGGTCACGCCCGGCAACGGCGCGCCGGTGAGCAGTCGCGCGGCGCGGAGCACGTTGCCTTCGATGCCGCGGAAGACATAATCGCTGGGCGACTCCAGGCCGGTGGAGAAGTAATCCGTGTTGGCATTGCCGCTGGTGTAGTCCGGGGCGTTGGCGATCAAGTCCATCACGATGTAGCCGCGCTTGGCCATATCCAGGCTCGGCGCGGTTGGATCTTCCTTATACGCCGGGATGTGCAGGATAGCGACAGGCTTAGAGCCGACGTTGGTCGGCACGGAAAGCCATGCCAGCGCGGGCTGCGTGCCAAGACCGGCGAACTTAACGCGGTAGACGTTGACATCGGGAGTGCTCGCGGCGGTGTCCTTGTCGATTTGCGGGTTGAGCGATCCGGCGGCTGCGGCGGTCTGCAGATCGTTCCAAAACGCGCCAAAGCCGTTAGGGGCGGTCATGTCGGAGCGAATCGCCGACGGGTTCAAGCCGGCGACCAAGACATCGTTGGGAACGGCCGTGTTGTTAATTTTAGTATCGACGACAAAGGTATAGAAGCCCGCCGGCGCGCCTGCTCCGCCGAGATCGAAGCTGACATTCGCTTTGGTGATGCTGGCGGCATCGAGCGAGCTGGTTTTGGCGGTCGGAGAGCTGATGACCGCTTGCCCGGCATCGTTGAGAATGTTGACGTCCCAGACCGCGCTACCGGCAGTCGTCGTGTTGTTGCTGAACAAAACGCTGAAGGCGATGGGGATTTTATTGTCATAGAGATGGTCGGGGTTGGTTGCCTGGGTATTGACCGGAAACAGCTCGCCGATTGTGGGCAGGTCGATGCGCAACTCTCCGGTTTGCGGGTTGGCCTCCGCCGTGGGATCGTAGAGGCGGATCGCCAGGACGTTGTCGCCCCCCAGCATCACTAGCTGCTGCTGCTTGCCGGTTCCGCCGGCCACCTCTGCCGTGATGGGCACTTGCAGGGTCAGATCGCTGGTTGGATTGATCGGCTGGTAGCCGGAAGTGCCACCAGTCGCCGGTAGCTTGCCAACAGTGTTGACCAAATAGCCGTTCAGGTAGATGGCGGCCGCGCCATGGATCGCGCCGAGGTGTAGGTAAAGCAGATTCTGCTTGGCGAGATCGTTATCCTGCCAATCGGCGGGCAGATTGAAATGCTTGCGGTACCAGGTGAATCCGGCCATGCTGGAGGCTCCGGGCACTTGGACTTTCTGCCAGTCGGTCTCCGGAGCATCTACTTTGCGGTAGGCGTCGCTGTCGCCGCCGTGCTCCAGCCAGGAGCCGCCGAGGCTGACGGAAGTTACTCCCGGCACGTCGGAAGCATCCTGAGCCTGAGCGGGCGAGTGGGCAGCGGCTAAAGCAAGCAGCGCCGACGCGCCCGCGAGTGTGGCCGTTCCCAACCGAAAGATGGTGCGCGCGCGCGATTGCTTTTTGACAGAGGCGAGATGTCCGAGAGTTGTCCGCATAAAAATCCTTTCACCCCGAAAACGTTTGTGGGAGCGCCGCATTACCGGGTGACCGATATGAGTCATAGAGTCTCAGCGGTCGGCTTTTGTTCCGTCAGTCTGGTTTCCAGGCGCGAGTTATCGCTGGGTATGGGTGTGATTACCGGGAGTGATACCCGATTCGATCCCTTGTTTGCTACGCGAGAACCGGAGAGGCATTACCCGCGCGCTCTACTGCGTCTGCTGCAGACGGGCGGCGGCTTGCTGGCCTGCCGGCGACTGCGGCGAGAGATCAGCGGCCATTTGCCAATTTTGGCGCGCGGCGGGCGCGTTGCCTTGAGCCAATGACTGCTCGCCAAGCCGGAGATAGCCCTGCTGGGCTTGATCGAGCGCGGACATTCCTGCCGGGGAAGTGGGCTCGGCTTGATGCGCCTGGGAAAACGCCCGGATTGCCCCAAGCTCGTCGCCGCCGGCGCGGTCGGCGGTTGCGGAGTCATAAAGCGCGGTGGCGTCCTGCGCGTCGAATCCGCCGGCCTGGGAATAAAGCTGCTGCGCGCCGGCCAGATCGCCGCCGGATTGGGCGCGGACAGCTTCGGCGGTGTAGCAATCGGCCAGTGCACGGCGGCAGCGGGAGGAAAACGAATCGTTGAGCGCGCCTCCCACCTGAAGAGCGGCTTTGTACCCGGCAATGGCTCCGTCCAAATTTCCCTCGGTCGCCATCTGCCCGGCTTTCTTGTAGGCCGCCGCCGCGTCGCCGAGAGCGTGCGCCTGCCGCGCCCGAGCTAAGGCGCTCGGCACGACGCCAAACAGCGCGATACAGACCAGAAGGCAAGCTACCGCGACCGTGGCGATGAGCCGGTAGGTGGCGCTGCGGAGAGCCGGGTCAGCGCTGAGAGCCGCGAAAAACGCGGCGGAGCCGGACTCGGGAAGAAGCGGGGCCGTATTCGCCGCCGTGCGGAAAACGTCGGAGGGTTTGGAGCCGTCGTCGATAAACCCGTAGTCATCATCGCCGTCGTCAATGCCAGGGCGAATTCTCAGCTCCTCATTGCTCTCGGCGAGGGGCAGCGACGAATCGCGCAGCTGTGTCGGCATTTCGTCTCCAGACTCGCCGGTGCGGTTTTCCGCTCCTGGGGCCAAGGCCGTAGTCGATGAGGCGGAGTAGAGAGTCGGCTCCGATATCTGCGCTGTTCTCGCCTGAGCGGCGGCTGTGAGAGCGGCGGTTTGCTCCAGGGCGGATGTCTCCTGCAGGGAGCGCTGCTCGCGGCGCAGGTCGGCGGCGAGGGCGCGCAGGCTTTGGTAGCGCAAATCGGGGTCTTTGGCGAGAGCGCGGACGATAATCGCGGCGAGGCCGGGAGCGAGCGACGGCGGCATCTCCGGCTCGGCGTTCATAATCTGGTAGGTGATCGCGACCACGCTGTCGCCCCGGAACGGCTTCTGTCCGGTGAGCATCTCGTACACGACAATGCCCAGGGAGAAGATATCGCTCCTGTAATCGACCTCGCGCGAAGTAAGCTGCTCGGGCGACATATAGGCTGGGGTGCCGAACACCTGCCCGGCGGACGTCAGCGACGGCTCCGCCATCATTCGCGCGATGCCGAAGTCAGTCAGCTTCACGGTGCGGTTCGGCGCGACCAGATAGATGTTGTCAGGCTTGACGTCGCGGTGCACCACCCCTTGAGCGTGCGCGTAGCCAAGCGCCTCGCAGAGCTGGAGGGTGATCTCCATGACCTCCTGCACCGGGAGCGGCCCGCCGACGGTGAGCACCTCGCGCAGAGTTTGGCCGATCAGATACTCCATCGCGATAAAGCGATGCTCCTGATGCTGGCCGACCTCGTAAATGGTGACGATATGCGGGTGGGTGAGCGCCCCCGCCGCTTTCGCCTCCCGCTGAAACCGCTCGATTCGCTCCCGCCGCGCCGCGCCGGAGAGATTCGGCGGCAGAGTCAGTTCTTTCAGGGCGATATGCCGGTCGAGGTGTGGGTCGATGGCCTCATAGACGGTATCGTTCGACTTGGCGATCAGCCGGACGATGCGGTATTTGCCGACGAACTTTGGAAGCTCGCCCGTTTGTGTAGGTGAAGGACTGGACATGACGCTGGCCGCTGATCTTATTTACCCGTTCCTGCTAAATTCATTTTAGCATCCGGATAGATAGGGTACGGCGAGCGTCGAGTCCTTTTTCATCAGTGCAGCGGGTTGCACTTCAACGACGGTGCTTAGGCGCATTCAAGCTGCTACTCACTCGCTGCCAAACACGCACGTCCCCATTGCCCGACGAGACTACGACTTGCGAATCCTGGCGGGTGACGGCGAGCAGATCGGTACCTCCTGGTTGGCCACTGAGTGAGCCGATGATTTTGCCTGTTCTACCGTCGCGGAGGGTAATTGGGGTCGGCTCGACCCCGCCCGCTGCGGATTGGGACAAAGATACGCCGCCGGTTGTGGCCGCGATCAACTTGCCGCCGCTGCCTACGGCGATTCGGTCGGTAATCTGCAGGCAAGGCGCGCTCCAAAGCTTGCGCCGGGTACGCGTGTTCCAAGCGGCCAGGGTATGGCTATCATAATCCCAAATCACAACCAGATTTTCGTTGCCGCTGCAATCAACGCTGCGTCCAGCGGAATTTGGCAGCGGACCCAACAGGCGACCGGTCGCCACGTTCCAGAGAGCCGAGTCCGGTGTTTTCTTATCGGGACGGCTGTCGGCTAGAAGAATTCTTTTTTTGTCGAAGATGAGCGCTGCTCCGTCGTAGCCGGGAGTATCAGCGTCATAATGCGGATTGACGGAAATCGCAATCCACCGGTGGAATATTTTGCCGCTTGGTAGGGCGCGGCAGCGAATCTCGCTATCGATGTTCGGCTCGTCGAAACAGCTTTCCACGAGCAGGCTATTGTCGGGGCTGAAAGCCAGACTTTGGGCAGGCTCGAATATGCCGCGCGGCGTTTTGTCCCAGAGGCGCAGCAGCTTTGATCGGCGGGTATCCCAAAGCATCACTCGCGAATGCACCACTCCGCCGTCGGTCGGCAAGCCAGACCATTCGGCCACTACTCCTCCGGCGAGCAGCTGGCCGTCCGATGAGAGCGCGAGCGTCTTCACCAACGTCGGATCAAG
>CAXSEA010000209.1:0-6593 GCA_964235675.1 uncultured Armatimonadales bacterium | reverse complement strand
CGGCGAGTTCCTGGCGGAGGGCATTCAGCTCGGAGTTGGAGTTGTCATCGAGCGACGTGCGCTGGCCGAATTGGAGGCGCGCCATTTCTTCCCGATGCTGCTGCGTCTGCTTAACGATTTTTGTCCAGTAACCACCAATGATTGCGGAAATCGGAATGAGAAACACTGATGCGCCGCAAATTGCGCCGACGACGTTATCCCCTATGTCCATAATCGTTTTCTTTATTGCTTACCACTAGCGATTGCTTGCAACAGACGGATTCTGATAATGCGCGGCAGCCTGCAGTGCGTCCGGCAGGCGCAAAGCATTCTCGTATAGCGCTTTGCCGAGGATTGCGCCGTCGGCACCGATGGCGCTGAGTTGGGTGATGTCGTCGATTGTGGTCACTCCCCCGGCGGCGATGACTGGGACGCGGGCGGCTTCGATCATTTCGCGGACGGCTTCGACGTTGACGCCTTGCAGCATGCCGTCGCGGGCGATGTCGGTGAAGATGATGCGCCTCGCCCCGCGCGAGACCATCTCCTTGGCGAAGTCCACGGCGCGGATCTCGGTGGTCTCCAACCAGCCGGAGATTGCGGTCATGCCGCCGCGAGCGTCGATGCCGAGGACTAGACGGTCGCCGAAGTCGCGGAACGATTCACTGATCAGCGGGTCGGAGACGGCGGCGGTGCCGATAATGGCCCGATCCACTCCGATATTGAGCACGCGCTCGATACTTTCGCGAGTGCGGATGCCGCCGCCGAGCTGCACGGGGACTTTGAAGCGTCGGAGAATCTCTCGCACGATACCTAGGTGCTGCGTGCTGGGAATGCCGAGGCGGGCACCGTCGAGGTCGATGATATGCAGGCGGGTGGCTCCTTCATCGACCCACCGCTTGGCAATGGTGACGGGATCGTCCGAGTAGAGGTTCTGCTGCTCGAACTTGCCTTGCGTCAAACGGACACACTTGCCGCCTTTGAGATCAATTGCTGGGATGCATTCCATAACTGTTCCAGAACTTTCAACTTCGCTGCTATTATGCACTTCCTAAGAACTATTTACAAGTGTATTAACAATTTTAACTATGTTGTTAACAAAATTGATACTTGAGCTTAATGACTATATCAATGTGACGAAGTTCCGAAGGATATGCAGGCCGGCATCGCCGGATTTTTCGGGATGGAATTGCGTGGCGAAGATGTTGCCGTGCTCTACGGCGGCGCAGTAGCGCACGCCGTAGTCGATTGTGCCGGCGACAAATTGAGGATTGTCGGGAGAGCAGTAGTAGGAGTGCAGGCAGTAGACGTAGGGCTCCGACTTGCCGAAACCGTGCAGGAGGCGGCCGGCGTTTTCCGCGCGGAGCTGGTTCCAGCCGATCTGCGGAACGCGTAGGCGCTCGTGTCCCGGCTCGAACTTCCGGACTTGTCCGGGCACAAGGCCAAGGCCGGCGACTCCATCGCGGCCTTCCTCGCTGGCGGAAAGCATGACCTGCATGCCGATGCAGATGCCGAGAAGCGGGCGTCCGGAAGCGGCGAAGGATTGCGCCACCTGGCCGATCCCACTTTCGCGCAGGCTATCCATGGTGGAATCGAATGCGCCGTCGCCGGGAAGCACGGCTTTATCCGCCGCCTCGATTTCGGCTGCGTCGCTGGTAACGAACGCTCCCGGCGCGCCGACATAGTGCAGCGCTTTTTCCACACTGCGCAGGTTGCCCATGCCGTAGTCGATGATGGCGATTTTCATTGCGCGGACCCTATCCGGGCTCTCGCCCACCTTCCCTGAAAGAGAAGGAAATTTAAATTACGCGGGATTTGCTAGATCTTGTTTAAGCCAAGTTTGACTATAAAACGCCTTTGCTGCTCGGCACTACGTCGGTGAGACGCTCGTCATGTTTGGTCGCCATATCCAACGCCCGCCCGAACGCTTTGAACGCGCCCTCGCAGATATGGTGCGAGTTGGCACCAGCCATATGTCGCAGGTGGAGGGTGATGCCACCGTTTATGGCTACGGCGCGGAAGAATTCCACGACCAGCTCGGTATCGAAGGTGCCTATTTTGGGACTGGGGAAATGCAAGTCGGCTTCCAGGTGGCCTCGGCCGGAGAAGTCGAGGGCGCAGAGGACTAGGGCTTCGTCCATGGGGACGATGGCGTGGCCGTAGCGGACGATGCCGGATTTGTCGCCGACGGCTTGCTTCAGGGCACTGCCAAGAGCGATGCCGACATCTTCCACGGTGTGGTGGTCGTCAATGTGGAGGTCGCCTTCGGCGGCGATGCTGAAGGTCAGCAGGCCGTGGCGGGCGATCTGGGTCAGCATATGGTCGAAGAAGCCGACGCCCGTAACGATTTCGGATTGGCCGGTGCCGTCGAGATCAACGGTGAGGCGGATTTGGGTTTCGCTGGTGCGGCGCTCGATGGTGGCTGTGCGGGGTGGGGGAGTGTTATCCATATCTGTTTATGGCTGAATGACCGGGCCACGGGGGCATTGTTCCACCCATCCGCCCTTTGGGCACTTTCCCTGAGAGGGAAGCAGGTTTGGCATGGCGTTGTCTTTTAGGGCTTCATCCGGATTCGGGCGGAAAGGGCGTGGGCGTCGAAGCCTTCGCCGTCGGCGATGGTGGCGGCCGCCGGAGCGGCTTTGGCGGCGGCTTCGGGGCTGAAGGAGAGGATACTGATTCGCTTCATGAAGGTGGCGACCGACAAGGGCGAGGCGAAGCGGGCGCATCCGGCGGTGGGCAGGGTGTGGGACGGGCCGGCGACATAGTCGCCCAGGGCGGCGGCGGTGGCGTCGCCTAGGAGGATCGCGCCGGCGTTGCGGATCAGCGGGAGCAGGGCCATCGGCTCGCGCACTTGCAAATGCAGGTGCTCGGGGGCCATCAGGTTGGCTAGGTCGGCGGCTTCGGCAAGGCTCTCGCAGACAACCAAGACCGCGCGCTTCGTGGTTTCGCGCAGGATTTCCTGGCGGTGGAGAGTAAGCAGGGTTTGTTCGATTGCTTCGGAGAACTTGGCGGCGGCGGCGGCGCTGTCGGTGAGAATGACTCCCCGGTTGTCCGCGCCGTGCTCGATTTGGGCGAGCAGGTCGGCGGCGATATAGGCGGGGTTCGCGCCGGAGTCGGCGATGAGGCAGACCTCGGACGGACCGGCGAGCATGTCGATTCCGACCGCGCCGTAGACCTGGCGCTTGGCGGCGTTGACATAGCGGTTGCCGGGGCCGACGATGATATCCACCTGCGGGATGGTCTCGGTGCCGTAGGCCATGGCGGCAATCGCTTGCGCGCCGCCGACTCGGAACACGCGGTCGGCCCATCCCTGGCAGGCGGCGGCGACCAGTTGCGGAATTTCGCCGTCCGGGCCGGGCGGCGTGCAGATGATTATCTCTTGAACACCCGCGACCGAGGCGGGAACGGCCGCCATCAAAACGCTGCTGGGGTAGGCGGCGTGGCCTCCGGGGACGTACAGGCCGACTCGCCGCGCGGGGCGGAGCACCTGGCCAAGAAAGCGGCCGTCCTCGGAGAGCTGCATCCAGGATTGGAGCTGGCCCGCTTCGCGCCGGTGGAACTCTTGGATGCCGGTGGCGGCGGTATCCAAGGCGTCGAGAAACGCTTGCGGCGCGGCCTTGCGGGCGGCGCTGATTTCGGCGGAAGTGACTTCGAGGCGCTCCGTGGTCATCTCCAGGCTATCGAAGCGGCGCGTGTAGTCGATTAAAGCGGCGTCGCCACCCTCGCGCACGCGGGCGATGATTTCGCGGGCGGCGGCTTCGGTCTGGGGATCGTCGGCGGCGGCGAAGCGCTCGGAGAGAGCGTCGCGGATGATAGACAGGTCGTCTCTGGAGGTATCGAAGAGGCGCATTGTAGGGCGATTATACCGAGCTACCCGTCACTCCGTGGTACCTCTTCGTCCCTACGGGGTACCTCACCCAAAGGCAAGGACACCAGCGGTGCTTTTTTGGATAGCGAAAGCGGCGTTATTGAGCGGAGGCGCGGCTGAGGCGGTCGCGGACGGCGAGCCACTCTGGCGAATCGGGGACACTGCATAGAATGATTGTTTTGACGGCGGGGTCGTCGTCCATTTCTCGGAGAGCGGCGTAGAGATCGCGGGAGTAGCCTTCGGGGTCGGACGGCATGAGGCGGAGAGCGTTAGTTGGGGAGAGCGGCATACCCGTTGCGTCTATGTCGGCTGCTCGGGCGATGACGCCGATGCCGCCTTGTAGAGAAGTACGAGAGAAGTCATTTACAATGATGAGCTGTTTCTTTGGCGCGTAGTGGCGGCGCATCTGGCCAGGTGAGGCGAGCGGGGCATCTTCCGGCGCGGCTGACGCGGGCGTATAGGCCGGCATGAGGCCAAGCACGGCGGCAATTTGCTCCTGGCTGATCGCGCCAGGGCGCAGGAGGCGGGGAGTGTTGGGATCGACCAGGCTTAAAACGGTGGATTCGAGGCCAACATGGCAGGGGCCGCCGTCGAGAATAAGATCGACCGCGTCGCCCAAGCTTTCGGCGACATGCTCGGGGCGGGTGGGGGAGACGGCTTCGGAGCGGTTGGCGCTGGGGGCGGCGAGATTGCAGGAGGCGCGTATTAAAGCCAGCGCCACCGGATGATTAGGCATGCGGAACGCAACGGTCGAACCACCTGCCGTCACGATATTAGCGATTTCACAGCCGGTCTCGCGCTTCGGCAAAACCAGCGTGAGCGGGCCGGGCCAGAATGCTTCCGCGAGCGCGTAGTATTGCTCGCTGGATTGGGATAGGTCGGCTCCGGCGTTTGCTTCGTCGGGCGCGGGGATGTGGACGATCAAGGGATTGTAGGACGGCCTTCCCTTTGCCGCGAAGATTTTGGCGACCGCCTGCTCGCTCCCCGCGTCCGCCGCAAGGCCGTAGACGGTTTCGGTGGGCATCGCCACTAACCCGCCGCCGCGAAGCACGCGGCTAGCCTCCGCAATCCACTCCGGTGTCGCTGGAACGATTCGTGCCATGGGCAAACGTTACCCGATGCATGATCTTCATCGAGCAAGTAAGCCGGTTGCATTAGGAGGAACAGGCTGTTGAACCGGGCGCGCGGGGAGGGGCGGCCTGAGATTAAGATCACTGCTAAACTTTGCGCTTGCTGATCCATTCGATCCAGGTCTGGACTTTCTCGTCGGCTTTTAAGAGCTCCAAGGTGGGCATGCGCTTTTCCAGGTCTTTGGGCTTGAAGAGAACGTGGATTTGCTTGTTGCAGTCTTCGCAAAGGCGGATGGTCTCGCGGCCTTTGCGGGATTTCGGCACGAGATAATGGTTGCAGGTGTAGTCTTCGGGCACGCTGCGCTCGCATAAAGGGCACTGGACGGTCGCTGCGGAATCGGTGTAATTGGATTGATCCATACTGACAATAATACCGCGTCCGGTCGGATCGCCTCGGCTAGCGATACTTCATGCTGCCTTTAAGGCGGCTGGCCGAGGTGCGCTTGGCGATCCAGTCAATCCATGTTTTGACTTTGTCGTCGGCTTTCAGTAGCTCGATGGTGGACATGCGTTTTTGCAGCTCTTTGGGGGAGTAGAGGACGTGGAGCTGCTTGTGGCAGTCGCGGCACAGGCGGATGGTCTCCCGGCCTTTACGGGACTTCGGGATGAGATGGTGCTTGGTGGTGTAGTCGAGGGCGATTTGGCGGTCGCAGAGCGGGCAGGCGAGCAAATCGGGGGAGTCGGCGGGTGGAAAATCGAAATCGTCCATGAGTGATTAACGCTTGCGGGCGCGGATTTGCTCCCGGAATTCGATTAGGCGCGGCTGCGCCGGAGCGAGAGGGCAAAGGCCGGTGTATAATTTGGCTGCCTCGCTGGACGGGGTGCGCCAATGAGGGCGCGCAGACAAAGGGTCCTTCGACTTGATCACAAAATCCGAGTTTCGCTCCGGGATGATGCGCTTGTTTTCGGGCACGGGCAATCCCCAGCTCACCGATGCCGTCGCGGCGGAGCTGAACATGCCGCTGGGAGCGCTGAAAATCAGCCGCTTCTCCGACCAGGAGACTTACGTCTCTTTCGACGAAAGCGTGCGCGGCACCGACGCCTTCATTTTGCAGCCGACCTGCCCGCCGGTCGATACCAACCTCGTCGAGCTTCTGATTTTAATCGATGCCCTGCGCCGCGCGTCGGCCGACCGCATCACCGCCGTGATTCCTTACTACGGCTACGCGCGCCAGGAGAAAAAAGACAAGCCGCGCGAGCCGATTACGGCCAAGCTGATCGCCGATATTATTACCACGTCCGGGGCGGACCGCGTGATTGCGATGGATTTGCACGCCGACGCGATTCAGGGCTTCTTCAATATCCCGCTCGATCATTTAACGGCGCTCAGGACGTTCGCCAATTATATTAAGACGCTCAATCTTCAAAATATGATCGTGGTCTCGCCCGACGAAGGCCGCGTGAAGCAGGCGCGCAAGCTGGTGACCATGCTCGGCGTGCCGCTCGCGGTCGGCTACAAGCATCATCCGGAGAAGATGGTGACCGAAATCACTGATATCGCGGGCGACGTACGCGGTAAGACTCCGGTGATACTGGAAGACATGATTACCGCCGGCGGCAGCATTATCGAGTGCGTGAACGCTCTGGTGGCGAACGGCGCGCATCCGGAAATTTCTGTC
>CAXSEA010000208.1:0-6629 GCA_964235675.1 uncultured Armatimonadales bacterium | reverse complement strand
GCTGTGTTTTTAACACAAACAAGCCATCCTCCTGGAACTTTAGCCCGGTAGATGCTAGGGCCTTTGGACAACATTCCCCCCGAAGCAGAAATCGATTCCCAAAGAAGGGTGGGTTTATCGGCCATATGAATTTCTCACAATCATTGACTACTCCCACTCAATCGTCCCCGGCGGCTTCGACGTAATATCGTAAACCACCCGGTTCACCCCCGCCACCTCGTTTACGATCCGGTTGGAAATCCGGTCCAGCACTTCATACGGCAGCCGCGCCCAATCCGCCGTCATCGCGTCCTCGCTGGTCACCGCCCGCAGCACAATCGGATAAGCGTAAGTGCGCTGATCGCCCATCACCCCGACGCTGCTCGTGCCCGGAGTCAGCACCGCGAACGACTGCCACACTTTGCGGTACAAGCCGGCACGCTTAATCTCGTCGATCACGATCCAGTCCGCCGCCTTCAAAATCTCCAGCCGCTCCTTAGTTACTTCGCCGGTGATGCGGATAGCCAGCCCCGGCCCCGGAAACGGCTGCCGCCAGACGATATCCGACGGCAATCCCAGCTCCTCGGCCACCGCGCGCACTTCGTCCTTGAACAAAAACCGCATCGGCTCCAGCAGCTTAAACTGGATATCGTCGGGCAGTCCGCCGACATTGTGGTGAGTCTTGATCTTGGCGGCGTTCTTGGTGCCGGATTCGATCACGTCCGGGTAAAGGGTCCCCTGCGCCAGGAAATCCGCGCCGGAAAGCTTGTTGGACTCTTCCTCGAAAACCCGGACGAACTCCTCACCGATAATCTTGCGCTTGCGCTCCGGGTCGGTCACCCCCGCCAGACGCGCCAAAAACCGCTCTTCCGCGTCCACATACACCAGCTTGATATTGAACGCCTTGGCGAACTTGTCCCGCACCTGCTCGGCTTCCAGCTTGCGCAGCAGGCCGTGGTTCACGAAAATGCAAGTCAACTGATCCCCAATCGCCTTATGCACCAGCGCCGCCACCGCCGACGAGTCGATCCCGCCCGACAGCCCGCACACCACCTGCTTGTCGCCGACAATCCGCCGGATGTCGCGCACCTGGGAATCGATAAACGATTCCATCGTCCACCGCCCCTCAGCCGCGCACACCTGCTGCAAAAAGTTGCGGATAATCTCCGTGCCCCAAGGCGTGTGCACCACTTCCGGGTGGAACTGCACGGCGTAGAACTTGCGCGACGGGTCCGCCATCGACGCCACCGGGCAGCTGTCGGTCGCGGCCAGCACCTGGAACCCCGGCGGCGGAGTCTCCACCGTATCGCCATGGCTCATCCAGCAGACCAGCTCTGGGTTGAGGCTCCCAAACAGCGCGTTCGGCTCCAGCACTTCCAATCGCGTCTTCCCAAACTCCTTGCGCCCTGCCCCCGAAACCACGCCGCCCAAATCCTGAGCCATCGCCTGCATCCCGTAGCAGATGCCTAAAATCGGCAGGCCCGTTTCATAAAAACCCTTGTCGATATGCGGCGACGTCTCCTCATAGACGCTCGCCGGGCCACCGCTGAAAATCAGCCCGATAGGCTTCTTCGCCACCACGGCCTCAACCGGCGTGTCATAGGGCAGTATCTCGCAATACACGTTGCACTCGCGCACGCGTCGCGCGATCAGCTGCGTATACTGCGCGCCAAAATCTAGAACGACGACGATCTCGCCCGTATAGCTGTCAGAATGGTCTGTCATTATATTATGCCGCAGTTGCTTTGTCAGCTTGAACAGGTATGAACAACACGGTCAAGTTTTCGTCGTCCTGCATTTTGCCTTCTAGGTCAGCCAGCGCCTCATAATACTGGAACAGCTTTTCCGGCTCGTGGTCGGGCTGAACAGGAACATACCACCAGTTCTTATCGCGGTGCACTCCAGCCTCAACCACGCTTAACGTCATGCCGTCGGGATGTTGATCTGCGACGTACCGCTTCACCATATCCAACAATTTTTGCTTCGTAATCCGCATGACTGTTACTTATGTAATCTCCAGCAAGCGTGCACAAAGCGCATGGGCAGTAATGACGCACTCGCGGGCCGACTTTAGATCGATTGTGACGCCAGGACGATAATCCGACGTTTCCCGAAACGTTCGTAAGATTCTCAATTGTTTGGCAGATACTCGCCTTGATTGTACTGACAAGTTCGGCACGTTCAGCAAGAGGGCGGGCAGTTCTTCATGGAACGGATTGTTGCGACCATGAGCAAAGATTACAGTGCCATGCGACACTACGTGGTGGGTCGCCGCACAATAAGCTGCATAGTACGCTCTGTTACAGCAACTCCTCAGCAGGGTTCCGCTTGCTGATTTAATTGGTTCAGTCCTGAGTAGCAGTTGAGCAGCTTCGAGATTGTTTGAGCTCATTTCCCGCCAATTTGCCATCGCACCTTACCGGCCTTGCCCGACATGCTGCGCCCGCTGAAGCGTCTTTCCCTCGGTCTGCACCGCCGGAGCGATTACCAGCTCGGCTTGCTGCATCTCGGCGATATTATGCGCTCCGCAGTTCGACATCGCCAGACGCAATCCGCCCACCAAATTCATGGTGCCGTCGTCTTTGTGCGCCGGACCGAGCAAAATCTCCTGCAAGCTGCCCATGACATTGGTTTGGATACGCGTCCCGCGCGGCAAATCGGCCGACGACGTCGCCATGCCCCAGCTAAAGCCCGTCGCGGGCGCTTCCGCGCTGGCCGCCACCGTCGATCCCAGCATTACCGCATCCGCCCCGCACGCCACCGCCTTGGCGACATCGCCGCCGGTGCGCATGCCGCCGTCGGCGATAATCGGCACGTAGCGCCCGCTCGCCTTCATGTAATCCTCGCGCGCGGCGGCGCAATCGGCAATCGCCGTCACTTGGGGAACTCCCAACCCGATCACGCGACGCGTGGTGCAGATCGCGCCGGGGCCGACCCCGACCAGAATCGCCGCCGCGCCCGCGTCCATCAATTCCAGCGTCTCTTTGTAGCCGACCGTATTGCCGATCAGCACGGGGATAGGCGACTCGGCGCAAAACTTTTTCAGATCAGTCGGCTGCACCTGCGTGGATTCAAAGCGCAGCGTCACCACCGTGCCCTGGATCACGAACAAATCCGCTCCCGCTTCCACGGCCACTTTGCCGTAGGCTGGCGCGTTGATGGGAATGGTCGAGACGACGGCGATTCCGCCCAGCTCTTTAATCTCCTTGATCCTTTTGGCAATCAGTTCCGGCTTTACCGGCTCCTGATACATCTTCTGGATAAAAGAGATAATGCCGTCGCTCGGCGCGTCGGCGATCTGCTGCAACGCAGCGTCGGCGTCTTCGTAGCGGCACTGCAAGCCGTCGAGGTTCAAAACAGCAAGACCGCCGAGCCTGGTCATCTCGGCGGCCACTTTCGGGTTCACAGCCGCATCGAGGGCGGCGGCGAGCACGGGAATTTTAAATCGGTGTTTGCCGATACACCAGGATGTATCGACATCGCGCGGGTCTAGCTGCAGCCCAGCGGGGGTGAGGGCCACTTCGTCGAAACCGTAGACCCGGCGGGCTTTCTTGTAGCCCCCTAACAAAATCGTCGCTTCCAAGTCAACTCCTCCGGCAGGTTTCGGCTGAGTTTACCGCCGTAACTCCTAAAAAGTCAACCTGGAAGAACCCTATCCGGGCTCTCGCCCACCTTCCCTGAAAGGGAAGGAATCGTATGCAGCCTACTGCGGCCGTAGCACAACGCATTCAAAATGATAAACCGTTACCACGTCGGGCAGAGTTCCTTCCCTTTCAGGGAAGGTGGGCGAGAGCCCGGATAGGGTCCGCTGTCACCGCTCAAACAGCCACTCCGGCAGCGGCGGCTTGCGATCCTGCTCCAGCACAACCGTCGTTCCCGACGGGCTCGTCAGCAGCCACACCCGGTCGCAGGTGTTCAGAATCAGAAAGAATCCGTGTCCCAGCGATCCCGCCGTCGTATACCCCCGCTCCAGCGCGGCTCTGTGCAGCACCCCTTCACTGATTCCTCCGCCCGTGTCATCGACGCGCACCTGGAGCACGCCGCTTTCCTCGTCCACGAACACCTGCGCCGCGCCGCCCTCCGCGTGCACCAGCGCGTTGTCGAGCGCCTCGCCAACTCCCAATACGAAATCCGCGGTCCGCTCGTCGGGAAACTTCAGCCACGCCGCCGCGTCGATCACCTGATGGCGAAACAGCGAGAGCACGTTTGGAGCCAGGGGCAGGGCAGGGGCGACCGGAATGCGCTCGCGCGGCAGCTCATCCTCGGAATGGCAGATGCGCAGCTTGCCCTCGGTCAGCGCCGCCAGCATCTCCACCAGATAGCCGCGACGCTCCGCGCCCGCCGCGTGGATCTGCGCCGTCAAGCTCATGCGCTCGATCTCCGCCTGCACCCGCTCGCTGATATCCGTAATTCCCAAACTAATTCCAATGGCCTCGCCTTTGTGGGACACCGGGCAAAACGACGCCAGCGCGTAGTGGCGAGTATCCGACGCAATCGCGAGCGGGCCGGCGATCTCGACGTCGCTCGTCTCGATTCCCCGAAGGGCGGCGTCGCAGTACGGCTCCACCAACGCCCAATGCCTCTCGCCGAGCACCTCGCGCAAAGTGCGCCCGACATGCCCTTGGATCGGCAGGCCCGAAAACGACGCCAGCGCGGCGCTCACGCGGACGCACCGCAGCTCACGGTCGAGGAAAGCGAAGCCGAAGGGGACGGTCGTCAGCAGATGATCGAGCAGGGCGACGTCCAGGCGAGGTCGTCTGGGCGCTTTGGCGGACGGGGCGCGAAAACGCTCTCGCAACCGCAGCGATTCATGTCCGCGCTTGTATCTCATGGCGACGGTAAAATAGCTAAAACAGCAGTTCGCAGCCGCGCCTGAGAAGCCATGCACAACAGATTCGCGGGTGACGAGGAACGTTGCATAATATCCGGGAGGAACGCGATAGAGTTTACCAAGATGCGGCGAAATTCACGTCGCGCTGTCCGCTTACTCGCAAACATTTTTTTAAGGCTCGGCGTACTCCTCCAGACGTTCCCCGAACTTTGCAGCTTAAGAAGCCTGATGAGGATGCCATTACTTGACTAGCCCACTAAAAACCGTCTCCAAAACGCTCCCGCTCCAGCTTGCCGTCGTCGGCAGCGGCGGCATGGCGCGCGCCCATACCAACCACTGGCGCAGAATTCCCGAAGTGCGGCTGGCCGCCGTCGCCAGCCAGGACCAAGCCACCGCCCGCAACCTTGCCGGAGCCGAATCCGCCGAGCTGTACCCCACTCTAGACGCGCTCCTGGCAAGCCCCATGGGCGCGAACATCGACATCGTCGACGTCTGCCTGCCGACTCCCCTGCACGTGCCCATTTCCCTGCTAGCGCTCGACGCGGGCAAGCACCTGCTCCTGGAAAAGCCGATGGCCCGCACCACCGCCGACTGCGACCAGATCGTCGCCGCCGCCGCCCGCGCCGGCACCACCGCGATGGTCGCCCAGGTAGTCCGCTATTTCCCCGAATACGCCGCCGCGCACCGCCAGGTGAAAGCGGGAGCAATCGGCACGCCCGCCGTGATCCGCGCGGCGCGGCTCGGGGGGCACCCGAAAGCGGGCTGGAACAACTGGTACGCCGACCAATCCGCGAGCGGGGGAGTGATCTTGGACCTGATCGTCCACGATTTCGACTGGCTGCTCTGGACCTTCGGCCCCGTCGAGCGGGTTTTCGCCAAAGGCCTCTACAAAAACGCCGAGTACGCCGGTTTGCTCGACTACGCCCTTGTCACTCTTCGCCATACTAGCGGCGCGCTCTCGCACGTCACCGGTTCCTGGGCGCACCCGAGCGGCTTCCGCACCACCTTCGAGATCTGCGGCGACGCCGGCATGATCGAGCACGACAGCGCCGCCGTCGCCCCACTCGCAATCGCCCAGCGCGAATCCGACGGCCCCCGCCCGCCCGGAGTGCCCATCCCGGAAAGCCCGCTGGCCCCCTACGACGATTCCTACTACAAGGAACTTCGCCACTTCACCGACTGCGTCCTCACCGGCGCCCAGCCCGACATCAAGCTCGCCGAAAGCCGCGCCGCCGTCAGAATCGCCGAAGCCGCCCTGGAAAGCATCGAAACCGGCAGGCCCGTCGCCCCATGAAATTCACACGCTCACAATTACTGCAAGCAGCCTCTTGCCTGCTCATCGGCGCTCTCTGCGCAACTCAAATTCCAGCCGCGCGGGCCGCCGGTTTTTCCGGCGACAAGCAGCTTCCCGCCGCGCTCAACGCCATCCTCGCCGCCCCGCCGCTCGCGGGTGGCACCGACGGCGTCATGGTCGCCGACACTCGCACCGGCAAAATCCTCTACGCCTGCAACCCCGACATCCTACTGATTCCTGCCTCAAACCGCAAACTCTTCACCGCCGCCGCCGCGCTTGCGCTGCTCGGCCCGAGATTCACCGAGACCACCACCGTTCTCGCCGCCGCCAAGCCCGACCCGCGCGGCTATATTAACGGCGATCTCTACCTTCGTGGCGGCGGAGACCCGCTTTTATCGGATGCAGACCTCGACCAGTTGGCAGCGACGCTTGCTGCCAAAGGCATCAAAGGCATGGACGGGAGCATCATCGTCGATCAGCCGCTGTTCCAGCCCGGCGCGGAGAACGCTGTTTGGGGCGCCGGCT
>CAXSEA010000207.1:0-6643 GCA_964235675.1 uncultured Armatimonadales bacterium | reverse complement strand
GTCTTGTGCCGAAACGACCACTACGTAGCCTGTGGCATTTGTGTCAGGCTGCCAGGTGAAGGTTGCTGTGGTCGCCGTCGTAGCGGTGTTTTGAAACTGCGACGGCACACCCGGCGCGCCGGGGTTGGAGGCGAAAACCGATATATCGGGGGCAACGAGACTCCTCAGGAGGACTTGGCCGCTTAAACTACCGAGCCCCGTGGTGTTGTCGTAGCCGGGTCCGGCCAGGTAGCCGGGGTTGCCAAAAAGATTCGTCTTACCGTTCGAATTGTCGACCACGTCGTCAAAGTCGAACGTTGCGCTCGCGGCGTCGAAGACTAAGTCGTTCTTGTACACGCCGTAGAGAACAGGGTTGGCGAACCCGAGATTATGCAGTCCGGCATCAGCGCGCTCTTGGTTGGCCAAGGCGGTGAAGCCTGCCCAGATCGGCGCCGAGGCGCTCGTGCCGCCGACTCCGATCCATGCTCCGTACTCGCTGGAATAAACGTCGACAGGCGTCAGCGAGTCAGCCACGGCGGCGACGTCGGGGACGTTGCGGTAGGTGCCCGAACCGCCGTTGTATGTGGTTACCGGATGGCCGTCGTCGAATTTTTGGTAGCTCGGCAACTTCCACAGGACGCTGATGCCGCCGCCGGTCGCCGACCCGGTCGAGCCAAGCTCGTTCCAGGCGTTCTCGACGTTGTCGTAGCCGTCGAACGTAAACACGGTCGTCCCGCCGACACCTGTCACATACGGCTGGGAGGCGGGGTCGGAAACGTTGTACGATGCAGGATAGAAGTTAGCGCCGATATCGCCGTACGCTCCTTGATCGCCGGCTGACGCATACACTGTGATGCCTTCCGCCGCGCAGCGCTTGAGGGCGTCCTGCTCTTCGTCTAACCCGGTATAACCGGCGTCGCTGAGCTGCAGCACCTCGTCGATGCCGTAAGAGATATCCAACGCGCTGATTTTGTCGTCGTCGGCAACCGCTGTCAATGCATCCAGCAAAGAACTGATAAAATTCGTCTCGCTGCCGGCCTCGTAAACGTAGATGGCTTTGGCATGAGGCGCGAACGCCATTTCCATGTCGATGTCGAGAGCCGCTTCCGTGGAAACGCCTTCGTACGGCACAGTGGTGTTGGTTCCGGCTACGGAGCGATCGATAATCGGCGTCTTCGGCAGATTGTAGTAGTTCTGGTACGTGATCGGATCGCTATCGTAGTAGCCGCCCTCCTCGTAGCAGCCGACCGCCTGGCCTTTGCCGTTCTTGAGATTGGGCATCTGGTAGAGCTTATTAAGGTCTTTTGGGCTGAACGCGCCGTCATGGCCGCTTCCTGCGCCGTCAGTGGTCGAGAACTCCGGTTCGCCGCTAAACAGTTTCGCCGCCGCCTTGGCTGCCGTGCGCTGTTTCAGCGTGCTGACGATGTCCATGGGATGGCCTTGGGCATGGTCCGACAAGCCGTACACGCCCCGCACGCCGGCCGCAATGGCGATAGGCATTTTAGGCGCGGTAGACGGGGAGAAGAAGGAGGTGCCGTCGTCATCCACGTAGGTGCGGAATTTGACCTCGAATGCCTTGCTGATCTGCGCGGCCGTGCCGCTTAGAGAGACGGCGTTGCGGCTAAGGCTGGTCTGGGTGACGGTTAGGTTGTTTGACTTGGCCCAGGCGAGAATCGCGGCGTAGTCGGCTGCCGATGCGCCGTAGCGGGCGGTGAACTCGGCGGGAGTCAAATAGTGGCCGTAGGCCGGCCTGCCGGGCGTGGAAACGTCCTCCGCGAACCTATCGAGGGCCGCCTCGTTGGTAAGCGGCAGCGTGATTGTAACGGATATGCGCCGCAGCGTGTCAAGCTCGCCAGTGGGTTTTGCACTGCCCGCGTCGATGGTAGCGGGCCGGTCGCTGTGAACTGTGCGCCAACCTCCGATCACTGCGGCACGGCTTGCCGCTATGGTTGAAAAGTGCGCTGTAAGCGCGATGGTTAGCGCAAAAACGGCAGTTCCGAGAGGATGAGCTTTATACCTTCCTGGCATGAATGAGTCTCCTGTGTTGCGTAAGAGTTGCTGTGCTGTGCGAGTGCGGATAGTGGTGACGTGGAGAAGAAAAACACATTTACGTCGCCGACGTTGATTTGACTGGGAAGCTGTTGACCGCTGCAATCCGCCTAATGCAAGGTGGCTGTACCGAGACGCGTCGCTGCTGTCATCCCGTCATCCGGACTGCTTAAATGGATTTGAGATGAGGATTGTTGCGTGCTGAAGAAACAAGCTGCGAAACTGCCTGCAGCCGGTCTGTTTAGTACGAGGATTACCGCCGAAGCGGCAACGATGCGGATTATCGCATAATAATTCGGTAAATGTCACCTATACAAAAAAATGATTGCACGCCTCAACGATTGCCTAATTTTGAGCTGATTCCCAGTCGTGCGGGCGTGTTATGCCTGCGCGCTGGCTTGGCACGAGAGATTAGGCAGGATCTGTTCCAGCCTGGCTGCATTAGGACGCAAGCGCTCGCACCTCATACTGGGCGATTTTGAAAACAGCTCCGCTGGCGAACCGACGGAGCTGTTGGGTTGATCAATTCCTGAGCAGCGGGAAGTTAGCTGGCGGGCGTCGTCACATTCAGGTTCTCGATGGTCTCGATCGATTGCGCGCCTATAGTGTTCACGGCGACCAGCCTGAAAACGTACGAGGTGCTCGGCTCCAGATGGAGAACAGTTCCATACGAATGCACGGTCGACGTTCCAATCGACTGAAGTCGAGTGCCGCCGCCGTAGTAGGTGTCAGTTTTGAATAAGAGAACGACATAGCCGGTGGCATTCATCGCGGGCTGCCAGGTGAAAGACGCGCTGGTCGGCGTTAAAGCGACATTTTGGAACTGCGACGGCGCATCCGGCAAGCCGGGGGTAACGTTGTATATCGATGAATACGGGGCGACAAGATTCTTTAAAATAAACTGGCCGCTCAAGCTACCGAGCCCCGTGGTGTTGTCGTAGCCGTACCCGGACTGAAAACCAGGTCTGCCGAATAGGTTCGCGTTGCCGTTCGAGTTGTCGGCGACATCGTCGAAGTCGTATGTTTCTCCCGCCTCATCGCCGCCCAGGTCGAATTTGTAGATGTTGTAGAGCGCCGGGTTGGCGAAGCCGAGAAGCGGCAGTCCGGCGTCGACGCGCTGTTGATTCACCAAGGCGGTGAAGCCTGCCCAGATCGGCGCCGAAACGCTCGTGCCGCCCACTCCGAGCCATCCGCCGTATTCGTTGCAATAAACGTCCACCGGTGTCAACGAATCGGCCACGGCAGCGACGTCGGGGACGTTGCGGTAGCTGCCCGATCCGCCGTTGAACGTAGTGAGCGGAGTACCGTCGGCGAACTCTTGGTAGCTTGGCAGCTTCCAAATGTCGCTGACGCCGCCGCCGGTCGCGTAGCCGGTCGTCGCCAGCTCGTTCCAGGCGATCTCATCTAAATCGTGGCCGTGAGACGTAAACACGGTGGTTCCGCCGACACCTGTCACATACGGCTGGGATGCCGGGTCGGAGACGTTGTAAGTCACGGGGCTGAACTGCGTGCCGTCGTCGCCATACGCGCCAAAGTCGCCGGCCGATGCGTATACAGTAATGCCCTCCGCCGCGCAGCGCTTGAAGGCGTCCTGCTCGTCTTCGAATGCGCCCGGTCCGCCTTCGGTAAGCTGAAGAAACTCGTCAAGGCCGTAGGAAATTTCGAAAGCGCTGATTTTTCGGTCGTCGGCTACCGCAGTCAGCGTATCGATCAGTGAGCTCGAAAAGCTCGACTCGTTGCCGGCCTCGTAGACATAGATGCCTTTGGCGTGAGGTGCAAGCGCCATCTCCATCTCGATGTCCAGAGCCGATTCCAAGATTACGTTGAAGTCCGAGGGATCCGGGTTACTGCCTGCTACCAATCGGTCAATAATCGGCGTCTTCGGTAGGTGATAGTAGTTGCGGTAAGTAATCGGGTCGCTGTCGAAATAGGCGCCGTTTTCATAGCAGCCGATTGCCTGGCCTTTGCCGTTATATAGGTCGGGCATCTGGAAAAGCCGGAACAAGTCTTTCGGGCTGAACGCTCCGGCGTGTCCGGTACCGTCGCCGTCGGCGGTCGAGAACACAGGTTTTCCAGTAGCTAGATTGGCCGCCTCCCTCCCTGACGCGCGCTGCCCCGGCGTGCTAATCACGTGCATAGGATGGCCCTGCGCGTGGTCTGACAGGCCGTAGACGCCCCGCACTCCGGCTGCGACGGCAACAGGCATTCTGGGAGCGGTGGATGCGGCGAAGAAGGAAGCTCCTTGGGCGTCCACGTAGGTGCTGAACTTGACGTTTAACGCCTTGCCGAGCTGACCGGCGGTACCGCTAAGAGAAACGGCGTTGCGGCTGGTACTGGTCTGGGTAACGGTCAGGTTATTGGCCTTCGCCCAGGAAAGAATTGCATCGTAGTCGGGCTGCGAGGCACCGTAGCGGGCGGCGAACTCGGACGGAGTCAGGTAGTGGCCGTAAGCCGCTCTACCCGGAGTGGAAACGTCATCGACAAACCTGTCCAGATCTGCTTTGTGGGTGAGCGGCAGCGTGACGGTAACCGAAACGCGCCGCAGCGTGTCCAATTCGCCGGTGAGTTTAGCGACGCCCGTATCGATCATGCTGGGCCGGTCGCTTTGTACTGTTTGCCAGCCCGTGACCACTGCGGCTTGGCTTGCAACTGCTATCGTTAATGGCCCTGCAAGAGCGATGGTGAGAGCGAGGGCGGCTTTTCCGAGAGGATGAAGTTTCTGCTGACCTGTCATTGCTGAGTCTCCTGTGAAATAGTGAGAACTACTCTGGCTACGCGCAAGCGCCTTGATCGCGGCGTGAAGAAGCGGAACGCAATTTCTGCCCGCATTCACGTTCTAATATTGAATCAGAAAGGAAAGCTTCTAACTGCTGCAATCCATTCAAAGCAAAGTGGCCGCACCGAGACGCGTCGCTGCTGTCACCCCGTGATCCGGACTACTTAAGTGGATTGGAGATGAGGATACATGTGTGCCGAAGAGCCAAGCTGCGAGACTGCCTGCAACCGGCCTTTGATGCACGAGGATCACCGCTCGAACGGCGATATTGCGGATTATTGCATGTAAATGCAGTAGTTGTCACCTTAAGCGAAACAAATTTTGTCGTCGTCTTAGGTTGAAGGGCAGATGATGCTTGTACGGTGACGCGGCACTGCCAAAAAGGCGAAGCTGGAGTTAGCGTAAAGCTTAGGACGATTCGCTGTCGCGTGAATCACGATCCGGGCGGCGGGTGGGGCGCTTGCGCCAGTTGTCGGGAAGCACCTGCTCTAAAGTATCGTCCACCGTGATAATGCCGGCCAGCTTATCGTCCTCGTCCGTGACGGGCAGGGCCAGCAGCTTGTAGCGCTCGAATTGGTGCGCTACTTCCTGCAGCCTGGCGTCCACCGAAACTGAGACCACTTTGCGGATCATGAAGTCGGCGACGGTGGAAAAGGGGTCGGCGACGATCAAGTCGCGCAGAGAAATTACGCCGGTCAGGTGCTCGTCCAAGTCGGTGACATAGATATAGTAAATTGTCTCGGCGTCCGGCGAGAGCTCCCGAATGATTTGAATCGTCTCGCCGGCGGTGAGTTCCTGGCGGATGGCGACGAACTCGTTGGTCATCATGCCGCCCGCGGTTTCGTCGCCGTACTCCAGCAGCTCTTCGACGTCGTCGCGGTCGTCGGAGTCCATGTGCTCCAGCAGCTCGCGGCGGCGCGACGGCTCCAGATCGTTCAGCACGTCAGCGGCTTCGTCGGCGGGCATCTCTTCGAGAATGTCGGCCGCGCGCTCCTCGTCCATGGTTTGCAGCGCGCGCACCTGGACGCCTTCCTCGGCTTCGGCGAGAGCGTCGGCGGCGGTTTCCACGTCGAGGTCCCGAAGCACCTCGTTGCGCTCGGACGGAGCCAGCTGGTTGAGAATATCGCCGATATCGGCCGGGTGCAGCTTCGCCAGCTTGTCGTGGCTGAACTTGAGCTTAATCGGCTCGCCCGCATTGTGTGTGGGCAAGGAGCCGACATCGTCCCACTTGATAAAATGCGAGCCGCTGCTCTCAATAGTTTTGCCGAACAAGCGCTGGACGTTGTGAACGGCGTTTTCCAGCCCCATCCGCCGCATTAAGCCTCCGACACCAATATCGACGCCCAATAATGCAAGCGTTTTCTTGTCGGGCACGCGGGCAAGGCGGATATCGTTGACACGGACGACGCGGTAGTCATGGACGTCGACGATCTGCTTGTCCAAAACATCGCGCACGAGCGAAAAATCCTGCGGCTGGGGCATATAGGCGCGGATCGTGCTTAAGGGGCGGTCGAGGCGCAGCGTCTTGCCATCATCGACGATGGAGAGCGCGTCGGCGGGGAGGAACAGCGCGCCGTCTTCCGTGCGTACTTGAAGGGCGCAGACCAGCGGGTAGGGGTCGTCGGGGCTGACCACGACTTCCGAAACGCGGCCGATCTGCTCGCCGCTCTCGCTGATTACCGCGCGCGAGATCAGTTGTGAAAGATATTCCACTCTGCGCAGTATACCTGCACTAAGGGGGCGGCGGCTGTAATCTAAGGCGGCGTAATAACTTCAGCCGCGAATGGGTACAACGATATTGCTCCTGAAAACCAAGATTGTCGCTCCCGATTGCACAAC
>CAXSEA010000206.1:0-6693 GCA_964235675.1 uncultured Armatimonadales bacterium | reverse complement strand
GCAAGCGCTGGCATACGCTGGACAACGATCTACGCGGCGAGGGCACCGATACGCACGCTCTGCTCGGCACGCGGCTACATGCCCCGGTCGGGCTCGATATCGGCGCGTCGTCGCCGGAGACCATCGCTTTGTCGATCGCCGCGGAAGTGCAGTCCGCCCTGGCAAGCCACGCCGGCGGCGCGATGCGCGATGCCAACTACGCCAAAGATGCGAAAAAGAGCGGAATAGACAGCGCCGCCGCGTATACTACCGCGACGCCCACTCGCATGGGCCGAAAGGGAGACACACCGCGATGCCGGATTCCGCTGCTGTCGGACTGATTCTTCTCGCCGCCGGACGCTCGGAGCGCATGGGCCAGCCCAAGCAGCTTCTGCCGTACAACGGACGCACCCTTCTGCGCCACGCCGCCGAAGTCGCGCTCGGCTCGCTTTGCCGCCCCGTGGTGATTGTTCTGGGCTTCGAGGCCGACGCCATGCGCTCGGTGCTGGAAGGGCTTGACGTTCAGACGATCATCGCCAACGACTGGCAAGGCGGTATGGGCGCGTCGATCTCCGCCGGAATCCGCGCCCTGCAATCGGGAGTATTCGGCGAGGATACGTCCACCCTCGACGCTGCCGTCATCATGCTTTGCGACCAGCCCTTAGTGACTTCCGACACTCTTGATTCGCTGATCGGCACGTTTTATACGGGTGAGGAAACCATCGTCGCGGCCGAGTACGGCGACGCGGTCGGCGCGCCTGCCCTGTTTGCCCGCGTGCATTTCGATCATCTCGTCAACATGCCGCCCAGCCAGGGAGCGCGCGCCTATATCGAAGCGCACCGGGATGACGCCA
The DNA here is from genome assembly GCA_964235675.1 of uncultured Armatimonadales bacterium. GTDB lineage: Bacteria > Armatimonadota > Armatimonadia > Armatimonadales > Capsulimonadaceae > CAXSEA01. The sequence goes on along the minus strand of CAXSEA010000206.1, from coordinate 5,860 downwards.
GCCGCCTTATCTTCGGTGCCGGAGCGGTGGATATCGACACGCCCGACGAATACAACGCCTTGCAGCGCGCCAAAGACGAACCGGCGGCGTAGAATCGGGCTGGCTACTGGCCCAGCCGGATGCGATAGTACGCCTGGAACAACAGCGCTCCGCTCCCGGAGTAAGGAGTCCATGTTGTGGCATAGGCGTCGCTCATGTTGTTGCGCCGCCAGTTCACGGTGAGGGTCCAGTTCGGAGTGGCGACATAGCGCACGCCGAGAGTCAACTGATGCGCGGCGGGATAGCCGCCGCCGGGACGCAGATCCTCGATGCGGGAGGCGAGTGTCCAGGCCTGGTACCTCGGTAAGCGGTAGTAGGAGTCCAGATAAGCGCCGTGCATCTGATTGCCGGACAATTCTCCAGCGATGTACTCGCCGCGCAGCAGCCAATGGCCTTGCGTGAAGCGCATATCGAGCCCATTCAAATGCACGGGCGCGTTTGTGCCCTTGGGCGTGGGAAGCGTTTCCTGAATGCCGTCCCAGCGGCTCGCCCCGAAGATAAAGCCGTTGTTTGTGTATGTCTGGAGACGCACGGCCGCTCCGCCGACGCTCGCCTCGTTTTCCCAAACCCCATACGAGCGTCCGCCGAACCCGGCGGCCTCGACCCGTAGCTTCGGCACGCCTCCAGAGAACTGCACGCCGGGCACGCCCCAATCGACCGAGTTATACCGGTAGTCCACTCGCGGCATCGCGTAGTCGATTATGCCGGAGGCGTAGGTTTCCTGGTAGTTGTAGATTCCGAACGGCAGGCGGACAATGCCGGCTTGAAGCTGCTGCGCGCCGAGACTGCCCACCAGCGATGCCTCCTGCACCGAGCTGCCCAAGGCCTTTTCCGTACCAAAGAAATGAACGCCCAAATTCGGAGTGAATGCCGAATTGATGCGAACCGTGCGATTGTAAATCTGCCCGTTGTTTTCCTTTTTACTCGCGCCGCCGCCCCCGGCGCGGGCGTCAAGATTGATCTCCACTGTCGTGCTCGACGGCGACTGCGCCCAGGCATGGCCTAGGGGAAAAGCAAATAAAGAGAATAGGGCTGCCGCAACGGCGATGCCACGAAGCATGATAACTGCCCCCTCCGAAATCGACTTCTCCGAATTATCGGCGGTTTTTCCATGTCCGATTAGTGCATCAGGCGAACCGAAGCTAAAGACAGGTACTGGCGTTGCCAATATTTATAACAGTATCCGCGCGGTATTTGCGGAACGATCAAATCATGGCAAAACTACTCTCTCTTCTAACCGCCACTCTGCTTTTATCGTTCGGAGCGTCCGCGGGCGCGTCGCTCCTGGAAGGCAAAGCGATGCTGGGCGGCAAAAGCTCGGGCGCGGAAAACGTGGTCGTCTATCTGGAAGGCGGCGCGCCTTCGACGCCATTGCCCCACGCGATGATCGATCAGCGCAACAAGATGTTCCTGCCGCATGTCACCGTGGTTACGAAGGGCACCAAAGTCGATTTTCCCAACCACGACACCGTGTTCCACAACGTCTTCGCCTTCTACCAGGCGAAAAAATTCGATCTCGGCATGTACCCGCAGGGCGCGAGCAAAAGCGTCACGTTCGACAAAACGGGCGAGGTCGTGCTTTTGTGCAGCGTTCACTCCGACATGAGCGCGTTTATACTCGTCGTGGACACCCCCTATTACGCGGTCAGCGGCAAGAGCGGCGCATTCCATATCGCCAATGTCCCGCCTGGGCACTATATCCTGCACGCCTGGCACGAAAGCGGCGCGGCGGCGACCCAGCCGGTCGATATCACTGACTCGAACGCGCCGCTCGCCGTGAGTCTGACGCGAAAATAGGGTTTCCCGGTCATGCGCCTGTCGCTCCAAACTAAAATCCTGCTGCTGGTCGGCGGCACGGCGGCAATCATCGCGGCGGTCTTGCTGATCGCTCTCAGCACCGTTTGGAGCCGGCAAAGCCAGGCGGAAATTCGCGGCGACCAGCGCGCGGCAAGCGGGCTGCTTTCCTTGCTGCTCACCGACGGCACCGCCAAGCTGCGCGAACAATCCCAGCTGCTCGCCAGCCAGTCCGGCACGCGCCAACTCACCGGATCGAACGACCCGCACACCTTCGCCGACAGCGCGGGCGAGTACAAGCGCCTTTTGGATGTCGACGCGGTGATTGTGACCAACCGGGACGCATCGGTGAGCGGAGCCAGCGGCTTGGGCACGGCTGAGAAAGACCGCGCTTTTCTCAAGCCCGGCATCAACGCCGCCCTCGGCGGAGCGAATTGGAGCGGCGTGCTGGGCGATCAGAACCGCTTGATGCTCTGCGTCTGCGTTCCCATCAAGATCGGCGACTATGTCTGGGGGTCGCTGACCACCTGCCGCTCAATCGACTCGCGCCTCGCGGGCCAGCTGCAAACATCGCTCGGCAGCGACGTCGCCTTCGTCTACGACGGCTCGGTTGTCGGCGCGTCGCTGCCGCTGCCGCCGCGCATTCCCACCCCGCGCCAGGCCGCGCAGATCGTTTCGCTGAAAGGCCGACGCTATATCGCCCTGAGCGGCCCGCTGCCCGGAGCGTCGGACGCGTCGAAGATGTCGTTCGTGACGCTGCGAAGCTACGATCAAGCGATGACCGTCTATTACCGCACCCGCTTCGCCTTCGCCGTCATTACCGTCGCCACGCTTTTGATCGCGCTCACCGCCGGAATCGGCCTCGCGCAAAGCTTGATTCGCCCACTCGACGGCATCGTGCAGGCCGCCCGCATACTGCGCGCCGGACAATGGCCGGAAAAGTTCGCCGTGCAGCGCAGCGACGAGATCGGCCTGCTGCAAAGCACGTTCAACGAGATGTCCGCATCCATGCGGGCCAGCCAGGAGCGTTTGCTGGCATTGCTGCACATCGACCCGCTCACCGAACTGGAAAACCATCGCAGCTTTCAGGAGCGATTGACGCGGGAAGGCCAGCGCTGCGCGCAATCGGGCGAAGCGCTTTCCGTGATCTTGATCGATATCGACCATTTCCAGGAATACAACCAGCATTACGGCCACAGCGGCGGCGATGTCGCGCTGCTAATGATCGCCGGGCTGCTACGCGAGCAGATGCCGGAGATCGCCGGTTGCGCGCGCTACGGCGGCGGTGAGTTCGCCGCGCTGCTGCCGCGCCACAATCTCGCCCAAGCCGCCGAGTTCGGGGAGCGGCTTCGGGGTTCGGTTCAGAACACGCTGGGAGCCAGATTTCATGAAAGCGGCCTGACTGTCAGCGTCGGCTGCGCGGAGCTGGGGGCGCACGCGAGCGAGGTGGAAGGCCTTGTTCTGGCCGCCGAGCTTGCCCTGGCCTGTGCCAAGCAGATGGGGCGCAACCAGGTCTGCCGCTTCGACAGCGTCCCCGGCGCGGACGAGTCCTCCAACCCGTTCCAGCTGCACAAATACCTAAAAGACGAAAGCCTCGCCACCATCCAGGCGCTGGCGGCTGCGGTCGACGCCAAAGACCCTTACACGCGCGGCCACTCCCAAAGCGTCGCCGCCTACGCCGCCGAGCTGGCCCGATGGGTCGGCCTGCCGCCGGCGGAAATCAACCTGATATATACTGCGGGAACGCTGCACGACGTCGGCAAGATCGGCGTCCCCGACGCCATCCTGAAAAAGCCGGCGCGCTTGAACGACGACGAGCGGAAAATCATGGAAACCCACCCCGCCTTGGGCGAGGTGATCGTCCGAAAAGTCCCCGCCCTTGCCGCGACATTGCCGGGAGTCCGCCACCACCACGAAAACTGGAACGGCACTGGCTACCCCGACAACTTAGCCGGAGAAAAAATCCCGATCATGGCCAGGCTGCTCGCCCTCGCCGATACCTACGACGCCATGACCAGCGACCGCCCCTACCGCAAAGGCCTTCCCCGAGACGTCGCCCTCGCGGAGATCGCCAAAAAGGCCGGGACGCAATTCGATCCCATGCTGGCGGAGCAGTTCGTCGCCATGATGACGGAGATGAAGCTGGAGCGCGCGGCGTGACAAGAACCCATCCGTCGCTTCGCGCCACCTTCCCGGTCGGGAAGGAAAAGTCTATAGCCGGGTACTGAGTCGGCTGACACAAAGCGCTATCTTATATTTGGTGGTTATATACTTGGCAGACCGCAAATTCAACGTCTGTCAAGGGCTGTCGTTTTCAGCTACTTAGAAAATGGCACTCTTCTTGCCCAGGCGAATTTACGCGATAGCATAACAATTTGTAACAAATGGTAATATATAGGGGCATATGTAAGGTATACATAGTGCCTGCCTTTTGGCGCGGTTTGTGACTCTCTGGCACTGGTGAGGTGATGAGGCTCAATAGAGTAACCGCCCAAGGGCTTTTTCTGTCAATGAGGGGATGCATTGTCAAGACCACGAACGACCACTATATCTGATTTTCGAACGGATAACCCGCAAGAAGCCGAAAAGACCTTCCGCAGTGCCCTGCGTGCCGTGGTATCAGCCGACCCAAAGCAGGTTGACGAGGCTATGCAGCGAGAGCAGATTGAACGGGAAACTGTCAGGCGGCAGAAGGGCGAGAAGTAGGCATGACAGAGGAGCAGAAGCCGACCCCCAATATTGCAGCAATGAATGTGTCTGACCCTGAGATCAAGACAGTTTATGCCAACAACAATTTTTTTGAGCTAGGAGATACCGAAGTCGGATTAGTGTTTGGTTACGACTTTTACGATAACGGTCAAAAGGTATCAAAGCCAAGCGTTCGTGTAATTTTATCGCATGACAATTTCATGCGAATGATGGAGTTTTGGGAGAAACGGGCTAAGTTCTTGCGGCGAGTGTATGCCAACAGAACGCCTAATACGTATTCCGGCGATCCACGAGAGTACAGAGCTGCTCTTGATGAGCTTTTTCCGCAACAACAGGCTCCAACGGAGGTAACCAGCAATGACAGCAGCAGCGGCGATGCCCCCGCAAAATAAAGTTGAGCCTATTTCACGTAGCGCATACGAAAGACGGGTCAATCTTTCTTCGACGGCGTACAATATATCAGAATACGCTTTTAAGACTCACGTAGGAGATTTGGCAAACAAACAGCTGAGTGGCGGATTCAACATTAGCGAAAGTCAACCGCTTGCAAACGATGTTGCAAATGACCAGCTTATAGACGATGAGGCTGCCTGGGATTCTCTTTACGCATCGTCGCACGATGTACTAGAAGATATTTTCGATGAAATAATGGCTGAGTCGCGAGCAGGAAACACTGTTGAAATTAGGTAACTGCAGTGCGCTCAAAACTTACTCCGGGGTTCCGTACTGCTTTTCGAAAGCTGCATCCTCAAGTGAGAAAAGCAGCACGAGAATCATATAAATTATGGAAAATCAATCCTAATCACAACAGCTTAGAGTTCAAAGAATTGAATATAGGCAACAACAAATCGTTGTGGTCTGTGCGTATTTCAGAGGGGTATCGAGCACTCGGCGGAAAAACCTCTGAAGATATAATCGAATGGGGCTGGTTAGGTACTCACAACGAATACGATAAAGTTGTCAAGGCACGCCGAGCAAAGAATATGGGCTTTGTCAGACAATCTTAATCCTGGTGAATCAGCTCCTTGTAAGCTAGACGCTTACCATCAACATCGCCCGCTACTGTCAAGAACCTTTTGCTGTCATTCAATCCTCGATTGTTGAAGCGGAAGGTTTGCTCGTCTAAGTGGGATGCCTCTACAGCAACTTAAGTGCCTTTCATAGTTCGCTTGAGCAAGCTCCAATAGTTTTCTATGACGAATAGGTTCTTTCATCGTTTCTTCATCCACACCCCATAATATAACATTATGAGGATTCTCCTGGTCGAGGACGAGCCGGATATCGCCGCCGTCATCAAGCTGGGGCTGGAGCAGGCGCA
>CAXSEA010000205.1:0-6701 GCA_964235675.1 uncultured Armatimonadales bacterium | reverse complement strand
CGCAGGCGCTCGCCAAGTGCGACGCCATGATGATTAAGGTCGGCTACCCCGACCATTGGCGCGATTATTCCAACCTGCACGTTACCACCGGCTCCTATGTGCTGAACGTGATGCGCGCGAACGCCTTTGAGTTCGACCGGCAGGTGAACAAGATCGGCAAACCCGTCGACCGCACCGAATGGGGCATGACGCCGCCCACGGTAAACGCTTACTACGATCCCACGATGAACGAGATCGTCTTCCCGGCGGGCATCCTGCAACCGCCGTTCTTCGACGTTCGAGCCGATGACGCCTCCAACTACGGCAGCATCGGCGCGGTCATCGGTCATGAGATGACCCATGGCTTCGACGACGAGGGGCATCAGTTTGATTCCAAGGGCAATCTGCGCAACTGGTGGACCGCCCAAGATCAAGCAAACTTCATGCTGCGGGCCAAGGCTATCCAGGCGCAGTACAGCAGCTATACGCCGGTCGGGACCACGCATATCAACGGAGCCCTGACGCTCGGCGAGAACATCGCCGACAACGGCGGCACGAAAATCGCCTATCTGGCCCTGCAAAAAGACCTCGCCGGAAAGCCGCAGCCGACCATCGACGGCTTTACGCCCGACCAGCGCTTCTTTATCGCCTTCGGTGAAAACTGGCGCGCCAATGAAAGGCCGCAATCCGTTCTCCTGCAGCTTGCCACCGATCCGCATTCGCCGGATGAATACCGCGTCATCGGCGTTCTCGCCAACATGCCCGAGTTCTACGAGGCCTTCGGCTGCCCGGTACCCGACAGCGCCCGCAAGACGTCCATTTGGTAGATCGCAACAATTCAATCAGCCGCGCCTAGTAAATTGGCGCGGCTGATATTTGCATCCTAACTCACCCCCATGCTCAATTCTAACAAGCTCCATCCTCTCTCGGCAATTCCGATCCTCGTTGCGTTCAGCTTTTCGTCCTGCGTTGCCGCCGGCGCTCAGAATACGGCTCAACCCAATCTGGGACACGGCTTAGACCTGTCGCTGATGGATCGCTCAATCATGCCCTGCCGCGATCTCTACGACTTCGCCAACGGCGCGTGGTCGAAAACCGCCGTCATTCCCGCTGACCGCAGCTCTTTTGGGGTGAACACGGATATCGACGAGCGCAACCTCGCCATCGAGAAAGAAGTGGCTACGGCGGCGGCCAGCGACACGTCCGCCGCCGAACCCAGCGCGACCGCGAAAGTCGGCGCGTTCTACCAAGCGGGCATGGACACCGCCGCTATCAACGCGGCGGGGGCAAGCGATCTCGCGCCGGAGCTTGCCCGTATCGCCGCGATTAAAGATCAAGGCGGGTTGACGGACGAAATCGCCCGCTTCAACCGGCTCGGGCTGGACGTGCCCTTTGCGTTCGGCTCGGAGCAGGACGCCGTCAACAGCGCGCAGATGATCGCCGGCGTCTACCAATCCGGCCTTGGGCTGCCGGACCGCGAGTATTACCTGGACGCCGACCCGGCAAGCGTCGCCATTAGAACAAAATATCAGGCGCATGTCGCCCGAATGATGATCCTGCTGGGCGATACTCCCGATGTCGCAGCCCAGGAAGCGGCGCAGGTTGTCGCGTTGGAAACCCGCATCGCCCGCATCTCGCTCTCGCGCTTGGCGCAGCGTGATCCGGCAGCCGTCTACCACCGCATGACAGCCACTCAGCTCGCGGCGCTGGCCCCAAACTTCGAGTGGACGCGCTACTTCGCCGACCTGCAAGCTCCCCCGGCGGCGTACCAGGCGATCAACGTCGCCATGCCCGCCTACACCAAATCCGCCGCCGACCTCATCAGCGCGACACCGTTGCCTGTCTGGCAGACTTACCTCCGCTGGCACCTCGTGGACGGTGCCGCGCCATATCTCAGCGATGCGTTCGTGAACGAGAATTTCGCGTTCAACGGCAAAGTCTTGTCCGGCACATCCGAGCTGGAGCCGCGCTGGAAAAGAGTCCTGTCCGTCATCGACAGCGAAATCGGCGAGGATTTAGGCCAGCTCTACGTCGCGAAAGCCTTTAGTCCCGAAGCCAAGCAGCGCGCCTTGACTATGGTGCTGAACCTAAAGGCCACCCTCCGCGACGACATCGCGCACCTGACATGGATGGGCCCCAGCACGCGTGCGCAGGCGCTCGCCAAGTGCGACGCCATGATGATTAAGGTCGGCTACCCCGACCACTGGCGCGATTACTCGGCGCTGCATCTGACTTCGGCTTCCTATGTCACCGACGTTCTGCGCGGCAACGAGTTCGAGTTCCAGCGCGAAGTGGACAAAATCGGCAAACCGGTGGATCGCACCGAATGGGGCATGACTCCGCCAACCAACAACGCCTACTACGATCCCAGCATGAACGAGATCGTCTTTCCGGCCGGCATTTTGCAGCCCCCGTTCTTCAGCGAAACCGCCGATGACGCAGTGAACTACGGCGAAATCGGGGCGACCATCGGCCACGAGATGACCCACGGCTTCGACGACGAAGGCCGCCAGTACGACGCGCAGGGAAACTTGAAAAACTGGTGGACGGCGCAGGATTTGGCGAACTTCAAATCCCGCGCCGGAGCCATCGTCACGGAGTATAACGGCTTCATCGAAGTGGACAAGCTGCACGTCAATGGCGCTCTCACTCTGGGCGAAAACATCGCCGACAACGGCGGCACTAAAATCGCCTATGTCGCGCTGGAAAAGGCGCTCGCGGGCAAGCCTCGCCCCCTGCTCGACGGCTACACTCCCGAGCAGCGCTACTTTATCGCCTACGCCCAGAGCTGGCGCACCAGCAACCGCCCCGAAGTGCTGCGCCGCCGCTTAATCACCGACCCTCATTCGCCGGAAATCTACCGGGTGAACGGTGTCGTGTCCAACATGGCGGAGTTCTACCAGGCGTTCGGCTGCCCTGTTCCGTCCAGCGCCTACAAGGCGACTATCTGGTAGGCCAAGCGCCGAAGGCCACTCACAAGCAATGTCTAACCAAGCTGAAATCGGCATCTTCGGCGGCTCCGGCTTCTACGAATTCGCCGAGGGCGAAATCGAGTTTGTCGACGTGCAAACTCCGTACGGTTCTCCGAGCGATCAAATCGCCCTTTGCGCCATCGCGGGCCGTCGCGTTGCGTTCCTGCCGAGGCACGGCCGCCGCCACACGATTCCCCCGCACAAAATTAACTACCGCGCCAATCTCTGGGCGTTCCGCGAGCTTGGCGTCACCCGCATTCTCGCCCCGAACGCCGTCGGCTCGCTGCAGGCCGACTACGTCCCCGGCGAATTCGCGATCAACTCCCAATTCGTCGATAGAACCAATGGACGCGCGGACACGTTCTACGACGGGCCTGTCGTCACTCACGTCTCCACCGCCGAGCCGTACTGCCCGCAGCTACGCGCTCTCGCACTCGACTCCACCCATGCCCAGGGCGTGCCGGTGCATGACACAGCCACGGTCGTGACAATCCAGGGGCCGCGCTTCTCGACCAAAGCGGAAAGCCGCTGGTTCGGCGACGCCGGCTGGCAGATCATCGGCATGACGCAATACCCCGAAGTCGCCCTGGCCCGAGAGCTGGCGATGTGCTACGTCAACATTTCGCTCATCACCGATTACGACGCCGGGGTCGCGATTAGCAGTGACCGGCATGTCGAAGCCGCCGACGTCGTCAAAATTTTGCAGCAGAACACCGCCAATGTAAAACGCGTTTTGCTGGCGATGCTGCAAAATTGGCCGGAGCATCGCGCCTGCTCCTGCGGCGATGCTTTGAAGTACGCGCAATTGGGATAAACTCACAGTCTGCAAAGGGGCAGAAACCGAAGATGAACCCAAATTCCATCCCTGATACAATTAAAGCCGGCGATCTCGACGATTCCATGAAGGAGCTGCTGGCCCAAACCCGCGCGCTCTTTGAGCAAAAGTTTGATGTCGCCGCCGACACAGCGGCCATCGCGCCGGGACGCGTCGAGGTCCTGGGCAACCACACCGACTACAACGGCGGCTACACCCTGTCCGCAGCCATTGACAAGCGTACCTGCGTGATGGCGGCGGCGCGTGGAGGCAGCGAGCTTGTCCGGATGAACGTTCTCGATCTGGACCAATACGCCGAATCGAGCCTCGGCCAGTTAAAGCACGACGACAATGAGCCTTGGGCAAACTATGTCTTAGGCGTGCTGGAGCAATTGACGCAGCTGGATGCTCATCCGACGCTGATTCCGATGGCGCTCGGCATCGACGGCCGCGTTCCGCTCGGCGCGGGGGTATCGTCGTCGGCGGCGCTGGAAGTGGCCACCGCGCTTGCCGTCCGCAAGCATGTGCCGTACGCCATCGACAGCATGGATTTGGCGAAGTTGTGCCAGCGCGCGGAAAATCATTTTGTCGGCGTGCCCAGCGGCTTAATGGATCAATTTTCCTCCGTATTCGGCATCGCCGACCACCTGCTGTTCTTAGACAATCTGACCCTGGAGCACGAAGCCATTGGCCTGGGCGATCACCCGGCGGCGTTCGTCGTCTGCAACTCGATGGTCAAGCACGCTCTCACCGGCGGCGAGTACAAATCGCGCCGCGACGAGTGCGAGTCGGCGGCGGCGAAGTTGGGCAAAAAACAGCTGCGCGACGTCACCCCCGAGCTGCTCGAATCGGGTAAGCCCAAGCTGACCGAGAACGAGTACAAACGCGCCGCCCATGTAGTCCATGAGGACGAGCGCGTCTTGCAGGCGCGCGAGGCGCTCCGCGCGGGTGACTTGGCGACGCTGGGAGGATTGATGAACGAGTCCCACGAATCCAGCCGCACGCTGTTCCAAAACACCACGCCGGAGCTGGACCGGCTCTCGGACATGGCGCGGAAGCTCCCCGGCTGCTACGGCGCTCGCATGACCGGCGGCGGCTTCGGCGGCGCGGTGCTGGCGTTGATCGACCCCGCCGTCGCCGAGCAGTTCAGCGCGGACATCAAAGAGCAGTACGGTAAAACCATCGACCAAGAGCCCGAAGTCTTCATCTGCCGCATCGCCGACGGAGCGCGCGAGATCATTCTGGATGAGCAAATATGAGCAACAACACCAAAATAGCGGTAGTCACCGGAGCCAGCAGCGGGATCGGCGAAGCGGCAGCCCGTCAGCTTGCGGCGGCGGGGTTCAAAGTGATCGTCGGCGCGCGTCGTATGGAGCGTCTACAAAGGCTCGTGGATGAGATAGGAGCCGAAGCGTATCCTCTCGATGTGACCGACCAGGCGAGCGTCGATGAGTTCTCCGGCAAAATTACCGCCGCGAACGTCCTTGTCAATAACGCGGGCGGCGCGTTGGGGCGGAGCACGGTCGCGGAAGCCGACACACGGCAATGGCTGACAATGTACGAGACCAACGTACTCGGTCTCATGCGAATGACGCGGGCGCTTCTCCCGAAGCTGGTCGCCTCTGGGGAAGGGCATATCGTCACCATCGGCAGTGTCGCGGCCCTGGAGACCTACACCGGCGGGGCAGGGTACACCGCCGCCAAGCACGGCGCGCGCGCCGTAACCTCCACGCTGCGCCAGGAGCTAATCGGCCAGCCGGTGCGCATCACCGAAATCGACCCCGGCCTGGTCAATACGGAATTCAGCTTGGTGCGCTTCGGCGGCGACGCCGCGCAAGCGGAGAAAGTCTACACGGGAATGACCCCGCTCGTCGCCTCCGATGTCGCCGACGCCATTGTCTGGGCGGTCACTCGCCCGCCGCACGTCAACATCGACCAGATAGTCATCAAGCCGCTTGACCAGGTGAACGCCTCGGTGGTGCATCGCCGAAGCTGAAATTCCGGCTGACACATTCACATAACAACAGCTGGAACTTGGCGTGACACACAAGCGTCTAGTCTTGTGATACGCATTAGAGGTAAGATTGAGCAGAATTTCTTGAATTGACTGTTGCAGACGCGAAATCTTGTACTTTCGCGGCATCAGCTCTTTGCAGCAATAGCGAATATTTGATTTAGCGAAATCGATTCGTACCTGCCGCCAATCGTGTACTATTTGAGACATTCACTCAAAATCTCCGGGAGGAATCAGATGAAAACAACTTTAACAACAATCGGCGCAATGATCGGCGCCTTCGCGATGCTTGCCACGGCATCCGCCGCGTTCGCGCAGGGCCATTCCATGCCGACCGTCCCGCACAAGCATAACAGCAATACGCTGTCGAAGATCGGCAAGTCGATCGAGTACACCACTCGCAAAGACACCGAGAACGTGACCAGTGACGTGCACCGCACCACACACTCGAAGTCCATTGTCCGCAACCGGCACACCGGCAACAACTACGTGCTGAAGCCGAACGGCCACCACGTCTTCAAGAGCACCACCAACCACCGTATTCTGCACCGCAAGTACGGTCGCCACTATCGCCGCCACCTGGCGCACTAGAAACAAAAACGCCCTCCCCGCAACATTGAGCGGGGAGGACGTTTTTTTGTGTGTCAGGCTCCGGCGATCATCGGCTGGCGCACCGGCTTCCCGCTGTCGTTGAGCGCGGCGAAAATGGCCTCGTTGAACTCGTCGAGATCGGCGGGCGTGCGCGAGGTAATCAGGTTTCCATCCACCACGACCGCCTCGTCCACATAGTGGGCTCCGGCATTTTTGACGTCCACCGCGACCGTATCCACGCAGGTGGCGATACGGTCGTGCAAAATATCGGCGGAACTCAGCATCTGCGGGCCGTGACAAACGGCGGCGATGATAATGCCTTGGTCGTCGG
>CAXSEA010000204.1:0-6710 GCA_964235675.1 uncultured Armatimonadales bacterium | reverse complement strand
CCAGGAATTCTCAGCGATCTCGGCACCATTGTCGGACGGGTGTTTATCGACGGCGACGGCGATGGCGAGCAGCATGGAAAGCACGAAATCGGCATCGGCGGAGCGGTGATACTGCTTGACGACGGGCTGCAGGTCACCACTGATCCGAACGGGCTGTTCTCGATTCCCAATGTCGCCAGCGGGACCCACGCGGCGGTGCTCGATCTCCTCAGCACGCCCGGCTGCACGCTCGCCCGCACTCCTATGTACGAAGACAACAGCCGCGTGCGCCTGGTGCGCCTCGAAGCGGGCGGAATGGCCCGGCTCAACTTCGCTCTTGTCCCAATTCCAGAAAAGGCGCTCCGGCCATGAGACGTTTTTCCGCCATATCCCTGTTCCGCGCGCTCGCGCTGACCGGTCTGCTGGCAATCAGCTCGCTTGGCTTGGGACAATCCTACGCCTGGTCGGATGAATCCGGCGGGAAGACAGTTACGATTCGCGAGCCCGCGAGCGGCGCGGTTCTGGATTTGCCGACAACGCCAATTACCGTGGACGCGCCCGCCGGCTACTCAATCGCGCTGAGCGTCGATTCCAGGCCTGTGGAGGCGAATCTAGTCGGACGCGTCTCTGTCGATCCTCAAACCGGGCGCGTGTCGCGCACCTGGTACGGCGTGCCGCTTGCCATCGGCAAGAACACGATTGTGGCGGCAATGCGCGGCGGCGATGTCCGGCGCGGGGAAAGCCTGCCGCAGGACTCGGTGAGCGTGCAGGTTTGCGGCCCCCCGGCGCGGATCGCGCTTCGGGCGCAACCATGGGCAGCCCCCGCAGACGGCCGCTCGGTGATTCATTTGGTGGGCAAGCTGGTCGATGCCGCCGGGCTTGTCGTACGTCAGTCCACGACGGCCATTCTGTCCACGAGCGCGGGCGAGTTTGTCGCGGGCGACGCCGCGCCGGGGCAGGGCGGCTGCGAGGTGCCGGTGCGGGATGGTAGCTTCGTCGTCGCGCTGAAAACCGGGCATGAGGCCCAGCAGGTTCAAGTGAAGGCGCGGATCGGCGCTATGGAAGGTGCCGCCGATTTGCGCTTCAGCTCCGAGCTGAGGCCGATGATCGGGGCGGGGGTGCTGAACCTGCATCTGGGCCGGGGCGGCTCCGATTTTTTCGATGGCTTCGATCAGCTTTTGCAGCGTGATTTCGGCTCCGGCGCTCAGTTGAGCGGCGATTCGGCGGCGTTCTTCACCGGGACGGTGCTGCGCGACTGGAAGATGACCACCGCCTACAGCAGCAGTCAAAACCTCAATCAGAACGGCTACGGCACTCCGGGGCTGGCGGAAGCGCCGCAGTTCGAGGAGCAACAGTACCCGGTCTACGGCGATAGCTCCCAGGTGACCGACCTAGCGCCTTCCAGCGACCACCTCTATGCGCGGTTGGAGCGGGGCGACGACTACGCGCTTTGGGGGGATTACGGCACTCAGGAGTTCACGGGTCCGTCGCAGCAGCTCAGCGGCCTGAGCCGCGAGCTGCACGCCTTTAAGACGCATTTCGACGACGGCCCGGTGCAGGTGACCGCGTTCTACGGCAACAACGCCGAGCGGTTCGTCCGCGACACCATCGCGCCCGACGGCACGCGCGGCGATTACTTCTTGACGCAGCGCCCGGTCGTGGTCGGCAGCGAGACGATCTCGCTGGAGGAAGTGGACGCCGATTATCCGGGAAGGGTTGTCAGCGCAACGGCGCTGGCGAGCGGAACGGATTACGAGATCGATTATGATCGCGGCACTCTGCTGTTTGCGGAGCCTATCTTGCGCACCGATATCGGCGCGGACGGACGCTTGCTGCTCAGGCAGATCGTGGCGACGTACCAGAAAGACACGGTCGCGTCGAATGGCTCCAGTCTGGCGAGCGGCGGCGGCGGCATCTACGGCGGGCGGCTCAGTTTGCGTCTGGGTGAAAGCGTCGCGGGCGAAAAGACGCTCGGCGTGACCAGCGTCATCGAGAACCAAGGCGAGCGCCGCTTTACGCTGAACGCGCTCGATTGCCTGCTGCCGATGGCGGGCGCGGGCACGCTCACGGCGGAACTCGCCCGCTCCCAGGCCGAAGGCTCGGACGCGTCCCTGCGCGGCTCGGCCTATCGCTTCAACTTCGACAGCGCCGCGACGGCGAAAGTCTCGGCGCACGTGTATCTGCAGCGCACCGACTCGGGCTTTGTCAACAACGCGACACTCAGCTTCGTGCCGGGGCAGACGTTTTACGGCGCGGACGTCAACGCGCGGATGTCGGCGGTGTCGCGGCTGTTCGCCGGTTGGGACGCGCAGCACACCGACGCATCGTCGGCGCATTCCGACCCGCTGGATTTCTTGGGCGATGCGTCCAGTTCCACTTCCACAACCAGCGCCGATGGCCTCACTCAAACCACGCAAAGCTACGCCGCCACGAGCGACCGGACAGCATACGCGGGGCTGGAGGAGACGCTCAGAAAAGCGTCGCTGACGGTAAAGCTGATCGACCGGCAGCGCAGCGAGGACGCTTTGCCAACAGGAAGTGCGGCGGGCACAGGTACCGAATCGAGTACCAGTGCCACGCCGGGCGTAGGCGACGGCACGTCCGACCAGCTGCAAACTCGTTTGCTCGCGCCGTTAACGCCGCGAATTACCCTCCAGGCGCTGAATATTTCCACGTTCGCCGGCGCCGTCGATCCGCAGTACAACGACCGCACCGCTGTCGGAGCAAATTGGCAGGTCAATCCGAGCTTCGCTCTGAGGGCGACCGAGACGCATTACCAGCTGGGCGAGTACGCCGGGCGCAACGTGCTCAGCCTCGACAGCATCGTAAAGCAAAAGGTGAACGGTGATTTCGACGTGCAGCAGCGGTTGACGGTGGTCAGCGGCATTGACGGCATGCAGCTGGAAAGCTCCACCGGATGCGACCGGGGCTGGCAGATCGCGCCCGGACTGCGCGCGAAAGCGACGTACGAGCGGGTGTCGGCGGGCAACGCGCTCAGCGGCTATACCGATCCGCTGGCGACCGATTCCATCGCTCCGGCTCAAGCCGCCGAATACTCCCTGCTGACCGGCTCGTCCACCAGCTACGGTGCAAGCCTGGACTACACCGCCCTGCGCGATCTTAAAGTCTCCCTCGGTTTGGACGACCGCCACTCCAGCCAGGGAAGCAATACCGTCCTTTCCGCGCTGGTGGCCGGCAAGCTGTCTCCGGCGATCACCGCACTCGCCCGGTATGAATCAGCGCAGTCGGCCAACGGCTCGGTGGTGGGGCTGGGCGATGATTCCTCGCTACGGGTCGGCCTCGCCTATAGGAATCCGTCCGACGACCGGTTCAATGCGCTGCTGCACTACGACCGGCGGACGCAGTCCAGCACGGGGCTATTGGACAAC
Organism: uncultured Armatimonadales bacterium; assembly: GCA_964235675.1. GTDB lineage: Bacteria > Armatimonadota > Armatimonadia > Armatimonadales > Capsulimonadaceae > CAXSEA01. The sequence goes on along the minus strand of CAXSEA010000204.1, from coordinate 3,342 downwards.
CTAAGCGCGGGAGCCTCACGCGAAAGCGTCTTCGCCGCCGAGGCGATCTACGCGCCGGATTGGCGCTGGGAATTCTATGGCAAGCTCGCCGCCCGAAGCAGCGGGTCGCAAATCGACGAAGGCATCAGCGCCGCCAGCACCTTGGTTTTGGCGCAGGAGCGGGTGACCCGGCACTTGACCGGACGAATCGATCTCGCGGGCGAGCTGCGCCAGATTACGCAATCGGGCGGGATTTACCGCGCCACGGGCGAGCTGGTCGAAACCGGCTATTACGTCACGCCCGATCTACGCCTCGCGGTCGGCTACTCGGTGGGCCGCGTTCGCGATCAAGACTTCCAGGGCGCGGCGCAAAACGGCGGCCTCTATATGGGAGTCACGATGAAGCTCGGCGCGGGCGGCTTGTAGTACCTTGCTCAATGATTCATTTGTAATATCAGCCACATATTCAATCATCTGCACTAAGAAAATTAGCTGGTACAGCCGAATATATCCACAGTGATTTACCAGCCGGCAACTTCACTGATATTGCCGCGCGAAAGCGAAACGTCTGAATCGATTTTTCGGCAAGGCCAAGCGGGAGCGAACATGACAGCAATGAACGGAGCGGCGGCGTATCGCCGTCGCGGGGCGCAGGGCACGTTGTCCTTGCGCGGCGTCGTCGACATTTTTGAAGCGGGCGTCCTGCACGCGGCGGTTCAACAAGCGGCGTCCGACCGCCGCGTTGAAACGATCCGGGTGAACCTGGCGGAGGTGGAACGGCTCGACTTATCCGCCGTGCAGCTCCTGGCGGCTCTGCGCGCCCATGTGGAGCAGGACAGTCGCGCCCTGGTTGCGGAGAATGTTCCGGCGTCGGTGGAAGGAATGCTGGAGCGGATCAATATCGCGCTATGAGCAAAGTCGTCACACCTTCGATTCTCAATCCACTGTCGCTCATGCGCCGTCCCGCGCGAAATGCCGAGCTCGATGCCGCCCACGCGGTATCGCAAGTGCTTCGCCGCGAGCTCGACGAAGCCAGGGTCGTGATTGCCGGCCTGGAGCAGGATCTCGCAGACCGTCAGGCGCTGATCGACGACTACCAAGCCAAAGCTGCGTCGAGCGGCACGACCAATTTGGTTTTGGAGCCTGTATCCGAGCGCGCATCCGAGGACTCTCAGGCGATAAGCTCGCTGCGCTCCCAAGTCGGGGGCCTCGCGCATGAGCTGGTGGAGCAGATCGTCGTGGCGCTTGCCGAAGCCGAGCAGGCGGTCGGCGAAGCCATCGAATCGTTCACGTCGCTTTCTTCCGACGCCCAAGGCGTCTCGCAGTTGGCGGGCGAGATTGTCGCCTCCGGCAGCGAGACCAGCGTCGTGGCTATCGCCAGCCAGGCGGGCGACGTAATGGGGCAGTTCGTTCAAGGCATGTTGGAGACATCGCGCCAGATCGCCAAATCCAACCGGCGCATCGACGGCTTGATGGATGTTTCCCGCAACCTGGCGCGCTTGCTCGACGATATCGAAAGCGTCGCCTCGCAGACGATGCTGCTGGCTTTCAACGCGTCGCTCGAAGCCGCGCGCGCCGGGGACGCCGGGCGCGGCTTCGCGGTGGTCGCCACCGAAGTCCGAAAGCTTGCCGACCGGTCGCGCCAAGCGGCGGAGCGGATGCGGGTGCTCACCAAGCAGACGTTTACCGAAAGCGAGCAGGTGCAGACGCAGCTGGGTTTAGCCGCCGAGCAGAGCTTGGAGTGCAGCTGCGAGGCGCAAAGCGCGATCAACAACCTGATGGAAATGATCCGCGTCTCCAACGACCAGACTCAGCACGCCATCAGAATGGTCGGCGTAAAGAGCCAGCACGTCAGCGACGACGTAATGCGGATTATTATCGCCTTTCAGTTTCACGACCTGCTGCGGCAGCGCCTGGAGCATGTGGCCGAGCCGCTGTGCTCGCTCCGCGACCAGATGACGACCGGCGGCGCGGACGCGGACGGCGAAATTTTGCCGATGGCCGTGGGGCAGTCGTTCCCGATGGTCAAAAGTGTCGGGGCCGCGCCGGAGCTGACGGTAGTGAGCTACTCGCACGACGACGACGACAACGTCGAACTGTTCTAAGTAATCGGCAGCTTACAAATCGAATTCATAATTTTGGTGGAGAGATCAGGAGCAACACCGTGGCTAAGACCGCTTTAATCGTAGATGACTCGGCTTCCATGCGGCAGATGGTCGGATTTACCTTGAAAGGGGCCGGCTATATCGTGCTGGAAGGCGGCAACGGGCAGGAGGCCTTGGATAAGCTGGGCAGCGTTCCCGGCGGCAAGGTGGACGTAATCGTCACTGACCTGAACATGCCGGTCATGGACGGCCTAGAGTTTATCAAGCAGGTGCGCGCCAAGCCCGCTTGCAAGTTCACTCCGGTGCTGATGCTCACCACCGAGAGCGGCGACGACAAGAAAAAGGCGGGCAAGGCGGCGGGCGCGACCGGCTGGATCGTGAAGCCCTTCCATCCCGATCAGCTGCTGAAAGTAGTCGCCAAGGTAGTCCCGGCATGAATGTGGACATGACCATGTTCCATCAGGCGTTCTTCGAGGAGGCGGTGGATCTGCTCGCCGACTTCGAGGGACACCTGCTGCGCCTGGAGGAGACTCCCGGCGATACGGAGCTGCTGAACTCGATTTTCCGGTGCGCTCACTCGATTAAAGGCGGCAGCGCCACCTTCGGGTTCAGCGACGTCGCCCATTTCACCCACGGCCTCGAAACGCTTCTGGACAAGGTGCGAACTGGGCAGATTCCCGTGACCAATCCCCTGGTGCAGCTTCTGCTCGAATCGCTCGATCAGATGAAAGCGCTCATTGACGTCGCCCGAGGCGAAGCCGCGTCCGCGCCGGATTCCACCGCGCTTTCCGCGCGGATCGAAGCCGCCATCCAGAACGATACTGCTCCCGCTCCCGCGCCGGTGGCCGAGCCGGTGTCGGATGGTGAAGCCGCGAGCGATCCGGACGGAGCCTGGGGCATCTGGGCCACCGCCCGCGAGTGCCGCATCGACGTGCGCCCCGGCCCCGATACCCTCCGCCAAGGCATGGACCCGATTCGTCTGCTGGGCGAATTGGCCGAAGCCGGCGACGTGAAATCGGTCGCCAGCGATTTGTCGCGATTGCCCGCGCTGGAAGATTTGGATCCGGAGACCTGCTACGCCGCCTGGACAATCGAACTCAGCACGGAGTGGAGCGAAGAGCGCCTGCGCGAGATTTTCGAGTTCATCGCCGACGAGAGCGAAATCGCGATTACCTTCGCCGAGCCGCCGATGATTGAGGCCTTAGCTGCCGATGTTGTCGAAACGCCTGAGCCGGTTAAAGTAATCGCCGTTGCTCCT
>CAXSEA010000203.1:0-6809 GCA_964235675.1 uncultured Armatimonadales bacterium | reverse complement strand
ATCAGTGGAAGGGATCGTCAAATCGTTCAGGGACTGCACCGAGCAAAAATGTTGATATTTTTTTATACTTGATAGCGCCAACTCGTATGGCATTTTCATTGCGTTGCGCCAGAGTGAGGCGGCAAGGGTGGCGCGTGAGCCTGAAGAGGGTCGCGTAAAAAGGAACTGCTATGGATACTTCCGAATTCAGCGTCGAGGTCGAGGATAATGCTAGATCGGAGGACACGGATTTCGTGCTGAAAAGCTTGCAGGCGTTTAACCGGGCGCAGGCGGGCGACAACGGGTACCGGCCGCTCTTTGTTGCGGTGCGTAACGGGGACGGAAACTTATTGGGAGGGTTGCTGGGCGACACGAACCGAGGGTGGCTGCATGTCGATATCTTGTGGGTGGCCGAATCGTATCGCGGGCAGGGGTGCGGCGGGCGGCTACTGGCTCTGGCGGAAGAGGAGGCGCGCCGGCGGGGATGTGTCGGCGCTTATTTGGAGACGTTCAGCTTTCAAGCGCCGGAGTTCTACCGCAAGCTCGGGTATGCGCAGTTTGGGGAGCTGGGCGAGTTTAGGCCGGGAGGAACGCAGTATTGTTTTTACAAGCGGTTCGACGGCGACCCTATCCGGCCTCTCGGCCACCTTCCCTGAAAGGGAAGGAATGATTTTCAGCCAGTGTGTAGTTGTTGCATACGCATTTTAAAAGCTCAGCTAATATCAGCGTTGAAAACAGTTCCTTCCCTTTCAGGGAAGGTGGCCGAGAGGCCGGATGGGGCCGCGTTCTACTCCCGGCGGGCGAGGAGCACGGCGACATCGTCGCGGAAGGCACCGCCGGCGTAGCCTTCGGCTTTGTCGACCAGGGTCTCGGCGCAGTCCTGCATGCCGATGTCGCAGCTCACCGACTGGAATAAACCTTTGAGGCCGTCCGTACCGAGCAGCTCTTTGCGGCTTGGGCCGGCTTCCGAGATACCGTCGGTGTAGACGAGCAGAGTATCGCCGGGTTTCAGCGTCGCGACGTTTTCCGTGTAGACGGCGTTTTGATCGACGCCGAGCGGCGGATCATTGGCCGATACAAGCGTATCGACCGTGCCGTCGGCGCGGCGCAGCAAGGCAGGCTCGTGGCCGCAGGAGGCATAGGCGATGGTGCCAGCGCCGGCATCGTAGACTCCGACGAAGGCGGTGACGAAGCCGACCAGCAGGTCGTGGGCGGTGACGATATCGTTCAAGCTGCTGACCGCTTGCGCGGCGGAGCGGGAAAGATAAAGCGTGGTGCGGAGACTATTGCGGATTAGGGCGAGCTGCTGGGCGGCGGCGAGGCCCTTGCCGGAGACGTCGCCGACCACGAGGGCGTATATTTCCTTGTCCAGCGGAAACAGATCCATAAAATCGCCGCCGACTTCGGACTCTTCCAGAGCGGCTTTGGTGAACGCACCGATGGACAGTCTAGGTATCTGCTGGGGCAGTGGGGGCTGAAGGGCTGCTTGCAGCTGCTGGGCGATCTTATGCTCGCGCCGGTTCAGGAGCGCGGCCTCGAGCGCGGTTTGAGTCTGGGTGGCGACGGCTTCCACCAAAGAGATTTCGTCGGACGTCCATTCGCGCGGCGCATTCGCCATCGCCACGCAAAGAGCGGTCATGTCGGTTCCGGCGACAAGCGAGACGCGGATCAACGCGCGGAGGCCGACGCTTTGCGCGAGGGAGTCGCCGACGGACAAAGTATCGAAGAGCACCTGAGTATGACCGGCCAGATAATCGGATTGCTTGTTGATGGCGAACTGCGACGATTTATACGTTCCGGACATCGCCGCGATTTCAGGGCCGCGCCACTCAGGCCCGACCGTGGTGCGGTCGGCTTCGCGGTCGTAGGCAGCATAGTAGCAGCGCTCCGCGCCCAAGGCGGCACCAAGCTCGCTGACCGCCGTTTGCAATACCGTCTCCGGCTCAGGCGAGCTGCGCAGGGCGATGCCGATCCGGTTGATCAGCTCTTCGCGCTCGGCGCGCGCGCGCTGCTCCACCAGAAGCCGCTCGCGCTCGGCTTCGATGGCTTTGCGCGGGGTCGTGTCCTCAAAATAGACGGAAAGGCCGTTTTGTGAAGGGTAGACGCGCATATCGAGCCATTTGCCGAATGGAGGATAGAACTGCTCAAATGCGATCGTCTCGCCGGTGGATAAAGCCTGGCGAAAGTTCATCTCGAACTGGGAGCCGACCGCCTCCGGGAATTCGCCCCAGACGTCTTTACCGAGCATCTCCTCTTTCGTCCGTCCCAAAAACGCTTCGGCCTGGGCGTTGATATAGGTAAATCGCCATTCGGCGTCAAGCGCGTAGAAAGGATGCCCGATACTTTGTAGAATGTCGGCGATGCGCTCGTGCGCGATGCGCAGCTGCGCGGACTCACGCGCGAGATTATTTTGCTGGCGCAGCACCTCGACGGTGAGCCATGTTCTCTCCACCACCGCTTGAAGCAGCTCCAACTCCTCGGGCTTCCAGCGGCGCGCCACTGCGCTGTGGGCCCCGATGCACGAGACCAGGCGGGACGTATGCACCACGGGTGCCGAAGCGTGAGCGCGGATACTGAGGGCATCGTAGCTGGCGATATTCTCAGAGGGAACCTGAGCCAGGTCGTTGTGGACGTCATCCACGGCGACCGCATGTCCGGCGGCATACTCCGCGGTGACAATCTCGCCGAAGGCCCGGATTGAAAACTCGCCCGCCATGCTGACAACCGACTCATTGGCGCGGTAATCGGGATGGCAGAGGCAGTTGTCCGTGACGACGTCGATATCGACGTAGACGCAGCGCTCGACTTCCAGAAACTGGCCGACCATCCGCACGATCTCGGCAATTACTTGATCGGGATCGGTCAGCCTGCCCAGCCGCGCGGTGATATCGGCGAGAAAACGCTCACGCGCCCGGCGCTCCACTCGATTGGTGACGTCCACGACGACGCCGTCGAGCGACGACGCTTGGCCGCTCGCATCGCGAACCACTTTGCCGCGCGCCTCCAGCCAGCGATAAGCGCCGTTCGGCAAGATAATGCGGTACTCGGTGGAATACTGGTTCCCTGAAGCCACTGACTCACCGATTTCCGCGGCGACTCGCTCGCGGTCATCGGGATGGATTGCCTGAATATAAACTTCCAGCCGGCCTCCAGCGGCGTCCTCCTCGCTGACTGAAAACAACTGCGCCAAGTTGGGATCGGCGTCCACTCGGTTCGAGGCGATGTCCCAAGTCCAGGTGGCAATTCCACCTGCCGACAAGGCGGCATCAAGGCGCTTTTGCGCGTCGCGTAGGCGCGCGCCGGAGTCGCGCATCGCCATGCGGGCCAGCTCGCCGTCGGTGGCGTCGCGCATGATTTTGGCATAGCCGCGCAGGGCACCGTCCTCAGCCTGGATAGATTCCATGATGCCGTCAGCAAAGAAGCGGCTACCGTCTTTTTTCACGTGCCAACGAACATCCAGCGCCCGCCCGTCGGATGCGGCGCGTTCCAACTCCTGCGCCGGAACGCCGCTCTCACGATCCTCGGGCGTGAAGATCAGATCGGCGGCAATGTCTAAAACTTCAGCCTCGCTCCACCCCATGATCCGCTCCGCGCCGGCGTTCCACCCGACGATGCAAGCGTCGTCGTCGAGCAGGATCATGGCGTAGTCTTTAGCACCTTCCACCAGGAGGCGGTAGCGCTCTTCAGCTGTGAAGATAGAATCAGGCATAGCGTACTTAGTGTTCTATTCAAACTAATGCTGCAGCTTGGATTACATTTTGGCAATATCAAGCCGCAGCATGCGGTACTTCACGAAAACTTAAAATCGTGGAATTATTTGATTTATCTGCCACAAACAGCTGCAATATATTCTTATATTTTACTGCATTGCGCTCAGGACGGCAAATTCAAGAGAGGCAACTCGAAAAAACTGCCCCTAAGACGAAACCTTACCGAATACTGAGCAGCTTGTGCGTCTGCAGCGAGAGCCGCAGGCGCTCCGGATGCTGCTTGATAGTGTCGATGCACATCTGGGCGGCGTCGCCGTTCAGGGCGTTGGGCTGGAGAAAAACCGGCTTGTCGTGGCGGGCGGCGAGTGAAAGCGCGAGTTCCAGATCCTGATTGTCGTCGATCACGTGCTTGAACTCGGAGGCATGCTCCAGATACCAGGGATCGAGCCGCGCGCCCTGGCGCACTTTGGGGGAAACCGTAATTTGGTCGAGCCGCCACTGGGGCTGGGGCCGGGAGCCGTTGGTTTCGGCCTGGACCCGGTAGCCGCGCGCATGGAGGGCGTCGCACAAGGGCGTGAGACCGTCGTGGATGGTCGGCTCGCCGCCGGTGAGGCAGACCCAGCGGCACTCGGGAGCGAGGCCGGCGATCTCGGCGAGCAGCGAATCGACGGTGTGCAATTCCTTGGTGCGGAAATCGGTGTCGCAAAACCAGCAGTCGCAGTTGCAGCCCGCCATGCGGACAAACACAGTCGCCTGCCCGGTGCGCATCCCCTCGCCTTGCAGCGAGTAGAACGTCTCCACCAGAGGGATTCGCCCGGCGCGCGCGTGGGCCATCGCCTCGCGGGTGGCGGCGGCGGGGTCGGGGGTAGCGCCTTGGTAAGGCTTAAACTGCTTTGCTATAACCTCCATACTAAACCTAATCTTTTCAAGCAACAAGAAGATCTTGAGACAATCCAACCAAAAAGCCTACGGAACCGTTAATTGCTGAACCATATGTATTAAGGCCGTGAGCAATAGCGTTCCGTATTTTCAGAATCTCACGCAAGTGGTCATACTGTTCCAATGACAGCAAACCTGCCGAGTAAAGAGTCTGAATTAGGTTGATCGGAGAGTATCGTTCAACTCTTACCCCATGCCTCTTCGCAAGATTTCTAAGCGATGCTTCGGTAGCAGCCCACGCCAAAAGGCAAGCTGCTTCTGGCTGCCCTGAGCTATCAAGCTCATTGGCATTGCGAGCCATTTCAACAATTCCATCAGACGACTTTTCGTAAGCTGTAGTAAGCACGTCATCAGGCCAGCGAGAATCATTGACAACAAAGAGGTCAAAACGCCATCCAGGCTGAGAATTGATCAGACCTGCCATATACACTGTATTGGCGTCGGCAATTTGGTTTTTGACTCTAACTTCTACTACTACTTTCTCATCGTTCTTGTAAGCAAGCATATCTGGCTGAAAACCATCCATAAACTCTGGAACTTGGCTTGCTGAAGGCTCGATAATTACGGCGTATCCGTGATGAGTGTACTGTTCAGCCACTTCTTGCAATTTATTTGCTTCAGTTTTCATGGTCTTCTTAAAGCATCAACCGAATCAGGAGCTTCTTCTACTCGTACATGCAGGAAAACTTTTCCAGATGAGAACGCTTGCAGAAGCGTCATTGACACGCCGCGAATACGAAAGGGGTCGTCAATAGGCATTTTAGCGATATCGGTATATGTTATCTGACGATCATCAATGTATATCAAGCCATTGAGCGCGTCTTGTATAGGTTTAACCATATTATCAAGATCAAACACTATGGTCTCGTCCTCGTGATAGTAGGTGACCTTAAAGCGAAGCCGCTGCCGAAGAGGTTCTACAGTCCACGTGTTTGCTGCCGCCGCACGTACTTTACTTTGCCAGGCTTTCAGCTTTGCCTTATCGCGTGTCTGATGCGACAGCGGCGGCCCTTCTACAGTGAACTCAAACGGCAGTGTCGACATGGAATCTTACGGCGAATCGCTATAAGCGCGATTCAGCGCCATTGATTCTCATTAGCAGTTTACCGTACAATCTCGGGCGTGACTGCTCCTTCCATCAACGCTTCGATTGCCCCTTCCGGTTCCCAAGCTCAAGCCGAGCTTGCCATCTCCACCAGCCATCTGCGCAAGGAGTACGCGGCGCGGGGCAGCGGCGCGGGCAAGAAGTTTGTGGCGGTGGCCGATCTCACGCTGGACGTGCCGCGCGGGCAGATTTTCGGGTTCTTGGGGCCGAACGGGGCGGGCAAGACGACTACCATTAACATGCTGCTGGGCAATGTTTATCCGACTGCCGGGCATGGGAGTTTGCTGGGCGCGCCTCTGGGAGATTTAACCGCGCGTCGGGGGTTGGGCTTTTTGCCGGAGAAGTTTCAGTTCCATGAGTTTTTGACCGCCGACGAGTTTATGGATCTGCATGGGCGTCTCTACGGCATGTCCGCCGCCGAGCGTAAGGCGGCATCGGGCGAGGCGCTGGAGCGGGTGGGACTCGCGTCGCGCCGGAGCAGCAAGCTGGGGGAGTTCTCCAAGGGCATGCAGCAGCGGGCGGGATTGGCGCAGGCGATCATGAACCATCCCGACCTGGTGATTTTGGACGAGCCGACCTCGGCGCTCGACCCGCTGGGGCGGCGCGACGTCCGTGCGCTGCTGATGGATTTAAAAGCCGAAGGCGTGACGGTCTTTCTGAACTCGCACCTGCTCTCCGAGATCGAGATGACGTGCGACCAGGTGGCGATTATCAAGCAAGGGCGCGTGGTGCGTCAGGGGACGGTGGATAGTCTGCTGGCGGCGACTCACACGGTGGCGATGCGCGTGCGCGGCATGAGCGAGGGATTGCTGCGCGATCTGCAGTCCGTCACGCCTGAGAAAATCGAGCGGGACGGCGAAATGCTGACTGTGGTGATTCAAAACGAGGACGCGATTCCGGAGCTGGCGCGGATCGTGGTCGGAGGCGGCGCGGCACTTCTGTCGCTGGTGCCGCAGCGGGAGAGCTTGGAGGATTTGTTTATCCGGGTGGTGGAGGAGAAGGGGCAGATTACGCCGTAGCCAAGAACCCATCCGGCCTTTCAGGCCACCTTCCCGGTCGGGAAGGAAATATAAGAT
>CAXSEA010000202.1:0-6816 GCA_964235675.1 uncultured Armatimonadales bacterium | reverse complement strand
TGGCTAGACGCATGGCGTCGATAAGCGGCTGCCCCTCCGCTAGGCCGACAGCGAGGCCGGCGGTGAAGCAGTCGCCTGCTCCAATTGTGTCGACCACAGGCCCAAACTGCGCGGCTGCCATCCGGCTGGAGCCATTCAACCCGGAACTGAAGATCGCCAGCGACCCCGCAGCTCCAAGAGTCACGATTACGGTGCCCGCTATTTGCCCCTGCAGGCGGCGCGCTGAGGCGTGTACGGTTTCCAGTTCCGAGCGACCCGGAGCCATCAGCATAGCTTCGTGCTCGTTGAGCGTCAGAACGCTTACAGCTTTCAGCAGAGTTTCGGAAAGCGGTTGCGCGGGCACGGGGGAGGGGTTCAGTATAAAGCGAACGCCGCGACGCGAGGCAATTACCGCGGCAGCTTCCACGCTCTCCAGCGGCACCTCTAGCGAGCACACCACTGAGTCGGCTTGCTCGATCATCTCCTTTGCCGCCTCGATCTCCGCGACGGACACGCGGTAGTTTGCCCCCGGCGCGACCATGATGCTGTTGTCTCCCGTGCTTTCGTCCACTCCGATGAGCGCCACTCCCGTCAGCGCGGAACCGTCCCGCGCGACGTGGCTGGTGTCGATCCCCTCACTGCCGAGAGCGGATAGAAGAGCGGCTCCAAACGCATCCTGGCCCACTCTGCCCAGCATCGCGACCTGCGCGCCCAGCCTGGCGCAGGCGACTGCCTGATTCGCGCCCTTGCCGCCCGGCAATTCCGAGTAGTGCCCGGCGATAAGCGTCTCGCCGAGCTTCGGAAGGCGAGGGACGCGGGCGATCAGGTCCATGCTGACGCTGCCGAGGACGACTATTTTCGCGCTCTTTGGACTGGTCAAATCGGCACCCATGCTTTATCGGCCGCACTCAAGGATACGTTGCTATATGCTTGGTTTTGCATGTACGGTTAACCAGTCGAAGCGTTTCACAAGCTCATGCATTTGGGTAATTTTAGGACCTGAACGTAGAGCGTTTTACCAGTGCGATTTTACCGCCTGGCGAGTCGCGTGGCGGCGTTCTGGCAGGCACGGCGGCACTGCCGATATGGGCTATGGCAAGATTTTTGGCCCTCTCGGAAGTGAAAGGACGGCACAATATGGCGCGGCAAGGCAATTCCGGATCCCGGCGCGGTTTCGCGTCGATGGACAAGGACAAGCAGCGGGCCATCGCCAGCAAGGGAGGACGCGCGGCGCATGAAAAGGGTACCGCGCATGAGTTCACCCCGGCAGAAGCGAAAATAGCCGGTAGAAAAGGTGGCGAGGCGGGCGGATCAGCAACTCGTTCGCGGCCAAGCGTCCCATTAAGTATGCAACGCACTAGCGGGACAAACGCTCCTACGGAATCTAGTTCTGTCTCTCCCGAAAACAACGGGTAGGGAAGCATTCGCAAATCCAAAACTTTTTCAGCTGGGCGACGATCACTCAAGCGGATCAGTTTCAGCTATTTCGGGCAGTACCAGCTCAATACAGGCACAATTGAAGAGTGGAAAGACATCTCACATGGCACAACATTCAGCATCCGTAACGGTAAACGCTCCGGTCGACCAGGTTTACACGCTGTTCACGCATTTTAACGATTACCCCAAGTTCATGTCGTATATCAAGGAAGTGACGTACTATGACGATCAGCGCAGCCATTGGGTCGCCGATGTCGTCGGGCATCACGAATGGGACGCCGTGAACGAGAACTGGATTCAGAACCAGCAGATCGGCTGGCGCTCTACCGACGGACTCGCCAACTCAGGGGCTGTTATCTTCCAGCCCCAGGGCGCGAACAACACGGTGGTCAGCGTCACCATTAACTATGATCCCCCGGCGGGCTTTCTCGGCGATATCGGCGAATCGCTTGGAGTCGGCAAAAAATTCGAAACATCCTTGCAGCACGATCTTAATAATTTCGCGACTATGGTAGCCCAAGCGCCCGCCGGCGCACTTGATCCGATGTCGTCGAACTATCTGTTTCACGCCGACAGCGCCGCCGCGAAGGGTCAAACCACTATGGAGCAAGACCGAACCATGGGCGAGGGGCAGGGCGTCGGCTATAGCCCGAACTCCACGTCCGATACGCAAGCCTACGGCGCGGGCTCGAATTCCACCGGCAGCAACACCGCGCTGGGCAGCGGACTTGGCGCGGGAACCGATCTCGACCCGGAAACCGGTACGACGGGAAGCATCGCCGACCAGAATGCCAATACCGACGTCTTCGGCGCGCGCACCGGAGCCGCAGTCAGTACCGACGACATGACAGTCGACAGCGATACCAGCCGCATTCGATAGTTATCATGCGTTCTGCCGAATGATTAGAATCTTATCTCTTTCGGTAGAAGATAACTATTCGGCTATCTGTAATTGATAGCTCGAAAGCCGTTTTTGACAAAGCGCCGCATATAGGGGCTGCATTTGTCAAAAACGGCTTTCCCCATAGTAGTTTAAAGTTAGAATTGCACAATGGGGCAGGTGACACTGCCCTATCTTTAGGAAAAAACCAAATGAATATCAGTAAAATGCTAATTGCCGCGCCTGTTGCGGCCCTGCTCGGGCTAGTTGCTTGCGCACCGGCTCTCGCCGCCTCGCCGGACGCGCCCTTCGTGAAAGCCGCCGCCAGCGGTAATCTGCTGGAAATCAAAGCCGGCTCTCTCGCGGAGATGCGCGCCGCCAGCCCGGAGTGGAAAAACTGGGGCACCATGATGGTCAAGGACCATACCACTGCCTTGGCGGGTATCAAAACACTGGCTAAGGACAAGAGCTTGATGCTGCCGATGCACTTAGCTCCGGCCGATCAGGCGTCGTTCAATAAGCTGTCGGCTTCCGGTAAAGGCTCTGCGTTCGATATGGCTTACGCTAAGTTCAATCTCGCCAGCCACAAAGCGACAAACGCGCTTTACGAGAAAGAAATCGCCAAGGGCCAGGATTCCGATGTCCGCGCCGTCGCCGCGAAGCAGCTTCCGGTTGTGCAAAACCACCTGCAAATGGTTGACAAGATGACCATGATGAGCACCAAAAATCTCAGCGCAGGCGCTCCCAAGCAGTAGATTAGCAGCTTTAAGCTAAAACAACCCCGCTTTACTGGTTTCAGTCAGCGGGGGTTTTTTGTTGCAAATTTATGATCGGCACTTCGGATTGTCGCGCCAGAGAAAAGATAACGCGCAGGAATTCGCAGATGCCAGATGAACGTGAGCGGGGCAACTCCTAAGCGGCTACGGCTTCCGATTCAATGCTGGTTGAATTAAGCTTCGGCATGCTGGCTATCATGCCGAAGCGGTCGCCGTGGTGGCTGTTGCCGTCTTCCACACCGCTGTAGTCGTCGTCCGGCAGCAGCGAGCTGCAATTACGTCCGTGGTGCTTGCAGTGGTAAAGCGCACGGTCGGCGCTGTGGACCAGCGCGGCGGGGGTTTTCGTAGCGGGTGTGCAGCCCGCCACCCCAAAGCTTGCCGTGACCGACTGTCCGCTCCACGGGTGGGTTTGCACCAGCGTGCGCAGCCGCTCGGCTAAGGTGAGCGCGTTTTCCGTATCGGTCAGCGGCAATATGATGGCGAACTCCTCGCCGCCGTAGCGCGCGACAAAGTCGTGCACGCGCAGGCTGCCCCGCAAAATCCGGGCGACGGTCCGGAGCACATGGTCGCCCGCCAGATGGCCGTGCGTATCGTTGTACGCCTTGAAATTGTCCACGTCCACCAGGAGCACCGACAGCGGGGCATTCTGCCGCCGCGCGAATGCGAAGCTGCGCTCCAGCTCCTCGAAAAAAGCGCGGTGGTTTTTAAGGCTCGTGAGTCCGTCCACGGTAATCCGCTCGCTCAAGTCGGCATTGATCGAGGACAGCTCTGTTTGGCGCTCGATAATCTGCTCGGAGCGGCGCAGAAGATCATGCTGGAGCGACGTGATCCGCTCGGCTACCGACAAGCGCGCGCCCAGCTCAGTGGAATCCAGCGATTTCTCCAGGCAGTCGTCAGCGCCCGCTTCCAGCGCGACCCGGCGCACTTCATGGGTCACTGTCGATGTCAGCAGAATAAAATACAGGTACGCCTGTCCCGGCGACTGAGAATGCGTCGCGCGTATCCGCCGGCAAAGCTCCAGCCCGTTCATCTCCGGCATCATCAGATCGGAGACGACGGCATGAAACAGTGTATCTTCCATCAAGCATTCTAGAGCGTCGTACCCGTCGCTTGCGAGAATCACGGTGTGGCCGAGTTGAGTCAGAACACGATTCAGCACAGTGGCCGTGATGGGATCGTCTTCAACCATAAGGATGTTCATAAAGCTGTTTTCACTCAAGCGCGGAGCACGCCGACAGAACTGTCGCCTATTGCGATAGTTGCTGCACATGTTATCGGCTAAAACCGATAAAAACTTATGCCTCTCCGGCTAACACGACGCAAGCTACGGATTGGCTGCTGAACATAGTTTTTATCTACGGCTAGGCAGTCTCTGCGCTTGTTTGCGGCGCTTTGGCTACGCCGCGGCTTTGCTGCCTTGAGCGGAGCCGAGTTGAGGTAGGCGTGACACGCTCATCCTGGAGTGCTCTTCGATCTCTTTAAGCTTGCCGCTCTCCACTAACTGTAAAAAAAGCTGAACCGCCCATGGGTCGAAATGACTGCCCATTCCCGCCTTGATATGCGCGACTACCTTGTCGAACGGCCAGCCTTCGCGGTAAGGACGATCGCTGCGCATCGCGTCCCAAACGTCCGCGATTGCGAATAAGCGGGCTTCCAGCGGGATCTGCTCGCCGCTGAGTCCGCGCGGGTAGCCGGTGCCGTCCCAGCGCTCATGATGACCGTAGGGAATAGTCAGCGCGGGTGCCAGAAACTCGATCGGCTCCAGTAAATCGTATGCGTAGCCGGGATGCTGCTCGACGACGAGGCGCTCTTGCGGGGTAAGCGCGCCCGGCTTAAGCAAAATGTTATCGGGAACGCCCATTTTACCGATATCATGCAGCAGCGCGCCGTGCCGGATATGCATGAGCGATTCTGCCGTAAAGCCGGCGGCCTGCGCCATTTCCAGGGTGATATCGGTTACCCGCCGGGTATGCCCTTCCGTTTCGCGGTCGCGCAGTTCCAGCGCGCGCGACCATCCGTCGATAGTGGCGGCATAGGCGCGGCGCACCTCGTCCTCGGCGTGCTTGCGCTCACTGATTTCCGAGGAAAGCGCTTGGTTCGCCGTGGCAAGCTCCTCGGTTCGCCGCTGCACGCGCTCTTCCAGCGTGTCGCGGGCGGCGGAAAGCTCGGCGCGCATACCGATAATCCGCTCGGCAATCCGCACCCGCGCGGTTAAGTCGGCCAGCTCGAACGGCTTAACCACGAAGTCGTCGGCTCCCGCGTCTAATCCCGCCAGACGGTCTTCGCGGGCATCGCGCGATGTCGTCATAATAAAATAAGTATAGGGATGCGTCGCGTCGGAGCGGATTCTGCGGCAAAGCTCGACTCCGTCAATGCCCGGCATCATCCAGTCCGAGATGACAAACGGGAAGCCTTCCGAGTAATACAGATCCCAAGCCTGGAGACCGTCATAAGCGACAACAACCGTATGCCCAAGGCCGCGCAACATCTTGCGCAGCACCGCTCCAGTGACTAAATCGTCTTCAACGATAAGGATATTCATGCGAGTGGTTTCTGATTTAAGCCGCTTTCAATTGCTCGACGAAGCCGAGCAGAGTTGTCAACGCGGCCATTTCTTGCGCGGCGTTTAATGCCAGCGGTTCGATTTCAGCGGCTTTAATCTCTCCGTAGACGGCAATCAGCTCGATTTGAGACGCGATCTCCGCTAACGCGGTCGCGCCGATAGTACGGCAGCTTCCCTTCAAGGCATGCGCCGCCATCCGCAGTTGCGACGCATCGCCGCATGCCGCCGCTGCAGAGATATCCTCCAGATAGAAGTCCGCGCTTTTCAAGAAAGCGGCCGCGATCTCCTGCTCGAATTCGGCGTCGCCGCCGGTAGCTTCATCGAGCTGCGCCCTGTCGAGCGTCGGCCGCTTGACCGCGCCCGCGCTCGCAGCAGGCTGGCTGATCGCGACGTAATTATCGGGGCCTACTTCTTCAAATTGGTCTACTCCAGCTTCAATCGCCCGGCGCAGAGCGCTCAGGAGCACATCTTTTTGCACCGGCTTGGTCACGTAATCGTCCATGCCGGCCGCCAGGCAACGCTCCCGGTCACCGGTCATGGCGTGGGCCGTCATGGCGATAATATAGGTGTGGCCGGTAAACGAGCCCTGGCGCGCGGCTTCGCGGGTACGCACCTCCGATGTCGCTTCCAAGCCGTCCATATCGGGCATCTGAACATCCATCAACACCGCGCCGTAATAGTCGCCTGCCTGCGCATCCAGCTTATTCAGCGCTTCCCTACCGGTGGACGCCACTTCGATGCTTAGCACATGACGCTCCAACAGGCGGACCGCCACCTTTTGGTTGACGGCATTATCCTCGGCAAGCAAAATTCGTATCGGCAGTATCTCACCATCCATATTACTTGCAGCCATGCCGGATTTCCCCGAACGCGGCGCGATTGCCTTGCCGGTAGATTCAATTCCGCCGCTGATATGGGCCGCCGCGCCGCTGCTAGCCTCTTGCCGCACGGCTTGTGGCGGAAGCGCGGTTTCAGTCTGCGCCGCTTTCGGCAGCGTCAACTCCACGCTGAACACACTTCCCGCTCCAGGCTCGCTTTCCACCGAGATCACTCCGTCCATCAGCTCCGCGAGCTGGCGACAGATCGTAAGGCCAAGGCCTGTCCCACCGTATTTGCGGGTGGTGCTGCCGTCGGCCTGGGTGAAGCTATCGAAGATCGACTCTTTTCGCCCGGCGGCAATG
>CAXSEA010000201.1:0-6824 GCA_964235675.1 uncultured Armatimonadales bacterium | reverse complement strand
GGAACTCCTGTCTGACAAGCTCAATGAAGCTGCCGTGAAGCGCTCCCGACCTCCCCTAACCCCTCCATAGAAATGGAGGGGAACCAGAGCCACCCTGAAATGAGGACTTTTCCTGAACCCTCTTCAGGGAAGGCGCTCGCAGGGCGCACAGGGTCTCACCGCATAGCACCCATTCCCGAACCCGCGTTGACTTGGGAGCTTGCCTTCCGGTAAGATTTCCATAGCGCATTGTTGAATTGAATACGGGAGTGATAGCGCGTCGGCATTCGGTTTTCGTCTGACTCGCGGCTCGAATTGCAGTGCTGCAAGGGAGATGAAATAGCGAAATGGCAAAAGTTTTAGTCAGCGATCCGATTGCCCAGGAGGGCATCGACATCCTGAAGCAAGCAGCGGAAGTCGACGTCAAAACCGGCCTCAGCCCCGAGGAATTGATTAGCATCATCGGGAACTACGACGCACTCGCGGTCCGCTCCGAGACCAAGGCGACCGCCGCCGTCCTCGACGCCGCCCCCAACCTCAAAATCATTGGGCGCGCCGGAGTGGGCGTGGACAACATCGACGTCGCCAAAGCCACCGAGCGCGGCATCCTGGTCGTCAACTCGCCCGAGGGCAATACCCTCGCCGCCGCCGAGCTCACCGTGGCGATGCTTCTTTCCCTCGCCCGCAACATCGCCCCCGCCGACCAGGCCCTCCGCAATGGCGAATGGAAGCGCAGCAAGTACGTCGGCTCCGAAGTCTACAACAAAACCCTCGGCGTGATCGGCCTCGGCAAAATTGGCCGCGAAGTCGCCAAACGCCTGCAAGCCTTCGGCATGCCGGTGATCGCCTACGATCCCTTCGCCACGGCCGAAATGGCCGACCAACTCGGAATCGAGCTGGTAGACCTGCCCACCCTCTACTCCCGCTCCGACTACATCACTCTCCACGTCCCCAAGACCAAGGAGACGTCGGGCATGATCGGCGCGTCCCAGCTCGCCTCGATGAAAAAAGGCGTCCGCTTGGTCAACGTCGCGCGCGGCGGCCTCATCGACGAGCCCGCCCTCGCCGAGGCGCTTAAATCCGGCCAGGTCGCCGGAGCCGCCATCGACGTCTACTCCACCGAACCCGTCCCCGCCGACAATCCCTTGATCGGCCTCCCGAACGTCCTTCACACGCCGCATCTCGGCGCGTCCACCGAGGAAGCCCAGGTCAACGTCGCCATCGACATCGCCGAGCAGATCGTCGACGTTCTCGCCGGCAAGCCCGCCCGCTCCGCCGTCAACATGCCCGCCCTCGGAGCCGACCTCCTCCGCAAAATCCAGCCGTATATGACCCTCGCCGAGCGCATCGGCTCCTTGCACGCCCAGATCGACGAAGGCGCAGCTAGCCAGGTGGACGTGATCTACAGCGGCTCCTACGGCAGCGACCTCCCGACCGTCCATCTCACCCGCGCCGTCCTCAAAGGCCTGCTCGACGTCAGCGTTCCCGAATCCGTCAACTACGTAAATGCCCCCGGTTTAGCCGAGCGGCGCGGCATCAAAGTGCTGGAAAGCAAAGGCGCGAGCGAAGGCGACAGCGGAAACTCCGGGCTCAACCTCGCCGTGCGCGTCACTGCCTCCGGTGGCGAGACCCGCGAAATCTCCGGCACCGTCTTCAGTGGCAATGAGCCGCGCATCCTCTACATCGACAAGTTCCGCGTAAACGTCGATCCCAACGGCCCGATGCTCGTCACCGAGCACACCGACCGCCCCGGCGTGATCGGCAAAGTCGGCACCCTCCTCGGCGATGCCGGAGTCAACATCGCCGGCATGCACCTGGGACGTGAAGGGCAGGGGCAGGGCGCTCTGATGATCCTCAAGCTCGACCAGCCCGTCTCCGACGAAGTCCTCGCCCAGCTCCGCCAGATCGACGGCATGGAAACCGCCAAGCAGGTCACGCTGTGAGAGTCCCGCTCGCCTGGCTCCAGAAGCATACCGCGCTCAATCTCGATGATATCGGGCTTGAGCGCGTCGCCCATGGCCTGACCATGGCCGGCCTGGAAGTCGAAGAGATTGTCGACTCTGCGGTCGGCCCCGTGCTTGTCACCAAAGTGACGCCGAACCGAGGCGACTGGCTCTCCATGAAAGGCGTCGCCCGCGAGCTGGACGCGATCTTCCCCGACGAGTCCCGCACCGAGCCGGAATCCGGTGACGGCGCGCTCTATGCGGGCGCGCGCCCCGACAGCCTGCCGAACCTGCCGATCCGCATCGACGTGATTGACTGGTGCTCCCGCTACGCGGCAAAAATCGTCGAGCTGAGCGCCCCGGTCGGCCCCGCGCCGCAGGAAATTCAAGACCTGCTCACGGCGGCTGGAGTGCGCCCGATCAACGCGGTCGTGGACTACACCAACTACGTCATGCTCGGCGAAGGCCAGCCGCTGCACGCCTTCGATCTGGACACGCTGACCGGTCCCGAGATTATCGTCCGCGCGGCCAGGAGCGGCGAGCGCATCGTCGCGCTCGACGGAGTGGAGCGGCAGCTTGACCCATCAATGATGGTCGTCGCCGACGCGGAAAAGCCTGTCGCCATCGCTGGAATCATGGGCGGGCGCGACACGGAAATCACCGCAAGCACGCGCCGCGTCTTGATCGAATCCGCGCATTTCGACCCGATGGTCGTCCGCGCCGCATCAAAAAAGCTAGGATTGTCCACCGACGCATCCTACCGCTTCGAGCGCTTCGTCAGCCCTAATCTCGTCCAGTTTGCGCTGGGCAGCGCGGCGTCGCTTATCGGCAAACTTCCCGGCGCGACCGAACTGCCGCAGCTAACCGACAGCTTCCCGGTCACGCCCCCGCATCATACAATTCAGGTACGCGACACTCGTGCGGCGGCGATTTTAGGCGTGCCAGAGGAATCAGTGCGCAGCGTAGATACTTCGCTGCAAAAGCTCGGGTTTCGCTGGAAACGGAATGAGCAATCCGGCGAGCGCGAGTTTGCGGCTCCCGCCTGGCGCAACGACATCCTCAAAGAAATCGACGTCATCGAAGAGATCGGCCGCATGATCGGCTACCATACACTGCCAGAAACCCTTCCGCCAGCCCGCTCCACCAGCGGCGGCGGGCGCGACAGCCCCGAAGGCCTGCTCACCGGCAAAACCCGCTCCATCCTAATGGGGCAGGGGCTTACCGAAATCTATTCCCACACCCTCTCGGCTCCCTCAGCGTTCGACGATCCCGCCGCCACCGAGAACCGCGTAAAAATCCGCAGCGCCCTGTCCGCCGAACTCTCCGGCCTGCGCCAGAGCCTCATCCCCGGCCTGCTGGAGACGCTCGCCCGCAACGCCCGCCTCCGCAACACCGGGGTTGACTTGTTTGAAGTCGGCTCCGTCTTTTGGACGGGAGCAGGCGAGGGCTACAGCCAAGGCCTCCGCGCCGCCGTCGCCGTGCAAGGCGACTACATGCGCGCGCGCGGCATCGCCGAAAATCTCTTCGCCGCCATGGGCATCGCCTTCCCCGACGTCACCGCCCATATCCAGCCCGGTATGCATCCCAGCCGCACCGCGCTGCTGACACTTAACGAGCAGGAAGTGGGCTACATCGCCGAAGCCGACCCCGACATGATCGCCGAGCATCTCGATCTCCCCGCCGCCTTTGGCCGCGTCGGCTGCTTCGAGATCAATCTCGACCGCGTCGCCGAGCTGACCCCTGGCCCTGCCAGCTATTTCCCGCTCCCCAAATACCCGGAGGTTACCCGCGACCTAGCGATGGTATTCGATGCCGACGCGCCCTATGGCACCATCGAGCGCGTCGCGAAACTTGCGGCGGGCGAGTACCTGGAATCCGTCTCGCTTGCCTCCATCTACACCGGCGACCGCATCGAAGCAGGACGCAAGAGCGTAGCCCTGCGCTTCACCCTCCGCGCCCAAGACCGCACTCTCACCGACGCCGACGCCGACGATGCGCTCCTCTCCGCCCAAAATGCGCTCATCGAGAATCTGGGAGCGTCGCTGCGGTAGCCGCTTTAGCTTGCCGGTGCCTGGGGCGGCTGGTAAAGGTAGGCGGAAACCTTGCCGCCTGTCACAGCCATGATCGCCCGGTACTTGACTCCGTTTTTACAGGTCAGATTCCAGACGTAAGCCGTGCTCCCCTGGATCGCCCGCCGGCCCGCAAACTGTGACGTATAGCCCGATTTCAGATTGTCCGATATATTGGCGCATGCGCTGGTAAATAATTCTTTCGTCAGCGCCTTCTTGAACGTCGCCGTGCCCGACGCGACAAACTGCGCATAATCGCGGCTCGCAATCGCCGCGTTCTCTTTGTTGTACAGCGCCGTCACGACGGCAACAGGCGGCTGGGTCGTGAAAGGCGCAGGCGGCGGCGAAGTCGTTTGTGCCCGCGCCGACATGGATGCCCCCACGCCGAGGAGCGTCCCGATACTGATCGCACGAACAAGCCGTGCCAGTGATCTACAAGTATTGCGTCTCATTGTCTTCTCTCCTATGGTCGAATTTCCACCAAGTGCAAAAGACACAAATTGCCTCGGTTAGTTGCGCCGCGTTTTAGAAGTGCAACTTATACGCGTTATTCGCCGTAGCCGCGAACTCGCCGGATGGGGTACGTGTTATATCAACAGCAATAATTTTATCCGGCGCAGGCCCGCGTCCGCGCTAAAAGGAGAACACAAGATGACGACCAATCAGCAGACGACTGCCACGAAAACCGAAGCCGAGTGGAAGCAGGAGCTAACCTCCGAGCAGTACCATGTCCTGCGTGAAAAAGGCACCGAGCGCCCGTTCACTGGCAAATATTGGAACGCCAAAGACAACGGCACCTATGTCTGCGCCGCCTGCGGCAACGAACTCTTCGAATCCGGCACCAAGTTCGATTCCGGCTGCGGCTGGCCCAGCTTCTACGACGCCAAACCCGGCAGCGTGAAGTTCCACGAGGACAACACCTTTGGCATGCGCCGCGTCGAAGTCACCTGCGCCCAGTGCGGCGGCCACCTCGGCCACATCTTCGACGACGGCCCCAATCCAACCGGCCAGCGCTACTGCATCAACTCCGTCAGCGTGGACCTGAAAGCATCAGACAAGTCATAACGCGCTTCCTGTATCGGTGCGCTCAATCCTGGTAGAAAGTAAACGTCAGCTCCATCGGGCTGACAGACGACTTCCTCAATAACAGTGGCTACCATATCGCGCTTGTGCTCTCCTGCTATAGACTTAGAGGAGAGCACAAGCGCGATGTCATTTAAGGCTGCTGTTTCGATAGCCCCTGCATTCGCTCGCTTCTCGTTCGGCTTTGACGAGCCTGCGGTAATTTGCTTAGCGGCAACCCCCGGCGATCTTCTAGGTCTTTGCGCCGAGCTGCTATATCCGTGAAGATGCCAGCGTAAGCATCCGGGCTAGCTCCACATCTGATCCCCTGCAGTTTGAGCTTGTACGGCAGCTTTCTCTTCGTCTGCCAACTGGATTAATGCGGTATCGATCATATTTCGCTCAAATCGATTTATATCTACGTTTTTCGCTTTCGGCTTCGGAGACTGCTCGTTGTCAGCCGATATTGCCGCTGCGATTGCCTCTGGACGACGAACGGCGTCGAGCAATGACGTAACCACACTTCTCTCAACTATTGACACGTTGAAGGTGCTCCGCTTGCGAGCCGCTTTCCCAAATAATAGGTTGCTGCTCGACGTTTTGCTGAATTGGTATTATTTATTGCTAGGCCGTCCGACGAGCACTGCGTTGTGGCCGCACGGGCACACAACTTTCCCAGAGAGCATCCTCGCTCGCGCTGGGTTGCCACCCTGCTTTGATTGGTTTGCCTTTAATCCTGCTTGTACTTGCTCCCAGAGCTCTGCCGAGACGAACTGGGGCGCGACAAGCGCGATAGGCTGTCCCAAGCGACGCATAACGCGGCCGCGAACGAGCGGCTTTCCGGTTAGCATGTGCCGATCTTCTGCTGTGGCTTCTCCTGAGATCCGCGACGTCCGTCCGTACGCCGGTTCGCCCTTATACACCGGGTTTCGCAGAATAATCGAAACCGACATCGGATGCCAATGACTTCTCCTTGGAGAATGTCTGATCACTGCATGAATCAAAGCCTGGTTCCAGTTTTGTGGCATTCGCCTTAAATTCTGGTACCAGGCTTTAATCCGTCTACGGCATGACGGTAAGGGTAGTCGTCTGAACTACTCCGTCGGAGCTCATGGCCGTGATGGTGACCGTTTGCTGGCTCGTCACTGGCTGGGTGGTGATCGTGAACACGTGCGACGAATACCCCTGCTGCACGGTCACGCTCTTAGGCACGCTGGCGACAGCCGGGTCGCTGCTGGAGAGCGAGATGACTTCGGTCGCCGGAGCAGCGTCGGTCCAGTAGACGCGGCTGGTCATCGAGGTCGCGCCGCCTTCCATACTGGAGGGGTTGGCGACTACTGATTTCAGCATCGAGGACGAATTCACCGGCGCGGGCGAAACGGCGATCTGCGCTGTTTGAGTCTGGCCGTTGTAGCTCGCCGTGATCGTCACCGTCTCGTTGGGGGCGGTTTTGCTCACGCTGAGGTTGAAGGTGCGCGAGGAGCTGCCCTGGTTGACGATGACGCTAGTCGGCACGACGACTGCGCTCGGATCGCTTGAGGTCAGCGTGACCACCTCGCTCGCGGGAGCGTTGCCGTGAACGTAGACGCGGTTGCCGGTGACGGTAGCCGGCCCTTGCTGCGATGATGCGGCAAGTGTCAGCGCCCGTAGATTGCCCGCCGGCGGCGTCGGATTGACCGTCTGCTCAAGTGCATTGCTGGCGCTGCTCGTGTACGTCGTGCTCGGATCGGGGTTGAACGTCGCCGTGATTTGATTGCTGCCCACTGGTAGC
>CAXSEA010000200.1:0-6826 GCA_964235675.1 uncultured Armatimonadales bacterium | reverse complement strand
AACTGCTCGGCACGACTGAGGAGGAGTACGCCGCGCGTGCGGTAGCGGAGAAGCACGCTGCATCCTCCGAACCGGAGCCGCTCTTGCCTCGCGATGATTGGGAACGAGGACTACAAGAGTTGGCTCATCTATTTCCGATTCGTCATGCTAACCTGTCCAATGAGACGCTTAGACGCGAGCACTTGTACGAGGACGATTAAACTTGCGGTATCTCGTCGATACTAATATTCTGCTGCGTCTTGTTAATGCCACGGACACTCACCACGCAGTGGCCTTAAGCGCGGCGATAAAGCTCCATCGTGATGGCGAAGAGTTGATGATAGCTCCACAATGTGTTTATGAATTTTGGTCGGTAGCAACTCGGCCTGCTTCGGTCGGCGGCCTAGACTTATCTACAGCGGAAGTTTTAGTTCAAGTCGCCCGATTGAACAGTTATATTGCCATGGTAGCTGCTCCGTTGAAATTATATGAGACTTGGCTGGACTTGGTAGCTCAGCATCATGTGATTGGAAAGCAAGTGCATGATGCTCGGCTGGCCGCATTTATGATTGCTCACGGCATCGAACATCTGCTGACTTTTAATATAGCGGACTTCGCTCGTTTCTCTCCCCTCGTCTCGGCGGTCCACCCGGCTCACTTGTAAGCAGTGTAGCATCGGCCCCTTCGGACGACTCGCTGTTGGAGTACAATTAGCCCATGAAAACGTTGGGCGTGATTCCGGCGCGGTTGAATTCGTCGCGGCTGCCGGGCAAGGTGTTGAAGGACGTAGGCGGCAAGCCGGTGGTGGCGTGGGTATACGAGGCGGCGACGAAAACGCCTCGATTGGACGAGGTGGTGGTCGCTACCGACTCGGACGAGGTAATGTCCGCGTGCGAGGCGTTGGGGATTCCCGTCACGATGACTTCCGCCGAGCATCGCTGCGGCAGCGACCGGATTCGGGAGGTAAGCCGGCGGATGCCCGCCGATATCTATGTCAACATCCAGGGCGACGAGCCGATGCTGACGTCGGAGCATCTTGATTTGCTGCTGTCGCCATTTTACGACGCCCGCGCGGAAAAGGCTCAGGTGACTACGCTGAAGGTGCGCATCGACGCGGAAGCGGCGAAAGACCCAGGCAACGTCAAAGTGGTCTGCTCCAAAGACGGACGGGCGCTTTACTTTTCCCGCTCCGTAATACCCTACGACCGCGACAAGACCGGGCACGCGCAATACTTCAAGCACATCGGCTTGTACGCCTACCGCGCCGACGCGCTGGAAAAGTTCTCCGACTTGCCGCCGTCGTCGCTGGAGATGGCCGAGAACCTGGAGCAGCTGCGGCTGCTCGAAAACTGCATGTCGCTCTATGTCACCGAGACGATGATTAACACGGTCGGCGTGGACACGGCGGAAGATCTGGAAAAGGTGCGCCGCATCCTGGCCGGCCGCGCGTAAGCGTCCATGGTACGGCAACGGCCGGAGCGGTCAAACTGCTTATGTATTTTCTTTACAGCGCGCTCTTGGCGGCATGGATTTTGTTCATGCTGCCTTATTTTCTTTACAACGCGGTAAAGAACAAGAAGTATCTCCCGAAGCTGCGCGAGCGCCTGGGCTTTTTGCCGGACACGCTGCGCGCGGAAGACGGGCGGCCGACGATCTGGTTCCATTCCTGCTCGGTCGGCGAGACGCTTTCCGTGCAGCCGCTCGCGCAGGCGTTGAGCGCCCGGTTCCCGGAGGCGCGTCTGGTTTTTTCGGTGATTACCCGGACGGGGCGCGCTATCGCCGACGAGCGCTTCCAAAAATACGGCGGTCCCGGCAACGCGTTCTACTTTCCCATCGACGAGCCCACGTTCGTGCGGCGAGTGCTGAATACCGTCAAGCCGCAGATGCTGATTTGCATCGAGACGGAAATCTGGCCGAATGTCGTCCATGAATGCCATGAGCGCGGCATTCCGATAGTCATGGTGAACGGACGCATCTCGGCGGAATCTTTCCAGTATTACCGGTGGCTGCAGCCGCTGCTCGCGCCCGTGCTCGACAACTACACCCTGCTGCTCATGAAATCCGACGAGGATGCCGAACGAATCCGCCGCATGGGCGCGCGGGCAAGCCGGGTGAAGGTGAGCGGCAGCATTAAATTCGACCGCGATTCCGCCGAGCAGGAGCTTGCAGACGAGCAGCTTGCGGCGATTGACGCCGCGTTCGGGCTAACCATCTCGGACGCTCCGATCATTGTCGCCGGAAGCACCCATGAGCGGGAGGAAGAGGCGCTGTTCGACGTTCTCACCCGGCTTCGCGCATTCCCAGGGCTGGAGGGAACGCGCTTGCTGATCGCCCCGAGGCATCCCGAGCGGTTCACGCCGGTGGCGACGCTTGCGGAGCGGATGGGGCATGTCGTCGCGCGGCGCACGGCAAACGCGCCAAACCCGAAAGCAAGCGTTTTGATACTGGATTCGCTCGGAGAGCTATCGACTGCGTATCAGTTTGCCACAGTAGCGTTTGTCGGCGGCACGCTGATCCCGCATGGTGGGCAGAGCATCATGGAGCCCGCGCTTCACGGCAAAGCGATTGTGATCGGGCCTTCGATGGAGAACTTCCCCAAGATTATCGACGACTTTTTGGAGCGCGGCGCGATTTGGCGGATTGCCGCGCCCATCGGCCAGCCCGCCCGGCAGCGCGAGCAGCTTGCAGAAGCGTTTGCCGCGCTGCTACGTGACGATATCCGGCGCGCGCGGATGGGCGAGCAGGCGGAGGCGATTTTCGAGAGCAGCAAGGGCGCGTCCGCCTATACAATCGATCAGATCAGCGCGGTACTGGAAAGCGCAATCCGGTAGCCGGAATAGTCACTCTCTCCTGTCAGGCACGGGGCATCCATTATGGAAAAACTCGGCATCAAAATCGTCGTCGCGGAGCGGCATGGGATACGGCGCTATTTGTATCCTGTCCGAGTTAAGCTGCCGTCGCTCTACCGCCGCTTGGCCGGAACGTTGGTTGTTGCCGAAGCGGACGGCACTTCGATTCCGTCGCTGGTAGAAGCGACCGAGAGCGGTGATTTGTCGTGCTTGTTCGCCGTTTCGCTCGCGCCTCACGAATCCCGCGAGCTGATGCTGGTGCGCGCCGATGCCGACAGCGCCGTCGTGCCCGACCCGATTTCAGTCACGGCGGATGAGGACGGGTTTGTCTGCGCTCAAGAGCGCGTGGAGTTCGAGATCGGCAGCATGGCGCAGCTTGGCTCGGTCGTCTATGATGGGCAGCAGCATCTTTCCGGGCCGGTAAGCATCACTCTGGACGGACACGTGATGGAGCCGCTTGAAGGCGGCTACCGGCCGACGCTGTCTGCGTCGCTGAGCGGCGGGTTGGGAGCGCGGTTTACGCATCACGGCCTGTACGCTGACGATTCTTCCACGCAGCCTGTCGGCCATACCGAAGTCGAGCTGACCGCCTGCAAGTCGTGGGCTTGGGTGCGTCACCGGCTCGCCGGCGCGAAGCCCGGAAGCTTGCTGCGCCTCACTTTGCCGCTGACTGTCACGTCGCCGATACAAACTTGCGATTTCGGCGTCGGAAACGGCGCTTACGGCAAGATCGAACCGGGCTTGATCGACGAGATCGCTTTGGAGATCGACCTGGCGGCGGGCCATCCGGCGCAGTACGCCATTCAATCCCACCTGGCGCGCACCGATGAGGCGCGGATCGACTATGCCGGCGAGATCAAGCAGCAAGCGGAACTTGCCTCGCGGCTGTGGCTGCACTGGACCGAGCCGACTAAATCGTTGGCCATCGCGGTGACCGAGCATCCGAAAAGCTGCCGCAGCATCGTTTTCCGCCTCAGCGACCGGGGCGTGGCGGCGGTGGAGTTCGAGACTGGCGAGTCCGCGCCCGAGTCCGGGGCGACGTTCGGCGTCTGCTGCCATTTTTTGAACAACGTTCCCGCAATTGCGGCCGCGACCAATCCGGCGTCGATTCTGCTGCCGCCCCATTCCACAGTGGTGCGCGATTATTCCTGACGCGCGGCAAAGTTCTCATTAAAATATTTTATTAACTGCATACCGACTCACGATAATAAAGCAATGTTTGTGCGTGAGCGGCGTAATCGCCGCGCAATTATGCTTCGATGGTCAGCAGCGCGAATGTGTTTGACACTTGACAAGCATCTTTGCCAGAGGTTAATATAAAAGTGCCAGTCGCAAGGACGCGGACCGGCACAATCGACTCGCTCAATTCTCTGGGCGATGCTCGATCCCACACCGGCGCAATGAAGCATCCCCGGACCCTTGACTCATCACAACCATCAGGAGGATGCTTGCGTGAAGCTCCATCATTGGCGCATAGTTCTACTCACTGCGCTGCTCAGTCTCTTTGTCGCCGTCCCCGCGTTCGCGCAGGGCGCCGCTGCCCCTGCCCCACCCCCGAAGCTTGATTCCGGCGATACCGCCTGGATGCTTGCTTCATCAGCCCTTGTTCTTCTTATGACCCCTGGCCTGGCGCTGTTTTACGGCGGCATGGTACGGTCGAAAAACGTCCTGTCGGTTCTGATGCAGTCTTTTGTCGCCTGCGGCCTGGTCACGGTGCAGTGGGTGATTTTCGGCTATACGCTCGGTTTCGGCTATGACAACGCCGGAAATGCCGGCAAGTGGATCGGCACCTTTAACTGGCTCTTCATGCATGGGGTCAGCTCGTATCACGGCAGCCAGTACGGCGCGACCATCCCGAACCAGCTGTATAGCATGTTCCAGTTGATGTTCGCGATCATCACGCCCGCGCTGATCTCCGGCGCGATTGTGGAGCGCATGAAATTCAGCGCTTACCTGCTGTTCATGTTCCTGTGGGCCACGCTGGTCTACGATCCCCTGGCGCACATGGTTTGGGGCATCGGCGGCTTCCTTGGTCACGGCAATTTCGGCGGCGGCGGCGGCGCTCTGGACTTCGCGGGCGGCTCGGTCGTGCATATGTCGTCCGGCTTCTCCGCGTTGACTCTGGCGTTGATGCTCGGCAAGCGCAAGCGCTCCGAAGGCGGCGACGAGCTTCGTCCACACAATCTTCCGATGACCGTGCTGGGCACCGCCCTGCTGTGGTTCGGCTGGTTCGGATTCAATGCGGGTTCGGCGGTGGCGTCGGGCCAGCTGGCCGCTTCGGCCTTTACCGCGACCCATGTCGCCACCGGCACCGCCGCGATGACCTGGCTATTCCTCGATTGGGCCTTTTACAAGAAACCGAGCGCGCTTGGCTTCTGCTCCGGCGCAGTGGCTGGATTGGTGGCGATTACCCCGGCTTGCGGGTATGTCACTCCCATGGCCTCGCTGCTCATCGGCCTGATTGTCGCCTGCGTCTGCTTCTTCACCATCAAGCTGAAGAACGTCCTCGGCGCTGACGACGCGCTCGACGTCTTCGGTGTGCACGGCTGCGGCGGCTTGACCGGCTGCTTGCTGACCGGCGTCTTCGCCACTGTCTCGGTGAACTCCGCCGGGCACAACGGCTGGGCCAACGGCGGCGGCTTCGCGGCCATGGTGCCTCAGTTGGTGGACGCCGGCGTGACTATCGTGCTGTCGGTTGTGGGTACCCTGATTATCGGGTTCATCGTGAAGCTGATCTGCGGCGGTTTGCGGACCAGCGCCGATGGCGAAGAGAACGGGCTGGATCTCGCGGATCACGGCGAAGTGGGCTACTCGAGCGAGACTTCCATCGGCTCCTATGCAGGTGCCCACGTATAGCGTTCGCCAGCCGCGCGGCAAGTTCGCCGCGCGGCCGGCATGATAAGGAGATCATGAAATATGGTTCGCATCGAGGCATTCATCCGCCCCAGCAGGCTTGATGACGTAAAAAACGCCCTGGACGAAATCGGCGTGCACAGCATGAGCGTAGTGGAAATTCGCGGAGCGGGAAAGCAAAAAGGCTATACCCAGCACTACCGCGGCTCGGAGTACCAGGTTAACCTGCTTCCCAAGCTGCAGTTGATCGTGGTGGTTCCGGACGCCCAGCAAGACGCCGTCATCGGCGCAATCGAATCGGCGGCAAAGACCGGCGAGATCGGCGACGGCAAGATTTTCGTTCTGCCCGTCTACGAGGCGGTGAGAATCCGCACCGGCGAACATGGCGACGTCGCGGTTTCCTAGACCGCGAATCGGTCTCATCAACAATAAAGCCGAACGCTATTTTAGAATGGCGTTCGGCTTTATTGTTGAAGGCTTTGCGTCCGCGCCGTCGCGGATAGGGCACCATAGAGCACGGCTTTAGCTAAGACCATTCGCGCACAGAATATCCAGCAGCGTGATTCCAGCCACAGCGGCGAGAGCCGTATTGATGTCCTGCTCCTTTTCACCGGCCCCGCTTCGGGCGGCGGCAAGGGCGGTTAAATCAAGTGCGTCTCCGGCGATCCGGGTGCGCAGCCATGGGGCAAGCTTTTTGTCGGACGAGCTCAGGCGGCTGAGAATACCGACCCCGGCGGCAAGCTCGCGCCCGCCAAAGGCCATAATCAGCGTCTCCTTGCCTTCCATGTTGTACGCCTCAGCCAATTGGCGGGGAGCAAACATTTCGATCAGGCCTAAGACAATGCTGAACACTCCCAAAAATCCCGCTAAAAATCGAGTCATTATAAGATCACCCTTTCTCGCTCACAAAACAAATTTGCTGCCTCGGTGTACCCTGACATAGCAGGCGAGAAACGGCGGCCTGCGTCCTTGGAGGGCTTAGATAAACTAATCGGCGAGACCTATCCGGCCTTTCAGGCCCACCTATCCGTCACGCTCGGAAGCGTGCCACCTTCCCTGAAGGGAAGGACTTCAATCAAGTCAGCGGAGTGCTTCAACTTGTCTTTGCCTGTAGAGGGTTGGGGGACAGCGTATCTTTTCTCTTC
>CAXSEA010000199.1:0-6843 GCA_964235675.1 uncultured Armatimonadales bacterium | reverse complement strand
ATACCGAACTACTACCCATATCCTTGTCCAAGCAGGAGAAAGACAAGACTTCCTTCAAATTCTTCCGAGAGTTTAAAAAAACTCATCTGAACTCCCCCTCCATTTCTATGGAGGGGCTAGGGTAGGTCTGGAACTCCTATCTGACAAGCTCAACGAAGCTGCCGTCAAACGCTCCCGACCTCTCTTAGCCCCTCCATAGAAATGGAGGGGACCAGGTCCATCTTGAAATCAGGACCATCCCCCAGCTCTCCAAAGAAAAATTCGGCGCTTGACCTCTTCATCAAAAGAGTTCAAGCGCCGAATCAGGCAATGCAATGAAGCCGGTAGCCGCTCGCGGCTAGCCGCCGTGCATCACGGGAACAGGAAGCGGCTGGTTCAGGTCAGGCGTTTCCGCCAAAACGGAGCCTTCCGAGCCCGGATCAGGGAAGCTGGGGCCAAGGACGCTCGGTCGCTTGAAGCTGTTCGTGCCCGTCGCGGCAATCGCCGATTCGTAATCGTCGACCTGCTTGATCTCTTTGCTGACGTCCTTCAGCGCGGACAAGCTCACGCCGTACTCCCGGCACAAGATCGGAAAAGTCTCGCCATCGGCCACATGGTTCAAGATCGACAGGAACGAGAAATCCGTCTCTTTCGAGAGCTTTAAGATCTTGGCGATTTGGCGATCCGAGTAGTGAAGGGTAGCCGCCACTTGGAGATCGTTCTCGTTCAGATTCTTATAAGTCAGCGCGTGATAGTTAATCGATGTGTTGATCGGCCCCGTCGAAAGCGTCGCCGGAGGCGAATAGTCGCCGGGCGTCGGGCTAATCAGCTGAGTCAGCGGCACGGCGACGCTGGTCGTATCCGGCGTCATCGGAGCCATGGCAGGCATAGCCGACGGCGGCGCGGGCATCACAGGAGGAGTTGTCACACCCGGAGTCGCAGGTGCGGCGGGAGCAGTTGCCGTCGCGTCAGGCGTGGCCGGAGGGGTAGGGGGCGCGGTCGCATCCGGTGTCGCCGGTGTGGCGCTGGCGTCGGGAGTTGCCGGGGCAGCCGGTGTAGCGGAGGTGTCCGGCGTCGCCGGTGTGGCAGGAGTCGCACTAGCGTCTGGCGTGGCTGGTGCAGCAGGAGTGGCACTGGTGTCCGGCGTAGCTGGCGCAGCAGGAGTGGCGCTAGCGTCAGGAGTCGCCGGTGCGGCGGGCGTCGCGCTCGCGTCAGGCGTCGATGGCGCGGCCGGAGTAGCGCTGGCATCCGGCGTGGATGGTGTAGCGGGAGCTGCCGGAGTGGCGCTCGTATCAGGCGTCGATGGCGTTGCCGGAGCGGCCGGAGTCGTAGACGTATCTGGCGCAGTCTGAGTGGTGCTCGTATCGGGAGCGGCAGGCGTCGTGGGTGCGGCGGGAGCGGCGGGCGTATCCTGCGCCAGCGCGGGCTGAGTCGCCAGCGCGCCGATTCCGCCCAGCATCGCGATTCCGAGAAGCGCTCCTGCGAATGGGTTGCGTTTTTTCATCTTTAGGTTCCTTCATAAAGCGGCTGCCTAGCGAAACTCAGGCCCGGCAGCCGCGCGAATCAATTATTTGACGATGAACGGCGAGACCTGCGCGAGGACGTCGTCCGGCGCGATCGGCTTTTCGATTCCGTTGTTGTCGCTCGCCAGCGGAGCCACCGGCTTAGGGCCTGCGGCGGGCGGATACAGCACGTTCTGGATTGCCGTCAGCGTGGCCGTATGACGCGCTTCCGTCCCCTGAATCGCCGCCGCCGCCGTGATAAACGCGCGGGAGTGCAAATACGGCACAGCGCCCAGATAAGCCTTCGCGCCCGTGTCTTCCACCGTAATCAGCAAGTCAAGAACATCGGCGCGGCTCTTGTTTTCCATGCCGAAATCATACTTGTAAGGTCGCACCGCGATACCGTCGATCAAGCCGTTCAGCGAGTGTCGCAGGAAATCCCGATGCTCGGCTTCCACCGAGGCGAACTGGTTGATAAAGAACACGTCGGGCTCGTCCAAGCTCAGCCCAAGGCCGGAAATCGAATGCCCCAGCTTGTTCTTGCCGCCGATCGTGAGCCGTTGCATCGCTTGTTTGTAAAGGTCGGACTCCAGATCCTCCAAGGTCAAAGCATAGTTCAAAACTTTGATATCCTTGCCGCCCGGCAAGCCCGGCAGGTTCAGGTAAGTCGGCTCATACAGGTCGCTGAATTTCAGCGGCGGGTCCAATGCCGCTTGCGCCCTGCCGCCCAGCAGCGACGCGCCCGCCAGAGTAGCCCCGGCGGCAATCGCCATCGCCTTGAAAACTTCGCGGCGGCCGCTCGCGCCCCGCTCGGTATGAGCGGCGTCGCCATTGATCGATTGTGTCAATTCTGTTGTTGTCATAAAAAGTTTCCCCACGCATCGCGGCGCTTCAGCCGCCGCAATACCGGCAGCTTACGCAAAGAATGGCTTCACTGTGTCCAGAATCTGGGTCGGGGTCTGCCAGTGCTCGTAGTTGTTGTCGCCGTGCTCCGTCAGGATTGCGACACTGTCCATCGTCTCCCGGCTCGGACCGACCGGCAAGCCCAAAATCAGGTTCAGAATCGCCGAATGGCGCGCTTCAGTCGAGTAGATGCTAGCCGCCGTCTGGATCAAGTCGGTGCTGGTGATAAACTGCGCCGCGCCTAGATAAGCCCGCACACCCGTCTCTTCCACATTGCGAAGCACCATCGTGATCGAGCGAAGATCGCCCGCGCCGAAATCCACCTTGTAGCCGCCTGGATTGGGATCGATCGGCTTAAACTTCATCGCCGTGATCGCGCCGCGCAAAAAGTCGCGGTGCGCCGCTTCCACGGCCGCGAACTCCTGCAGATAAGTGAACGCGAGCTGCGCATGCACGGGAATAAGGTCGCCGGTCGGCGCCGATAGGGTATAGCCGCTCGTATCAGCGGGGAGCGCCGTGTCCAGCGATTTGCCGCTCGCCAGGTTCAATGCCTGCCGGTAGATATCGGCCTCCAGAGTCTCCAACGCCAGCGCGTAGTTCAGCACCTTCTGCGTCGACGATCCGCCGGGAATGCCGGGAAAGCTGCCATTGTCCGGCACGTTCACGATATGCAGGATCGGCCGTCCCGAAGCCTCAGCCGCTTTCGGAAACGCGGCTCCGGCACCTAAGACGCCGAGACCTACTCCGGCAGCGGTCATGCCGGCGAGAAACTTGCGGCGGGACACCGCGTCGATGGTCGTCAATGAGGCATCGGCCATGTCGCCGGATGCGCGTTGTTGATCACTCACTATTTGCTTAGCTCCTTTTGCGGACTATCGCAATGATATGGGCTGGATTGCGCGCGCCACTCAAAAACAGCACGACCGGCGAGCGGAAAAGATCAGCTGTCGAACGCAGTATACACGCAATAAACTGAATTTTACCTCTCCGTAGCAGCCAAGCAAACGGATGAGCTTGTTTCCGGCAAAAAGCCTGGGACTTAACCGGAAGAGCAAACCATTTTGATGCACTCTTTAAGCCGCACCAAGAGTCTTGGCAACGAAGAAATCTTAAAGAAAGCCTTGACAAACTCAATTAAGCGATTACATACTCTACAAATCCTATCGTAATAGTAGGGATTGCCTTGTCGTAGCTGGCTGTTCCAGCGCTCAGAGGCAACCTACTTGCTAGCCAAGCATAGGACATTTCCCATACAAATTGAGACCCTCACCGAAAGGATTCACCGATGATCTCCTATACCGCCGGGTTAAGGATTAACTCCCGACGAAACGGCTTTACCTTGATCGAGCTGCTTGTCGTGATCGCCATCATTGCCATACTAGCGGCAATCTTGTTTCCCGTTTTCGCTCAAGCCCGCGAAAAAGCCCGCTCCACCAGCGACTTGAACAACATCAAGCAATTGAGCTTGGCGACTTTGCAGTATCTTCAGGACAGCGACGAGCATTTCCCGCCGACCACCACCGAGCGAGAAGCCCCCACCGGAGCCGTCGATGATCCTATTTCCGCATACGCCTATAGCATTCGTGGGAGATTAGCGGCGTACGCGCCCGACAAGACAACCGCCCATGGCGGCAACTTCTGGAGCGACCCCTCGGCGACCATTCCTTGGCCGACTCCCCAGCCGACATCCGGTGACCCGAGCGTTTCCACCTATTGGCCCTCCGACTACGGCTTCAACATCAACGAAGGCACCGGGGTCGCGGCGAACGGAGCCGGCGTCAAACCAGCCTCTAAAACATTCTTCACGAATAACCCCACCTTCGGGTTCAACGAGAGCACGACTCTCGCGTCCATTCAAAGCCCATCGCAGTTCCTGGTGCTCGGCGATACTCAGCGAAACGACGGCGTCGTCTCGCGCGGGTCGCTCACCCCGCAGTTCCTCGACCCAAAGAACCTTACACTCGTGAAAACCTTCGACGAAACCGGCACGTGGACCGCCCAAACCGGCCAGGCCGCTCTCGCGCCGCGCCATACCGGCGGCTACAACGTCGGCTACTCCGACGGCCACGCCAAATGGCGCATCCCAGGCCCCGGCCCAAGCGGCGTCTGGCGCAACTTTGCCGACAACGACTTCCGAACCGATCCCAAAGCCGCATAATTCTCAACCGCTATTAACACGCCAACGCCCCGCCGCATCCATAAAGACGCGGCGGGGCGTATTTGCTATCAATTAGCAGGCTTCTCACTCCACAGCGAAGTCAAAGAAATTCATCCTAAAGCCAAACTCGTTCTTATCAGCTTTTCAATTCGCCCTATCCGTTGCTGAATAGGATAAAATTCAACCAAACGCTGTAAGCAATTTCAAAAACTTTGATTAGCCTCACGATCGCCTGAGCGCAGGGCCGGACTCCAATTGCCGACGCTCGCCCGACTACAAACAACCAGCCTTAGAAGCTGACTTCTAGACGATGCCGCGACTATCTCCGTTAGCCGAATTGGCACTTTCACAGATGCAAAATCGGTAGCAAGAAGCGATCATGCTCAACTTCGATACAATCAGCATCGCCTGCGCCGCGCGCGAGATGGAGCAGGCCGTGGTCGGAGCGCGCGTGGAGCGCATCTCCCAGCCGTCGGCGCACGCCACACAGTGGACTCTCTTCGTGCGCGGCGAGAAGCACACGCTCTGGATCGAAACCGATGCCGCCAGCAGCCGCATGCACCTCACCCGGCGCGGACGCCAAAGCCCGCCGAACCCGCCTGCGTTCTGCATGCTCCTGCGCAAGCTCGTCGGCGGCGCGTGGCTCGAAGGCATCGACCGCCCCCAAGGCATCGGGGAGCGCATCGTCTGCCTGCATTTCGCCAGCCCCGAGAGCGGCCGGCGCTATCGCCTGATGGTGGAGCTGATGGGACGTCACGGCAACCAAATCCTCATTGACGAAACCGACGCCATTCTAGGCTCCGTGAAACGCGTCACCCCGCAAATGAGCCGCTTCCGCGAAATCCGCGCCGGACTCAGCTACTCCTTGCCGCCGCGCCAAGCCGGAGCCAAGCGCAATCTGTTCGCGCCCGGCGCGGGCAACGACCTCCCCGAGCAGTCCTTTGCCACTCCCGCCGAAGCCGAGCGCTGGGCCGCGGCCACCTTCTCCGGAGCCAGCCCGCTGATGATCCGTGAAGGCCTCGCCCGCATTCCGCATCCCGAGCGCGACATCAAACCCGGCGCAGCCGGAGAGCTCAACTCCGAGTCCATCTGGTT
Source organism: uncultured Armatimonadales bacterium (assembly GCA_964235675.1). Lineage (GTDB taxonomy): Bacteria > Armatimonadota > Armatimonadia > Armatimonadales > Capsulimonadaceae > CAXSEA01. The sequence continues at coordinate 1,206 of CAXSEA010000199.1, read as the reverse complement.
CGGCCTGAGCAACCTGCTCAACTACGTTCGCCTCAGCGACTACTCGCCCGTCCTGCTCACCGACAATCTCGGACGCATCACTGGCGCGTACCCGATTATTCTGCGCACTCTGCCCGGCGTGCAGCAGCCCATGGCCGTCTCTTTCAGCCAGGCCGTTGACGAAGCCGCCGACGCCCTTGAGCAGCGCTCCAGCTTTGAAGGCGAGAAAGCATCCCTCGTCTCCGCCCTCGTCCGTGCGCGCCGCATCTTCGAATCCGAGCTTCTCGATATCGACGAGGGCCTCGCCAACGCCGACCGCGCCGCCGAGTACCAGCTGGCCGGCGAGCTGATCAACTCCAACCTGCAAAAGATAAGGCCGGGCGACGAGCAAGCCGTTCTGCTCGACTACGTCAGCGGCGACGATATCGAAATCGAGCTTGATCCCAGTCTCTCCGCCCACGACAACGCCGCGCGCTACTTCGCGAAATACAAGAAAGCCAAAGCCTCCGAGGCGCGGCTGCTGGAGCGTCAAGAAAAAGTGCAGGGCGGCGCCGCGCGAATCGAGGACGCCCTCCCGCGCGCCGAAGCCGCCGCCAGCCTCGACGCCGTCCAAGCGCTAGTGGCCCAGCTCGAAGATATCCAGGAGATATTCAACCGCAAGCTCGCGCCGGAAACCGGCTCTGAAAAGGGCAGGCAGCCCGAGTCGCCCTACGCGGGCCATAAAATCCGCACCTATCGCTCAGTCGACGGCTGGGAAATCCTCGTCGGCGAAACCGCCGAAAGCAACGACTACCTCACCACCAAAGTCGCCGCGCCATCGGACATCTGGCTCCACGCCCGCGCCCAAGTCTCCGCCCACGCCGTGATCCGCTCCCAAAACCGCCCCGCCGCCGTCTCGCCCGCCGCCATCCGCTACGCCGCCGAGCAAGTCGCCAAGCGCAGCACCTCCAAGCACTCCCGCTTGGTCCCGGTAGATTACACCTTAAAAAAGTACGTCCGCAAGCCCCGAGGCTCCAAGCCCGGCTCCGTCATGTACAGCCGGGAGAAAACCATCGACGTCGCCCCCGACGCCGTCGCCTCCACCCAACGCGACGCCCAAGCCCGCCTTTAAACGAGCGGCGAGGCGAGGTTCGCCCAGAGCCCATCCGGCCTTTCAGGCTACCTTCCCGGTCGGGAAGGAAAAGTCTACAGCCTCGTTTGAGATCGGCTAACACAAAGCGCCACTTT
>CAXSEA010000198.1:0-6867 GCA_964235675.1 uncultured Armatimonadales bacterium | reverse complement strand
GACGGCGGCTAGGAGTGAAACGGCGCGGCGGCTTGTGTTGTCGGCGCTTGCATGTCTCCGCGCCTGACCTGTGCCTGCATCGAATTCACTAAATGATTCCCCGGTGCGATGGCAGTCGCCTCAAAAGTTTTGTCGCCGCATCCCGCCACGACTAAGGTAGGAGCAACTGCCTCAAGGCTCAGAAGAGCGGCTGTGGAATACGATTTCATTTTGCATTCTTCCGGCGCTTGAGGGGCGCCAATAGCCTGCTAAGGCTTCAGGGCTTCGTAACTAACCCAGTGGTGAATCGCGTAGCCAACGAACGATGGCTGCTGTTTGAACTGCGGCAAAGCAGTCGCCAGAACATTTTCCAGCGCGGCGTTGCCGCTGCCGAAGAACGTGGTGCGCGGAGTGTCTTTCAGCTCAAGCGTTTCCACGCCGATCCACACTTTTTTATGCACTTGATTGGCGTGCGCCAAAATCGCCGCCGGATCGCCCACCAGTTGCTGAACGGTGGTGACATAGTCCATCACGTCCACTTCGTCGGTATGGTCGATAATGGGCGATGAGAAGTCGTGCCCGTTGACATTGCCATACCAGCGGGGAATCGCTGCCGACAAAATCACGCGCTGCCCCGATGCCTTGATCGTAGCCTGGCATTTTGAATAGAGGTCTACCGTGCCTCCTTCGATAGCGACTTGGTTCTTGTCCCATCCTGGCAGGGCGTAAGGCTCGACATCGTATTGGATGCCATCGTATCGCTGGCCGGCCGCGCCGCCTTGATTGAACTTGAGCATAGCTTTCAAAGTGGCGATGCCTTCGCTTTCCTTGGCGGGAGTGGCCCAGTCCGGCTCGCCCACCAAATAATCCACCCGCAGCCCTTTGGCATGCGCGGCGGTTAGGAAAGCGCGGATGTTTTTCACCGTGGCCGGGTCGCTGAAATCAGGGGCGTCCACCCCGTCGAAAAACAGCGTGCCGACAGCATGGGACGCGTCGCCTTTGGGTGCGGCGATAAAGTGGAAGAAGTCGGCTTGCGTTCCGGGATCGGTACGGATGCCTTTGGTGTACCAGACCCACATCGCTCGTTTCACGGGAGCGGGAGCGGGAGCGGGAGCGGCTTGGGCGTGGCAGGGAAGCGTTGCGGAGCAGAAGGCTGCCGCGGCCACTCCGAATGTGGCCGCGAGCAGAATCGCGAGTGAAGTGCGTTTTTGCATGGAGGTGGAAAAAACCCTTAGCGAATAATGCGGTATTGCGCAGGCGTACCGGTAAGCGTATCGGGGGCCGTGCCGCCGACCTGCCAGTTGTAAGGCGTCAGAGCGCCGCGGTGCACGCTCTTGGCGTGACCATCGCAAAAGGCGATATTCGCCATTGTAGTGTGGCGGTAGCGCACCTGCCCCGGCGACGTTCCGTCTGGATTTGTATCGTTGTCAATCGAGGCCCAGGCGCTATCATTAGTCGGCGGGTCGTACTCGCTGGCCGCTCTACCATTGACGGAACCTGGGTTGACCTTAGAGGTGGAAGCTACGCCGTTGCCATATGATGGAACTTGATCGGAGTCCGTGTAAAGAATAGTCTCGGACGGATGCGTTAAATCGGCTAACGCCGCCGAAGTCGAGTAATCGAAGAAGTTGTCAGCCGCGCTCACTTCAGGCTCGTTGGTGCCGCCGACGCGGACATTCATCATATAGCCGGTTTTTTCCGGGTGCGGGGATGAAAGACAGCTGTTGATCAGTGCGACGTTCGTGCTCTTATTCGCGACATACGGCATGATAATGTCGAACCAGTAGACATATACGGGAGGGGTATCGGTTTCGTAAGTGCCCGTCGGAAACTTCTCGTCGGAGTCCTGCACGTACAGCATAGTGGCCAAGCCCATCTGCTTGACGTTGCTCAAGCAGCTGGTCTGGCGCGCTTTCTCGCGGGCTGAGGCAAACACGGGAAACAAAATAGCGGCGAGAATGGCGATGATGGCGATCACCACCAAAAGCTCGATCAGCGTAAAGCCCTTCACGGGGCGACGACTGGATGACATGGGGAGACTCCGTTCCTTTAGAATGATAGACAAGCAGGACGACTGACCAACCGACAAGCGGGGCAGCGAGCGATTACCGAAATAAGCTCAGTCACTGATTCGATCATTGAACCGGAGATACTGACATCTGCGTCACAGAAGCTTGTTCATATAATACACCACAATCTAAAAATTTACAACTCCTCCATAGAAGTTTACGGCTGCTGAATCTTCGATGCTTGCGATGCGAACTCAGACAACTGCAGACGCTCAGAGATTTTTCAACGCCCCATGATGAAAAATCTTCGAAGCTTCAAGGCGTGGTTAACCTCGCTATCGCGGAATGGATCGCTATATTTGTCTTACCCTAGCCGCACCGTAGCTCAGTGCGAGCAAGCAACGGGTTGGGCAAGTCAACAGAGAAGCGAAGTACAAAATTTACTCACACGAGCGTGTTCCAAGCCTCTGATCGGGAATCAGTTGTATAGACCATACAAGTCGTCTGAAAGGTTGAACGATTCGCTTCATCCTCCTCGGTACTACCGAACGTGTCGGGAAGGAATTAGACGTCTCCGCCCGAGCGCGTGGTGTGTGAGACGCCAAGGTGATTGTCGCAGCTTCGCCGGGCAGCGTCTGACGGTGACTGATCGCTTGTACTAGAGCCTGGCAGCCGGAATCGCGCAGTATGCCTTGAATCCGGCTGCCGGGGTTGTCTGCTCATTTGGGGGTGACAGTCAGCGTGGCCGTCTGCGTCACGCCGCTGCAGGTGGCTGTGATGGTGACGTTGGTCGAGGATGTCGCCGCTTTGGTGGTAATCGTGAACGTGCGCGAGCTGGAGCCGGACGCAATCGTCACGCTGCTCGGCAGGGTCGCGACCGATGTGTTGCTCGACTTGAGCGTCACCGTCTCGTTGGCCGGGGCGTCGCTGCTCCAATAGACCCGGTTGGCCGTGGTGCTCGTGCCGCCTTTCGTGCTGGTCGGGGAAAGCGTCACCGACTTGAGTCCAGGGACAACAGTCAGCGTGGCCGTCCGGCTCACCCCATTGTAAGTTGCCGTGATCGTCACCTTGGTCGTCTGGCTGACAGCTTTGGTCGCGACGATAAACGAATGCGACGTCGAGCCGGAGCTGATGGTGACACTGGACGGCACTGCGGCTACAGCGGAGTCGCTGCTGGTCAGCGCTACGCTGATGTTAGACGATGGGGCGTTGCTGACGGTAACGCGGTTGGCTGTCGTGCTGGTTCCGCCCGCGGTTGATGTCGGCGAAAGCGTCACCGACGAGAGGGTTGCCACGGGGAGCGTGACGGCGAGGCTGGCGCTTGCCGTCGAGCCGTTGTAGCTTCCCGTAATTGTGGCGGTGGTGTTTGCGGTAACGGCTTTCGACGTAACCGTAAACGTTGCCGTTTTGCTGTTTGCGGAAACCGTGACCGAGGACGGTCGCCGCTGACGTGTTCGACGAAGCCAGCGTGACCTTCGCGCCTCCACTCGGTGCCGGCCTGGCGAGCATGATAGTAGCGGTAGCGTTTTTCTGTCCCCCGCCGACGCTGGTGGGCAAAATCGTCAAGGCGCTCAGCTTCACCGGATTGGGCAGCGCTGTAGCTAGCTTATAGACAATGCCGCATCCGGATAGCGCCCCCTCGGTGGTCGTGCCGACAAGATTGCCGTCGCTGTCTTCGATCACTTTGGCGACGGGATACAGGCCGTCGTCGTCGCCCCCCGCGCCGAAGTCGTAGACGTCGGTGAAATCGCCGCCGGGCGTGCACTGGTACACCATGCCGTCGTTGTACTCTCCGCCAAACTGCGTGGTGCCGTAGTAGTTGCCGTCCAAAGCGAGCGTCACGCCGCCGATTGGCTCGTTTCCAGGAGCGGCGGCGTCAGTTGCGCCGAAGTCATACAAAATTTTGGCCGCGCCGCTGCTCGGGCTAATCGAGAATATTGTCCCGCTGCCGTTCACTCCGCCGGCTTCGGTGGTGCCGATAAGATCGCCAGCCGCGTCGCGCTGCAGGCGGCTGGTATTCGGGTTGGCTCCATCGTTTGCGACGCTGCCGTCGCCGAATGTATGCAGGACGGTGATTTTAGCGCTGTCAGTGCTGGTGCCCGGCGTGAGCGCGAAGATAGTGCCGTCGCCGTTTTTGCCCCCGGCGTAGTTGGTGCTGTAGAGCACGTCGCTGGAGCTGGATTCGGGAGCAAGGGTGGAGTAGGGCAGCTTGCCGTTGTTGGACGGGGTTGCGCTGGTGAAAAGATACTGCACCAGATAATGGGTGCCGTCGGTGTGCAGGCTAAAGACGGTTCCGCCGCCGTTGCCGCCGGCAGTTGTCGTGCCGTAGAGCTGTCCGTCGGTATCGATAGTAATCGCCGCCTCCGGTTTAGCGCCGTCCGCGCCGCCGGCAAATGAGTGCAGCACGGTCAGCGCGCCGGAAGGCGTCATCTTAAACACGGTACCGTCCCCGTTAGCGCCGCCGGACTCCGTGGTTCCGTAGAGCGTGCCGTCGCTCGCGATAACGATCGGATCCACAGGCTGCTGCCCGTCGTTTTTGACGCTGCCGTCGTCAAAGCTATGCAGCACGGTTAGGGTATCCGTGCCTGGCGCTATCTTGTAGATTGTTCCGGAGTTCGCGTCGCCCCCGAGCTGCGACGTGCCGTAGAAAGTGCCGTCGCTGCTTTCGGTCAGAACGCTTTGCGGCGAGCAGGCAAGCGACAACTTGTTCGCCACACCGGAACAATGGAGCGAGTGCGTGCTCGACCACGCCAAAGGGATCGTCCCGGAACTCGCGTGGAACCGTACCATAGATGTTGGCGGGACGCCGTTGTACGCCAGTATCAGCGCGCTTGAAATGACCTTCCGATAGGAAGCAAGACGTAGGCGCTGTTTTTGAGAGTGGCGAGGCTGGGATGAATTAACCGAGCAGGCTCGCAAAACTATTGCCTGTCCGTCGCGCGCGTGCCAGGGAATCAGGTAGAATCCTTGCTAAGTTCCCTAAGGCGTTTCCAGGGGGACTGACCCCGCAGCCGACGCTGGCTGCTACTGCTATTGGCATTGTTGCCGAACTTGAGTCGTGCCGGACTATAATCCCGGCGCGTCAAAAACGTTAGGCAATATCATGCAAGACCGTCATTCGCGCACGGGCGCTTTTCGTGAGCGGCAGCCGCTTCATACTTTCGACTATGCGCGCGTCTTAGGCAACACTCCACGTACGCGTGGGTCGCTCCTAGTCGGCGTTCCTGATGTCGAGCCTCTCCGCGCTTCGCGGCACCGGGGTATCGGCGATGTCTAGCGTCGAGACCCACTGCCCCTATTGCGCCCTGCAATGCGGAATGCGCCTTGCTCCCGGAAACGACGGGCTGCTGGCCGTCTCGCCGCGCGCGGACTTCCCGACCAACAAAGGCGGCCTCTGCCAAAAAGGCTGGACCGCCGCCGATCTGCTGATGCACCCCGACCGCCTGACTACTCCGCTGATGCGGCGGCGGAAGGGCGAGCCGCTGGAGCCAGTCACCTGGGATGCGGCCCTCACGCGGATCGCGTCCGAAATCGGCGCGGCTCAAGCTCTCTACGGGCGCGACAGTGTCGGGGTTTTCGGCGGCGGCGGCCTGACCAACGAGAAGTCTTACCTGCTCGGCAAATTCGCCCGCGTCGCGCTGCGCACCTCCAACATCGACTATAACGGTCGCTTCTGCATGTCCAGCGCGGCGGCGGCGGGCTTACGGACGTTCGGCATTGACCGCGGCCTGCCGTTTCCCCTGGAAGACATCGGCCACACGCAGGCCATACTGCTGGTCGGCAGCAACAACGCCGAGACCATGCCGCCGGTGATGCAGTATTTCGAGACGCAGCGCGAAAACGGCGGCGTCCTGATTGTCGCCGACCCGCGCCTCACTCCCACCGCGAAAGCCGGGCAGCTTCATCTGCAGCTGACTCCCGGCACCGACGCCGCTTTAGGCAACGGTTTGCTGCACATCGCCGTCACCGATAAGCTGATCGACTTGGATTTTATCGCCGAGCGGACTTCGGGCTTCGAGGCGGTCCGGCGCACGGTGAACGCCTACTGGCCCGACCGCGTGGAGCGCATCACCGGCGTGCCGATTCGCCAGCTCACCGATGCCGCCCATCTGCTGGGCGAGGCAGCGACGGCGATGATTATGACCGCGCGCGGCCCGGAACAGCAGAGCACCGGTGTCGCGAACGCGCAGTCGTTTATCAATCTCGCGCTCGCCCTGGGCAAAGCGGGCAAGCCGTACTGCGGCTACGGATGCGTCACCGGCCAGGGGAACGGGCAGGGCGGGCGCGAGCACGGGCAAAAGGCCGACCAGCTTCCCGGTTACCGGCGCATCGACAATCCCGAGCACCGCGAGCATGTCGCCAAGGTGTGGGGCATCGACCCGGCGGAGATTCCCGGCAAAGGCAAAAGCGCGTGGGAGATGATCGAGGGACTGGGTTCGGAAGGCGGCGTGCGGGCGATGATGGTCCTGGCGTCGAACCTGGTGGTCTCCGCGCCGCGCTCGTCGCGAGTGGAAGAGCGATTGAGCGCGCTCGATTTCCTCTGCGTCTCCGATATCTTTCTTTCCGAAACGGCGATGATGGCCGACGTAGTTCTGCCGTGCGCGCAGTGGGCCGAGGAATCCGGCACCATGACCAATCTCGAAGGCCGCGTGATTTTGCGCCAGCAGGCGACAGCCCCGCCGGATGGAGTCTGGACCGACGCGCAGCTTCTTTGCGCTCTCGCCGAGCGGCTTGGGCGCGGGCAATACTTCCCAAGCGCCGAGCCGATGATCATTTTCGACGAGCTGCGCCGCGCCAGCGCGGGCGGCGCGGCGGATTATTCCGGCATCTCCTATCAGAAAATCCGCGAGGAGAAAGGCGTCTTCTGGCCCTGCTCGCC
>CAXSEA010000197.1:0-6904 GCA_964235675.1 uncultured Armatimonadales bacterium | reverse complement strand
ACACGGGCGCGGCCAGCTCGATATGGCCCATGCGCTCGCGTCGGACTTTGCTGCGGGTTACTTCCACGCCGCAGCGGTCGCAAACGATGCCCTTGAACTTCACCTTCTTATAGCGCCCGCAATGGCACTCCCAGTCTTTCACCGGGCCGAAGATGCGCTCGCAGAAAAGACCGTCGCGCTCAGGCTTGAACGTGCGGTAGTTGATGGTCTCCGGCTTCTTCACTTCGCCGAACGACCAGTGCCGGATCTCCTCTGGCGAGGCGATCCCAATACGAATCTTATCAAATGTGCTGACGTCTGCCATAGCTTTGTTGTGGTTTCCTAACTCGCCCGCATCTTAGCCCTTGTGGCTTCGCCGGCCCCAACTTCGGGCAGGCAATCGCAGTGAGTTTGTCCTAACAGCACCAAACGCTCGCCAAGTATTCACCTGGCGAAGCTCTTTAAAATTCATGTCCTTCCAAGCTGCTAGTGTTTAACAGCTTGGAAGGATAGTTAGTTTCTGACTAATCTCCCGTGAGAATATCGTCAGTGCGCTCAGTTGAAGAGGCCGTGAATCCGCGCTTGGCGAGAAGCGCGGCTCCCGCCGACTCCTTGCCGTTGGCGCCGTTGCCGCCAGGACGGGCTCCCCCGCCCAGGCTCGGAGCGCCGGGTCCGCCGAAGCGCATGCCGCTGCGGGTGTCCTCGTAATCGTCCTCGCGGTCCTTCAGGTCGATCTCGCGGTCGTCCTCGTCCTCGACAGTCACCTTCAAGCCGAGCGATTGCAGCTCGTTGACCAGAATCTTAAACGATTCCGGCACACCGGGCTCCAGCATCGCATCGCCCTTGACGATGGCTTCGTAGGTCTTGACGCGTCCGAGAACGTCGTCGGACTTGATCGTCAGGATCTCTTGCAGCGTGTAGGCCGCGCCGTAGGCTTCCAGCGCCCAGACTTCCATTTCACCGAAGCGCTGGCCGCCGAACTGCGCCTTGCCTCCCAGCGGCTGCTGAGTGACCAGGCTGTAGGGGCCAGTGGAGCGCGCGTGGATTTTATCGTCCACAAGGTGCGCCAGCTTCAGCATGTAGATCTGGCCGACCGTGACGTCCTGCTGGAAGTATTCTCCCGTCAGGCCGTCGCGAAGCCGGAACTTGCCGGTCTTGTTGTTCACGCCGCCGCGAATGGCGATATTGCGCATCACGTTATCGACGATCTGCGACGAGGCGTAATTGTCCACGCCGACCACTTCCGTCTCATCGTCCGGCATTTCGCCGTAAGAGTCTTCCGGAAGCTCGATAGCGGGCGGAGCCGCCACCAGCCGCGCCAGCTCTTCCCGACGCCGAGGCTCAAGCGCCTCGATCTCAATGAGCAGCTTGTCGTAAACACCTTGCAGCGTATCGCGTCGCTTGATCTCCAGCGGAATGCCCAGCTCCTGCGTGACATACTTGCTAATCAAGCTCTTGCGAACATGGTCGGAATACCGTCCGATTTCGCCCTGAATCTCCGGCTCGGTGGAGCCTTCGAAAATCGGGTTGACGAACGAGCAGCCAAGCGCCTTGCCGACTAGCCCCAGGTGGGTTTCCATCACCTGCCCGATGTTCATACGCGAGGGTACGCCCAGCGGGTTCAGAACGATGTCCACCGGAGTGCCGTCGGGCAAGAACGGCATATCTTCCTGTGGCAGGATACGGGAGACGACACCCTTGTTGCCGTGACGCCCCGCCATCTTGTCGCCTTCCATAATCTTACGCTTCTGCGCGATATAAACGCGCACCAGCATATTCACGCCAGCCGACAGTTCATCGGCGGGCAAGCGCTCCAGCTCGCCGTCCCAATCGTCGGACGTGAGAGCGTCGGGGCGCTTGGAGAAGTTGAAGACGCGGCCCTTCTCATCCTTGTACTTGTAGCGCGAGAAGATCTTGACATCGACGATCTTGCCCTTTTCGCCGTGCGGCACTCGGAGCGAAACGTCGCGGGTCTCTTCGGCCTTTTTGCCGAAGATAGCGATAATTAGCCGCTCTTCCGCCGTCAGTTCCGACTGCCCCTTCGGCGCGACGCGTCCGACAAGAATATCGTCCGGCCGCACTTCAGCACCGATGCGGATAATGCCGTCACTATCAAGGTCCTTTAGAGCGTCCTCGCCGACATTCGGGATGTCGCGCGTGATCTCTTCCGGCCCAAGCTTGGTGTCGCGAGCTTCAATCTCGTACTTCTCGATATGGATGGACGTATAAACGTCGTCCTTGACGAGCCGCTGCGAGAGCAGAATGGCGTCCTCGAAGTTATAGCCGTACCACGGAACGAACGCCACCAGAATATTCTGCCCAAGCGCCAGCTCGCCGCCGTCGGTGCAGGGACCATCCGCCAGCACGTCGCCAGCGCGGACCCGCTGGTTCAGCGAGACCGTCGGACGCTGCGTGATGCAGGTGCCTTGGTTCGAGCGGATCATATTCAGCAGCTTGTACGTGTCGGCTTGATCTTCGTCGGTGAGGACGACGATCTCCTCCGCCGTCACACGCACAATCGTGCCGCTGCGCTCCGCCATAACGACTGCGCCCGAGTCGCGCGCTGCCCGCTTCTCCATGCCGGTTTTCACCAGAGGAGCGTCGGGGCGCAGGGTCGGGACAGCCTGACGCTGCATGTTCGCGCCCATCAGCGCGCGGTTGGCGTCATCGTTTTCCAGGAAGGGGATAATCGCGGTCGCCACAGACACAAGCTGCTGCGGCGCGACGTCCATATAGTCGATCTCTTTCGCGGGAAAGAGCGGGTATTCGTTCTGGTTGCGAACCTGCACCATCTCCTCGGCGAAGTGGTTGTCTTCGGTGAGGCGTGCGTTGGCGGGCGCGATTTTGAAGTTGTGCTCGCCGTCGGCCGGGAGCCAATCGATATCGTTGTGCACCACGCCGTCGATCACTCGTCGGTAAGGCGTTTCGATAAAGCCGAACTCATCGACACGGGCATGCACCGTCAGCTGGCCGATCAGTCCGATGTTCGGGCCTTCCGGCGTCTCAATCGGGCAGATGCGTCCGTAGTGCGAGTGGTGGACGTCGCGGACTTCGAGTTTCGCGGACTGGCGCGACAAGCCGCCCGGTCCGAGAGCCGACAAGCGGCGCTTGTGCCCCAGTTCGGCCAGAGGGTTGGTCTGGTCCATGAACTGCGACAGCTGCGACGAGCCGAAGAACGACTTGATCGACGCCGAAATCGGCTTCACCGACAAAACAACCTGCGGCAGGATGTTGTCGGTGTCCATCGAAGTCATGCGCTCTTTGGCGACCTTCTCCATGCGGAGAAAGCCCAGCCGAAGCTGCGAGTAAAGCAGCTCGCCGACGGAGCGGACGCGCTTGTTCTCCAGGTGGTCGATATCGTCCACCGAAGCCTCGGGATCGTTCTGCGCCAAACGGATGATGTAGCGGATAATCGCGACAACGTCCTCGCGGGTGATGTTTCGCACCGACAGCGGCAGGCTGAGGCCGAGCTTCTTGTTGAGCTTGTGGCGTCCGACCTTGGCGAGGTCATAGCGGCGGGCGTCGAAGAAGATCGACTTCATCAGAGACGCCGCCGATTCCGGGGTGGCCGGGTCGGATGGGCGAATCTTCTTGTAGATGTCGATCAGAGCGGTCTCTTTGCTGGTGACGTTGGTATCGACGTCCAAGCTGGCGGAAACGTAGCTGACCACATAGAGCACTTCCAAAGAGTCGAGCGAAAGCGCCTCGATCTTCTTGGCGACGGCGCGGTCGATCTTGCCGTAAGCGGAGACAATATTCTTGCCGTTCTTGTCTTTGATATCGATCAAGGCGTACGGCATGCGCTTGCGAACGCGACGGGTCTCACGGCCCATAGCGTCGGTGACCATCTCAGCTTCCACGCGCATATCGTCGAAGATATTCTCGACAGACGGGAATTCGATAGTCTCGGTATCGCCGAACAAGCTCAAGATATCGGCGTTGGTGTCGGCCATCGTCGCGGGCAGCTCCACCAGGAAGTCGTTCGCGAGCGAGGCCTTCTCGATGTGGCGCATTTCGCGCGTGGTCATCACCGTGCCGGATTCCAGCAGCACTTCGCCGGTATCTTGATCGACCACGTCCTCGGCCATCTTCTTGCCCGGAAGCTCCTTGTAGCCGACGCGAATCGCGCCGCTCGGAGTCGCCTGCGGGAACAAGTTCAAGGCGCGCAGAAGCGTCGTGATCGGGAACTTGCGAGTTTGCCCGACACGGACGGTAATCACGTCGTTGGCGTCGGTTTCGATGTCGATCCACGCGCCCTCATTCGGAATAAGCGTGGCGTTGTAAAGCTGCCGGCCACTGAGGTCAAGGTTATCCTTGAAGTAAATGCCGGACGAGCGGGCGAGCTGAGACACAACGACGCGCTCGGCCCCGTTAATAATAAACGTGCCCTTGTCGGTCATCAGCGGCAGGTCGCCGAGATAAACGTCGGATTCGATGACGTCACCCGTCGCGGAGCGCAAGCGGACTCGCGCCTTGATGGGAGACTCTAATGTAGCGTCACGCGCGCGGCAGTCCGCAAGATCGTACTTGGGCTCGCCGAGCGTAAAATCGACCAATTCAATCGAATGGTTTCCGGTAAAATCGGTAATGGGTGAAAAGGAGTCAAAAAGCTCCCGAAGACCTTCTTCAAGGAACCATCGGTAAGAATCTAGCTGGAGCTCAACTAGATTAGGGACATCCACAACGTGCTGGGTCTGCTTCGTTGTATGCTGGATCTCTTTCAAAGGGGACTGCCTCCTACTGGCTTTCGCACAAGGGGTTAGAATACCGCTTTTTGCGCAAAGTGTCAAGTAGCAAACAATCGGCGAACAAGTTTAGTGCCCGCCCCGACTTAGAGGGCAGCCTTCAGAGTCGCTCTTTTTGTTATGGCCTTACCTTCATCAGGTTGTAGGAAACTGAGTTTCTACTCATGTGGCGGAGGAGGAGGTGGGGGTGGCGGCATCATCGAACCAGGCTCGTCCATAACGGGTAGTTGGATTGATCGCTGTGCACGGACAATCGCGATGCTGGCGATGGAGCCGTTGCGCGAGAAATTTCGACCGAAAGATAAGTGTGCAACTGCGGCGGCGTTCGGGAAGCCGGGGACAATGACGGAAGGATTCGAGGTATAGCCGCAGCCACCGCTGGTCACTACATACCGAATTACTTTGTTGCCTTTTACCAAAGCATAGGCGGTCGCAGGCGTATTGGGCCACATCCCGCCAAGGCTGCGCTGGTAGCGATAATGATCGGACACTTGGTCAAGCCGCTCATTGGTCACGCCGTAAGGAGCCAGCGCCGACAAAAGCACGGCTTTGTTGGCGCGCTGCTCATCGCCGGTAGGCTGCACGCCGGGCGGGGCGGGATGCACGCCGGCGAACGCCTGCCGAAACACCTGCGCCGGGACTCCGAGCGCCGAGGCGACCAAAATGACTGGCCGTCCATTGTCGCGCGGGTCGGTGTCATGGCCGCCGCTAAAGGTGACTGGGATTTGCCGAATGCTCGCGGCCTTCGTGCTGGCGAAGCTAGCTGCGCCGATCAGCGCGACTCCTACGAACGGAGCAATCCCAAGTGCTAACGTGCGCTTGCGGGCATCTTTGGTTTGCTGGAGCAATGTCGCTTTTCCTTCTAAAATGTGAACTTCACTCGCTCAACCCATGTTAACAGTTCATTGAATTTACTGCAAGCCGGCTGCCGTCTTCGTTTTCGCTGGGCGAAATTGGGGAAGGCATCGGCATCGAACAATTGGAGAGTGAAGCAAGTTGCCCCATCTATTTGAACCCTACACCCTGCGCGGCCTGACCCTGCGCAACCGGATCGGCGTCTCGCCGATGTGCCAGTATTCATCCGACGACGGTTTCGCCACCGACTGGCACTTAGTCCATCTCGGCTCACGCGCGGTCGGCGGCGCGGGAGTGGTGATTCTGGAAGCCACGGCGGTGGAAGCGCGGGGACGGATTTCGCCGCAGGACCTTGGCATCTACAAAGACGAGCATATCGAGAAGCTGGCCGAAATCGCCGCATTCATCAAATCCGAGGGAGCTGTTCCCGGAATGCAGCTCGCCCACGCCGGACGCAAGGCTAGTACCCACCGCCCATGGGACGAGCAGCAGGGCGAAGTACCTGCCTCGGAAGGCGGCTGGCAGACGGTCGCGCCAAGCGCCGTCCGCTTCAGCGACAACTACCCGTTGCCGACCGAGCTGACCATTGCCGAAATCAAGGCAATTCAGGATGCGTTCCGCGTCGCCACCCGACGCGCCGTGCTGGCCGGGTACGAATGGATCGAGCTGCACGGCGCGCATGGCTACTTGATGCACCAGTTTCTCTCACCCATCGCCAACAAGCGCACCGACGATTACGGCGGCGGCTTCGAGAACCGCATCCGCTTCGTCGTGGAGACTTGCCAGGCCGTCCGCGATGAGCTGCCGCAGCATCTGCCGCTCACCCTCCGAATTTCAGCGACCGATTGGGCCGAGCCTGATGTAGAAAGCTGGACAGCGGATCAAAGCGTGGAGCTTGCGAAACGTCTGAAAGCCGAGGCTGGCGTCGAGCTCATCGACGTTTCCACCGGCGGCATGCTGCCCCACGCCAAAATTCCGGTCGGCTCGGGATACCAGGTGCCGTTTTCCGAGCAGGTGCGCTCCGGCGCGCAGATCGCCACAGCCGCGGTCGGGCAGATTGTCGATCCGGCTCAAGCCGACGAAATCATCCGCAACGGACGCGCGGACATAGTCCTACTCGCCCGCGAACTGCTGCGCGACGCCTACTGGCCGCTCCACGCCGCCAAAGCGCTGCGCCAGAACGACGCCCTGAAACAGACCCTGCCGGATCAATACGCGCGAGCGTTCTAATCCGCCCTGCTCAAACAAAAGCCCATACCCGCACTTTCTGTGCGGGTATGGGCTTTTGCATGCAAATTGTGTTTACGGAGTGACCGTCAGAAATT
>CAXSEA010000196.1:0-6927 GCA_964235675.1 uncultured Armatimonadales bacterium | reverse complement strand
CGCCAGGTTACGATCTCGTCTGCCTCTCACATCTGCGTTGGGACTTCGTCTTTCAGCGGCCTCAGCATCTTTTGTCCCGTAGCGCGGCAGAGCGTCGCACCTTTTATTTTGAAGAGCCTCTATTCGATGTGGCAGTAGGTGGAAAAGCCTACCTAGACGTCACCCAGCCCAATCCCGAAATTCAGCTTTTTCGCGCCGTGCCGCATATTTTCGTCGGCGAGCCCGATTCCTGGGGCGAGCTGCGTATCCTGCTCCACCAGATGATGAGCGAGTATGCCATTGAGCGCTATGTGCTCTGGTATTACACCCCGATGGCGCTGCCCTTTACCAACGATTTAAAGCCGTTAGCGTCGGTTTTTGATGTCATGGACCAGCTTTCCGCGTTTAAGGGCGCTCCTCCGGAACTGTTGGACCAGGAACAGCGTTTATTCAAGCGGGTAAGCTTGGTGTTCACTGGCGGCCAGAGCTTGTACGAAGCTAAGAAAGACTGGCACCCGCGCGTTTACGCTTTTCCCAGCAGCGTGGAAGCCGCCCATTTTGCCCAAGCCCGTGAGCGTCGCGGCAAGCCCGACCTTGAGCCCGTCGATCAATCTAACTTTAAGCATCCCCGCGCCGGCTTTTTCGGCGTTATCGATGAGCGCCTCGACATTGAGCTTTTAGGGCAGGTCGCCGACCTGCGCCCTTATGTCCAATTCGTCATCATTGGTCCCGTGGTCAAAATCGACCCGGAAACTCTACCGCAGCGCGAGAATATCCATTATCTCGGCGGCAAGAGCTATAAAGAATTGCCTTCCTATTTGGCGGGTTGGGATGTCGCGATGATGCCCTTCGCCATTAACGAGTCGACTGAGTTTATCAGTCCGACTAAGACCCCGGAGTACCTGGCCGCAGGCTGTCCGGTGGTGTCCACTCCGATACGCGATGTCGTCCGGCCCTACCAGGCGCTCGGACTCGTTTACATCGCGAGCACGGCGTCGGAGTTCGCTGCGGCCATCGATGCAGCTCTCGAAGAGAACGCGAGCGAGCGTCTCGCGCGAGCTGATGAGTTCCTGGCGAGCAATTCCTGGGATATGACCTGGCGGCGCATGCGCGATCTCATCGACGGCGCTGTTGAAAGCAATCGAGTGGCCTCGAGCAAGTCCGGCGATGCCTCGGCTCTGATTGCCGATGGTGGTGGCGGGCTGAATGGCAGTGGCGACGCAACGAAGCAGGCTCCTAACGCCTTATTGAATGCGTAGCCCAAGAGTCTAGCGTTGCGGAGAAATGGGAAAAGGATGGAACGAGGTAGGCTGCGTTGCTGTACCGGCTCAGTAGGCAATTCTCAGTAGGCTACTCATCGGTTGTTGTGTTAAGCGTGTATTTTAACTAAAAAACGGCGCCAGTGGGCGGCTCGGAACAATCGCGTTCCCCCTGCTCCGGCTGCATGCGACCAAAGAAAGAATATAACTCAAATGTTTGACTATCTGATTGTAGGGGCGGGATACGCCGGCAGCGTTCTCGCGGAGCGACTCGCGCGCGTTGGCGGCAAAAAGGTGCTGATCGTGGACAAGCGTCCGCACATCGGCGGCAACGCGTTCGACTACTACAATGAAGACGGTATTCTGATCCACAAGTACGGGCCGCATATCTTTCACACCAATGCCGAGCGCATCTTCGAGTACCTTGGCCAGTTCACCCAGTGGCTTCCCTACGAGCACCGCGTCCTCGCGTCCGTCGAAAACAAGCTGCTCCCCATCCCCATCAACCTCGACACCATCAACAAGCTCTACGATATGAACCTCGAAGAGGATGACGTCGAAGCCTTCTTCGACTCCGTCCGCGAGCCGAAAGAGCACTGCTACACCTCCGAGGACGTCGTCGTCAACCGCGTCGGACGCGACCTCTACAATAAGTTCTTCAAGAACTACACTCGCAAGCAGTGGGGCCTCGATCCGTCGGAGCTAGACGCCCAGGTGACCAGCCGCATTCCCACCCGCACCAACCGCGACGACCGCTACTTCAACGACAAGTTCCAGGCGATGCCGCTCCACGGCTACACCAAGATGTTCGAGAAGATGCTGGACCACCCGAACATTAAGATCATGATCAACACCGACTACAAAGAGATCGTCAACCTGATCCCCTACGGCAAAATGATCTACACCGGCCCCGTCGACGAGTTCTTCGACCACCGCTTCGGCAAGCTGCCCTACCGCAGCCTCGAATTCAAGTTCGAGACCCACGACCAGGAGCAGTTCCAGCCTGTCTCCGTCGTCAACTACCCGAACGACAACGACTACACCCGCATCACCGAGTTCAAGCTCTTCACCGGCCAGGTGCATCCCAAGACCACCTTGGTCTACGAGTACCCGCAAGCCGAGGGCGATCCCTACTACCCGATCCCCAAGCCCGAGTGCACCGCTCTCTACAACAAGTACAAGGACCTCGCCGAAGCCACCCCCGATGTCTACTTCGTTGGACGCCTCGCCACCTACAAATACTACAACATGGACCAGGTCGTCGGACAAGCCCTCAGCGTCTTCGAGAAGATTCAAAACGACGAGGAAGCCGAGCGCGCGATGGACAAATCCGCAAGGGTCCACGTCCAATCCGTCTCCACCGGCGCGAACAAAATCATGTCCACCAGCCCGAGCCCTAGCTCCAGCCTCGAAAAAGCCATTGCCCCCCGCCGCCGAAAAATCAACGGTGCCCGCACTCTGACGAACGGAACCGGTACCGGAACCACGACCAGCAGCTAATCCAACCTGAATAACTCCCCGCCTGCCTTGATGCAGCCGGGGAGTTTTCGTTTTGCATGCTGTTGCTATTCCATACCCTTCGTCTACGCGTCCCTGGTATGGTGCATTATATGGACACCCTCTACAATGCGATCAAGCAATCAAGTGATAGCCAAGCGCTTGTTTTTCGAAGCGCACCCTCGCTCAAACGGGCGTTGGTAATCCTGCTTGTTTGGCTCGCGATTGCATACGGACTTATCATCGGAGTTCCGATCTATAACTCCGCAAGAGACGGAGTCTGGTTTACCGGAGGGTCACCCTGGGTGTTAATCTCCGGTTTATTGATGTTCTTCGGGGTGTTCGGGCTGGGAACTGCCTGCTTCCTGCTCTTCGCCATCCGGCGTGTGTTTACGATGGTAATTGATATTGAGCAGAAAACATACAATATGCGTTGCGGCGTGTTCCCGATCAAGTACCAATGGAGCGGAATACTGCGGGACTTCCAGCGACTTGAAGTACGCGTTGGCAAAACGCATTCAGGCGGATTGATAGAGCGTCCGACTCACTATATAACGGCATTCTATCGTAACAATAATTTCCCGTACGATCTCAGCGGAAATGGAGTCAGCTTGTTCTCAGTCGAGGACCCGCAAGAAGCGAAAGCTTGCGGCAAGCAGCTATCTCAACTCCTGGGTATCCCGTTTATCTTAGAAGCGGAAGCGCAAACTGAAGCAAAAAACGTCCGCCGCTGATGGTTTGGCAATTCGATCCAAAAGCTAAAAGCAGCACTTAACAAATGAGTAGTTCGCTCGTGACCCGGCTGAAGACGATTCCTTCCTATTCAGGGAAGGTGGCCGAGAGGCCGGATGGGGTCGCCAAGCACATTCTAAGCGCTTTTCCTATAAAACAAATCAACATTCCCCTAACCCGCACCACTCTTCCTGCCTACACCGCCCCGAACTCCACTGCCTTCCTCTGGGCGACCGGCATCGAAGATACCTTTATCACCGAGCCCTGGCCCGCCACCGGACGCATCCTCGACGAGTACGAGCTGACCGGCCACTACGATCAGTGGGAGCAGGACATCGCGCTGATGGCGAGCCTCGGCGTGAAATGCTGCCGCTACGGTATTCCCTGGCACAAGATTCAGCCCGCGCGGGATCAGTGGGAGTGGCGCTGGGCCGACGGCCCCCTCGAAAAGCTGATCGAGCTTGGCATCGATCCCATCGTAGATTTAGTCCATTACGGCACCCCCGCGTGGATCGACGGCGCGTTCACCCATCCCGAGTACCCCGCGCTGGTAGCCGACTTCGCCCGCCGCGTCGCCGAGCGGTACAAAGGCCGGATCCACTGCTACACGCCGCTCAACGAGCCCCGCATCACCGCCTGGTACTGCGGCAGGCTGGGTTGGTGGCCGCCACATCTGCACGGCGCGCGCGGCTTCCTGCGCGTGATGAACGGCGTCTGCCGAGGCATCGTCGAAACCACGAAAGCGCTTCGAGCAGTTGATCCCGAAATCGTGATCGTCCATGTCGATGCCACCGATTTGTACGAGCCGTGGACGCCTGATTTGGAAGAAGACGCCGCCCACCGCCAGGAAATCGTCTTTCTCGCCCTCGATCTCGTTTTAGGGCGACTGCGCGAGGAACACCCCCTGCACGACTGGGCAGTCCGCCACGGCCTCGATGCTGCCGAACTGCAATGGTTCGTCGAAAATTTCATCGAAATCGACATCTGTGGCATCAACCTCTACCCGATGTTTTCACAGAAGTTTCTGCGGCGCGGCGGAATCGCCAAAAAGGACACGCCGAAGTCTCCGGTGCTGGAGCCGTCTGAAATAGAACCATCGCCGCAAACGAAACTAAGAGCTTCCAGCGCTGGGCGAGTGCGCATCTGGATGCCTTACGCATCCGCTAACATAGTGGAGCGGCTTACGCGCCTCTACTATGAGCGCTACAATCTGCCCCTGATGGTGACTGAAACCGCTTCACGCGGCTCCTTGGCCCAACGCATGCGTTGGCTCGGCGAATCCGCCGAAGCTGTAAAGCGGTGCCGCGCTTATGGCCTCCCGCTGATCGGCTACACCTGGTGGCCGATGTTCGCTCTGGTTGCGTGGGCGTACCGCCAGGGCGTCCGCGAGCCGTCGGCTTACCTGGAGCAGATGGGCTTGTGGGATTTGTCGCCGAACGCCGCCGGGACGCTGGCCCGAGCAGAAACCCCTCTCGTCGCGCAGTACCGCGCCTTGTGCAAAACACCGCGCTCTGCGGGAGACTTGCGCCGTTTGCCATAGCGCAAAATCAAAACACCTGCTTGCGATAATGTGCCGCAACCCGCTTTGCTGCGCCTGAGTTTATAAAGCGGGGCAGGGCGACGGGCAAGTCGCACCCCAAGATGCGCTCTGCGTAGTAACTTCCACAATTGTGGGTATATATAAGTTCGTGAATACGCTTCTCTGAATATTCCTTGTGAATTCGGAGAGACTCTTCACCTATCGCTATCATCCACTAGAAGCGTGTTTGCTTCTTAACGCCATTGCGCCGCTATCCAAGCAGTTGTTTCTTAGCTTGCGGCAAAAATGACTTCCATTATGCTAGTTCGATTTACGGTTATTCAGGACTGACAATCGATCAGAGGGCGTCGCCGATTCATTGCGAATCGACGCCGTCGCTTAGAGAGAGATGCCATGTTCAAAAGTTTTTTTCTCGCCGGGTTTGAGTGCGCTACAGGCTACAACCTGCACCGCGAGTGGATCGATCAAATCGAAGCCACCCAGCACGAGCGCTACGCGCAGCAAGACTACGCGATGATCCGCTCCGTCGGTATCCACGCGGCGCGCGAGTCGGTTCGCTGGCCCTTGGTCGACCTCGGCCACGGACGCTACGATTTCTCCACGGTCGAGCCCTTAGTGGATGCCGCCTGCCGCAACAATGTCGATGTGGTCTGGGATATCTTCCACTACGGCCATCCTACCGATATCGATCTTTACTCCGACGAGTTCCCCAAGCGCTTCGCCGACTATTGCTACGCCGTCGCCAGCTACCTCGCCAAGAAATGCCCCGGCCAGCAGCTCTACTTTACGCCCTGTAACGAGCCGTCGTACTTCGCCTATGCCGGCGGCGAGGCTGGCCTGTTCGCGCCCCATGTCCAGGGGCGCGGCTACGATCTCAAAGTTGCCTTGATCCGCGCCACCATCCAAGGCATCGACGCCATTTGGGCCGCCCTGCCGAACGCCCGAATGGTCAACGTCGACGCTCTTTGCCGCGTGCACGCCCCCATCGATGCCGGTCCGGACGACCCCATCCACCAGCATATCAACTTTTTCAACGACGACGCCGTCTTTCAATCGTGGGACTGGCTCGCCGGACGACGTATGCCGGAGCTGGGCGGCTCGCCCAAGCACCTCGATATCGTCGGTATCAACTACTACTGGACCAACCAGTGGCAAATCGGCCAGGAAGCCACTCCCCTAAAGCGCGCCGACCCGCGTACCTGGAGCCTGGGTCAGATGACCCGTTGGGCTTACGAGCGCACCGGCCACCCTGTTCTAATCACCGAAACCGGCCATATCGGCGACAACCGCGCCTGGTGGATGGACGAAATCGCTGTCGAGTGCGAGCAGCTTCTCGAAGAAGGTGTCCCGCTCCTCGGCGCATGTCTCTACCCGATTCTCGGCATGCCGGAGTGGCACCGTCAAAACGACTGGGTCCGCATGGGACTTTGGGATCTCCTCGCCTGCAAGGCCACCGGAGTGGATCAGGGCAAACTCATGCGCGTCCCCAACAACGCCGCCATGGCCGCCTTCTCCAAAGCCCGCCGCCTCGAAAACCTGCCCCGCCTGATGTCCGTCCCCGCCGGACCGCATTACGGCGACCTCTCCCGCCTAGACGCCGCCCGCGAAAGCGGCCACTTCAATCTACGCCTCCCAGAGCTTGCCGGAGCAAGGCGGTAAGAACCCATCCGGCGCTATGCGCCACCTTCCCTGTAGGGAAGGAAAGGTTTACAGCCAGTTTCTTAGGCGATTAAGAAAACAAGCGCCATCTTATACTTCCTTCCCTACAGGGAAGGTGGCGCATAGCGCCGGATGGGTTCCCATGACCCCGCTCCCCCCGCACATCGCCGCTCCCCGTCTGCTCTTCTACGCCGTCAATGGCCTCGGCCTCGGCCATGTCACCCGCATGTTAGCCATCGCCCGCGCCGTCCGAGCGGCTCG
>CAXSEA010000195.1:0-7020 GCA_964235675.1 uncultured Armatimonadales bacterium | reverse complement strand
GGGACGAGCCTACAAAGGCCGTCTGGCGGCTTCTATTAGACGCGGCCTACCCCGAGGCGAAACTGATAGCGGGTGTCCACGATACCGACTACTTCGCCAAAACTACCGCCTTAGTTCACACCGACGCCGCTTATATCGCCCTGCCCCACGATGATGCCAAGACTCGCGGGCTTTGGAGCGCGGCGGGGGAATTGTCGGCGCTGTTCGGCAGCGAGGATTTGCCGACTGTCGCGGCCTACGAGCACGCCGGAGTGCCGTTTCACCAGATCGCCGGCGAGCAGAAGTCGATGCCGGACGCTGAGTTCGCCGGCCGGAATACCGAAGCTTGGGGATGGCGCGGAATTGTCGAAACCGGCCCGCGTCAGCACATCGCCGCCGACGTGCCTTTGTCGGAGTTCCTTCCCGCTCTCAGCGAAGAATTGGATTGGGGATTTAATCTCAGCGCTGAATCGCTCGCCCCAGGCAATCAAGAGCAATCCAGCGCGGTCGCGCGGCAAATTCAAAGCTGGATCGCGGAGATCACCCGCGACGAAACCGGCTGTCGCACGCTCAGCGATTTGTACCAGGCCCTCTTGCCTCGCCTTTACTCGCTTGTCTTAGGGGGCGTCGCTCCCGCGAACTTCGAGACCACGGCCTCCACTCTGCTGTTCCGATTCAACCCCGAAACCTGCTCCCTGCCCCGATTCCGCTTTGTCGATCTGTTCCTGCAGCCCGCGACCCGTCAGACGGCGCGCGACGCCTACAGCGCGGCCGTGGCGGGCGGCGGCATGTACGGCTTGGACGAGTTCGGCCCCGGCGCGATGCCGTTTGACATCGTCGTTCCCGGCGTCGGACGCGGCACCCTGCATGTCACGTCCAGCAGCGTGACCGTCGATCTGCCGGGCGAGGGCAAACTGGCCGTAAGCGACGTAAAAATCACCAATGTCGCAGAACTTGCGGCTCTCCTGAATGAGAAGCTGGGCGATAGCGTGATTCTTGTCGGCAAGGCGGTCGCGCTTATCAGCATGATCGCCGCCGAGTTTTTGACCGTGTTCCACGAGACGGCGTCGGGCTATACCGACCGCACCTTGGCGATGAACGACGCGATTCGCGCGGCGGGCATTCCTCTCGATCTGCTCCCGATTATCCGACTTCAGCACGGCACCTGGGACGCGCTTGGGGCTGCCGGCGATTCGGTAGCCTTCCAGCTGCCGGCGCATCTAGCGCAGGCGTTCGGCAAGCGGGAGATCACCGCCGCCGAGTTCTCCGCCCGCTGGCGAAGCGTGGTCGATGAGCAAAAGCAATCTCTCGCCACGCTCCGGGAACTGCGCACCCCGCGCGCCTTGCTGGCGCATTTGGACAAAATCGGCGACGCGTCCCAGTGCTGGTCGTGCCATTTGGAAGTTTACAACCAGGCTCAGGAAGGTCTCGCCGCGTATTCGGCGGAGTTGCAGAAGTACCGAGGCTATATCGCCGAGCTGCGCCGCGAGCGTTTCGTGCTGAGAAGCATGATCAACCGATTGCAACAGGAAAAAGGCGACTACTTCCGCGCGGAGATTCGGCCGCTGCACGAGGAATTCGGCATGGGCGGCGCTCCCGCCGACATCCAGGAGCGCCTCGACGCCGCCGAAGCCCGGCGCGAGGAATACGACGCGGCTCTCCAAGCCATGCGCGCGCAAGTCCGGCAGTGGAGCCGGGTGATCCGCAACTGGCGCGCCGATCTGCGCCGCGCCGAGCGTTCGGAATCCGTCCTGGAGCTGCGCGAGATCATCCGGCGCATCATCCTCGACGCTCAGTCCGCCCGCCTGGAGCGAGTCCGCGCCGCCCTCATCACCTCCGCCGCCCTTCCCCACACCAACGCCCGCCCCACCGCCTGGTGGCTCCCGCTGGTAGACCCGTCAGGACGCTGGCTCAATGCCATGGTCGATAAAGCCGAAGCCCGCTTAGAACGTGTTTAGAGCGGACCTATCCGGGCTCTCGCCCACCTTCCCTGCAGGGAAGGAACTTCATGTCAAGCTAATCTAGCTATAACCAAACGTGTTAAGACGACAACCCCATCCAGCTTGATGAAGAGTTCCTTCCCTGCAGGGAAGGTGGGCGAGAGCCCGGATAGGTCCGCCCCAAGGAGTCCCCACCCATGCCCGAAACCACCCAAGCCCAAGCTGTCCTGCTGGACGCCCCCGGCCTGCCCGCCCGCCTGCAAGACGTCACCATCGACCCGCCCGGCCCGAGCGAAGTCCTCGTCAAGCTAGTCGCGAGCGGCGTTTGCCATACCGATTTGCACGTCAAGAACATGAACGGCATGGGCATGGCGTATCCAATCGTGCTGGGGCATGAGGGCGCGGGCATCGTGGAGCAGATCGGCGAAGGCGTCGATCATGTGGCCGTGGGAGACCCGGTGGTGATCGCCTACCGCGCTCCGTGCGGCGTCTGCCCGGCGTGCCGACGCGGGGATTTGCGCCGCTGCTGGACCGCGCTTCGGCCCAAGCAGCGCATTCACCGCGCCTCCGACAACGCGCTCTGCTCCCAGGTGCTGCGTTGCGGGACATTCGCGACGCATACGGTCGTGCATAGCCACGCCGCCATCAAGATGCCCGCCGAGATGCCCCTCGACAAGGCCTGCCTGATCGCCTGCGGGGTGATTACGGGAGTGGGCGCGGCGTTCAATACCGCCCCGGTCTACGCAGGCGCGCGGGTCGCGGTGATCGGCTGCGGCGGGGTGGGATTGTCGGTGATCCAGGGCGCGAAACTGAGCCACGCCAAGCAGATTATCGCGGTGGACACGAACGAGACCAAGCTCCAATGGGCGAAAGACTTCGGCGCGACCGACGTCGTCAATGCCAAAGATGGTGGCGACCCCGTCGCCAAAGTGCGGGAGCTGGCCGCCGGGGAAGGCGTCGATTTCGCCTTTGAAGCGGTCGGCCTGCCGCTTACCATCGACCAATCCGTCCGCATGCTCGCCTACGCCGGAACCGCCGTCCATATCGGCCTGCCGGGCGAGGACGCCACGGTCACCCTCAACCTCGGCGACATGGACACCGGCGTCTACTGGAACAAAGCCACGCTGAAAGTCTGCCACTGCGGCGACACCCTCCCCAGCAACGACTTTCCCCTCCTCGCCCAACTCTACCTCCAAGGCAAGCTGGACTTAGACGCGATGGTCACCCAGTACATCACCCTCGACCAGGTAGAAGAAGCCTTTGAGCTAATGGAGCACGGGAATGTAATCCGCAGCGTGATTCGGATGTCATAGCGCAAACTGAGTAATGAGGTGGAGGATTGTGATGCAACTATTTAGCAACATAGATCATATAGAATCATTACCTCGTATTGCTGGTTTATATCAGAATTTTAATCAGCAGCTCCACCCTGAAATGGAAGTAGCTCGCCAAAGATTTCAGAAGTGGTTTAACCGCTTTCCAGAAGCTGCGCAAAAAGCTATATTGCCGAAGTTTGTTTCAAATGACGATAAACTTCATGTATCAGCGTTCACCGAAATCGCCGTACATGAAGCGCTATTTCAAAGCAAATACAGTGTCGAATATGAACAAAAAGTTGCAAACGGCACAAGGCCAGACTTCAAAGTTAGCTCCCCCAACGGCTTAGAAGCGTTCGTCGAAGTATGCTGCACCCTTGATCTACCTCCAAGCCGAGAAACATTCAAACAAAGGATGCTAGAGCTAATAGATTATTTAAACAACAATCTTGATGTTGTTGGTTTTGGAATATTTCTTCATGTTCACAAAATAACATCAACACCGAAACCACCATTAAAAAGTGTAGTGACTTTTCTTAATGAGACCCTAAATTCTCTTGTTACCAAAAAATCATCATTATCAGATGCTAAACGCCACGGTTTTTGTTATCGTCAAAATGGATGGTTCCTTGAATTCAGTGCAATAAAGATTCCAGATGATTCTGAACTAGCCGGAGCTACATCAAGGATATATGGTAATAACTCAGAAAATTTATATAGCTTTTACGAACATGAACCAGTACGGGAAGCACTTATAAAAAAGCTAAAAAATACGGAGCGCTTGATGCTCCCCTAATTGTTGTAATAAATAGTTTAAATCCTTTTAGCAAACTCGATTCGGCAGTTCAAGCATTGTATGGAACGACTACGGCTGTTATAAATGGTGTTGGCCAAAACTTCATTGATATACGTGAGAGAAACGGTGTTTGGTACAGCAAAGATGGTTGGCGGTACAGTCGATTAAGTGCAGTCTTGTATTTATATAATGCTTATCCTGCAAATATCTGCAAAAGTAATAGTTGCCTTTTCTATAACCCCTTCGCCACGCACCCTGTTAACAACTTCCTTTCAGCACTTATACAATCGGAATTTGGTAATAATTCAATATCTTACAGTAATGGGCTGGAATTTGGTCAATTAGTGTGCAGCAGTTAGTTCTTTATCTATGTTTCAGCAACTATTCCGCCCCCGAAAGCCCACCCTCACCATGGGCTACCGGTACGTTCACTACGAAGAGAACGCCCATCACTGCACGTTCCTGATCGAGCCGATGAACATCGGCTCCGACCTCATCTATGTGCCGACCGAATCGGAATGGGGGGCAGTGGCTCCGGCTTGGGCAAAGGAGCGGCTGAAGCAGATTGGCGAGCGAATCCTGGCGCATGGGTGGCACCGGGAGGTGCGCGTCGAGGCGGGGTCGGTGATGGGCGAGCTTTTCCAGTCGCCAATGGTCATCCCCGGCTCCATCGAAAGTACCGAGCTTGGGCGCTCTCTGGAAAGCATGCACCTGTACGATCCGGACAGCCCCAGCACCGCCTAGGAGACGCGCGAGCTTTGGTTCACCGCCGAGCGGCGCTTCGCCGAGGCGGTCACCGGCGAAGTCACTATCGTTTTGGGGGGACGCGCCGGCGGACGGCGTTTTCAGGCGGGTCTCGCTGCCGGCGCTGCGGGCTAATCCCAACGCGACGCTCAAGGTGTACGAGCGGACGTAGTGCGGGAACCTCCACCCTTTAGCGACGGCTTGTCATTTTCTCTGTACAGGGCATTTAAAATACAGGATAGCCGCCGCGCCTCAGACGCTTACCAAGCGGTCTGGGATGAGGGTGTGTAGAACGACCGGCGAACAGCGGCGCGTCTGTAACAAAATTCAAAATGCACCGCTTCGCCCCAGAGCAACTTTCTCTGTAAAGGGTTTAGAAACAATCCTGAAACAAAGGCGCATTCTGTTTCCCCTCCTTTTCCAAGGAGGGGATTAAGGGGAGGTCCGCCACGCACAAAACGCTGGATCAAACCGGACCGCCCCCAGCCCCTCCTTGGAAAAGGAAGGGAACTCCAGAAACTTCTTCCTAACCCCTCTTTAGTGATTAAACTGCTTCAGCCATTCCGCCGCCGCGTCCGGCCACGCATGCACGGGCGAGGTGAGCGGCGCGTGCAGGCCGTATCCGTGGCAGCCGCTGGCGTAAAGGTGCAGGTCGGCTTTCACTCCCGCCGCTTCGAGTTCGTGAGCATAGGTGGGGGCATCCAGGTAGGGGTCGTCTTGGGTTTGCACCAGGAATGTCGGGGGCATGCCGGGATGGGGCTTTACCTCGGCGGCGGTTTCGGGGGTGCCGTGGTGGGCGGTGGTGAGATAGGCGGGATAGATCAGCAGGGTGAAGTTGGGCTTGTCGCCGAAGCGGTCGGAGCTATCGACAGGCTTGTAGGTGCGGGGAGTATCGGCGGCGGCAAGACGCGCGGCGAGATGGCCGCCCGCCGAGAAGCCGATCACGCCCACGCGCTTGAGGTCGATGCCGAACTCCTTGGCGCGGGCGCGCAGCAGGGACAAGGAGCGTTGGCCGTCCTGGTACGCGCCGCTCCGGTTGTTCGGGACGCGGTAGTACAGCACGGCGGCGGTGAAGCCCTGGCCGTTCAGCCACTGAGCGATTTCCGCGCCCTCCTTGACAGCCGCCAAATTAATATAGCCGCCGCCCGGCAGCACCAGCACCGCCGGATGCGCCCGCTGGTCATTCAACTTATAAATAAAGAGCCGCGGGCGGTAAACGTCGCTGACCAGGCAGTTCACGCCGTCAGTCTGGTTGACGACGCGCCCTGGGCTGAAGTCGGTCTCACCTGGGGCAAGTCCCGGCCAAACGTCAATCGTCATCGTAGCGGACGCGAGATCCGGCGCGAGCATGTTAGTCGGGGCGGGCGTTGCCTGAATCTGAGGCGACGTCCCAACCACGAAAAGCCACGCACACAGCGCGGCGCAGCCGAACAAGACGCGACATTGGGTCAAGTTCATGAGAGTTTCCTACGCGGCGACGGGAGCTTGCAGGGATTCGGACGCCTTGAACCGCTTCAACCAGCGAACAGCCTGCTTGACGTAGTAATCGTCGTGCGCCAAAATCCACGCGGCCTGGGTCTCGATGCTCTGCAGGCCCTCCTCGGGATGGAACGCGTAGCGTTTCCACTGCTGGCCGTTGAGCCCGCGCAGGAACGCGACCATCTGGGGGCGGCTAGCGCAAAGGCGCGTCAGGGAATCGTCCGGGTCGGACTCCGTATAGTTTTGCTCGGCGGCGCGGCTGGCGAGGTTTACCGAAACCAGGTTCGGCTCCCGGCTGCTTTCCACCGTCAGCCGCAAACGATGCATCCAGATGTCGTCCCAGTCGGCCAGATGCGCCAGCAGCTCGCGGAGCGAGTACAGCTCCGGCTCGGGAGCATAGTCCCAGCGCGGATCGCCCTCGCCCACCGGGGCCAGCACGTACTCCAGCAGATCAGGCGTCCCCTCCAGGCTGTCGATCAGACGCTCGCGGACGATTTCGGAAAACAATGCGGCGCGGTTCCTTTCTGCAAACAGTCAAAATTGGCTCAAGTTAACTAGTGAGCGTTGAGACTGTGCATCGTCGCGCCGTCCCCGTTAATTGAATTTATACCAGACCTATCCGGGCTCTCGCCCACCTTCCCTAAAGGGAAGGAAGTTTTCGACAACCTATGATTGCTCATCATCTCCAAACGTTCAGATAAGCTAATCCAACTTGATATAGAGTTCCTTCCCTTTAGGGAAGGTGGGCGAGAGCCCGGATAGGGTT
>CAXSEA010000194.1:0-7100 GCA_964235675.1 uncultured Armatimonadales bacterium | reverse complement strand
GGAAAATTACCTTCTCGTCCGGCTCGACTTCGCGCTTGCCTGCCGCTTCGCCGATAGTCTGTCCGGTGCAGGTCTTCGGATTCGGATCCATCAAGCCCTGCTCCAGCAAAAGCTGCGCCACCAGCGTCGTGCCGCCGGAGTTGTCGAAGTCCACCGCCACGTATTTGCCGAGCGGCTTCAAGTCGCAGATCAAAGGCGTCCTGCGGCTGATTCGGTCGAAATCGTGCAGGGTCAAATCCACGCCCGCCTCCTTCGCCAGCGCCAGCAGGTGCAGGACGGCGTTGGTCGAGCCGCCGGTCGCCGCCACGCCCGCAATAGCGTTCTCGAAGGCGGGCTTGCTCAAAATATCGCTGGGGCGTACTGCGCCCTTCACCATCTGCAAAATCAACTCGCCCGCGTGCTTGGCGACGTCCGCTTTTTTCGGGTCGATGGCGGGCGTCCCCGCCGACCCGAGATAAGCCAGCCCAAGAAACTCCATCGCTAGTGCCATCGTATTGGCCGTATACTGCCCGCCGCACGCGCCGGGGCCGGGAATGGCGACGTCCTCGATATCCTTCAGCTCCTGGTCGGTAATCTTCCCCGCCACCGCCGCGCCGACCGCTTCATAGACGCTGACGATATCCACGTCCTTGCCGCAGTATTTTCCAGGCTGCACGGTGCCGCCATACAAAATCAGGCTGGGAACGTCTAAGCGCGCGAACGCCATCGCCGCGCCGGGAGCGGTTTTGTCGCAGCCCACCAGCGCGACAATGCCGTCGAACATGTAGCCGCGCCCGCACAATTCAATCGAGTCGGCGATTACCTCGCGGGAGATCAAGCTGGCCTTCATGCCCTCGGTGCCCATGGCGATCCCGTCGGAGACCGCGATGGTGTTGAACTCCATCGGCGTTCCCCCGGCGGCGCGGATGCCGTTCTTGACATGCTGGGCGAGCAGCCGCAAATGGAAGTTGCACGGCATCGTCTCGATCCATGTGTTGGCGACGCCGATAATGGGCTTGGCGAGGTCTTCATCGGTGAAGCCGATCGCTTTGTACATGGCGCGGGCCGCCGCGCGGGTGCGTCCCTGCGTGATGACGGAACTCGCGCCGGGGCGGGGCAAAGGGGTATGAGACATAGATCGATTACTCTCCAAACCGATTTTGCGGCATGCCATAATTCATGGCTGTCAGGCCGCAATTTATTTCGCCGCCGAGAAACCGACGAGGCGGTTCAATTGTTGTTTTGCTAGTGTCAAGCGGCCAGGCTGTCGCGCTCTCCGCATGGGACGCGAACCGGCGAACCAAAGTTTAGCAAATCTTGACAGGCGTTTACAAACTTGCTTCAATAAAAAGCCGTTATAACACGTATGACGCCGTTTGCCGGACTCTGACAACGGGCAAATAAAAGTTGATCCGCCATCATTTCAGGCGGTGCTGATTTGCTTCGCCTGTCCGTAAATCGGAGCGCCTTCCAGAGCTTTTGGAGCGTTCCCACCCTGAGCGAAATATGGGGTTGTGCCAATAATCCGTTTAAGCTGATGCGTCTCGACGCAATCAGCTTTCCAGGCCGTGTGCCCGGAACAATCAGACGCCGCTTTTAAGGATTCGCGCGATGTTTTGCCCTCGCTGCCGCAAATTTACCAGTACCGCCACTTCAATTGAGCCGTCCGCGCCCGCGCCTGGGTCGCCGGACAACGCGAAAGATTTCCCGCAGTCGCAAAAGCCCAGCGCTCCCTGGAAGGCTCTTCGGCAGCTGCGCGCGCGCGCCGGCGAGGGCCGCTGCGCTCAATGCAACACTTTGCTCACCCTTGACCGTCTGGCATCCGAGTTTCCCGACCAGCGCCGCGCCGGAGACGTGTCCAGCCAAGCGGCTCTGGCCGCGCTCGGCGACCAGAAGGCCGACCCTGCATCTGCAGCCGCTTTGCCGCCTGCGTCGGTTCCGGATGCGCCCGTCACCGTTCAAGAATTGCTCCGCGCCACCGCCGGACCAAACCCGATTTCAGGCGTCGGCCGGATTCCTCTGGACCATCGCCAGCCGGGTGGGGGAAACCGGCGCAATCCCAATCGAGCCGGAGGCCGCCGCGAGGACGATGTCGAGCTGTCGGGGTCGCGCTACCAGGCCAGCGAGACCGCCCAGCGGCGAAACCGCGAGCGCAAGCAGCGCGAGATGGACACGGACTGGCGTCAAGCTGACGCTCCCCGCATTCCTCGCGGATTTGGGCGCAGGCAGTGGACTCGCCCGAATATCGAGGTCGTCCTTGGCTTGGGGACGCTGGCGGCGGTGGCCTTGCTGGTGGTTTCCATGACCCTTCGCCTCGCGCTCGCGCCCAACGGAGCGTTCGCGCCCGCCCCGCATCCGATGGCGCAGGTGGTCAACGCGTCCACGCTCGGCTATGTGCCGGCTCGCGGCTTAACCGCGCCCAGCCCGCTTGCCGCAGCCGCTCCTGCCGCCGCGCCCGATGCTTTCGCCGCGACTCCGGCGTTTGTGTCCACCGAATGGCGCAGGGTCGGGCAGCCTGTCTCAGTTCCGATCAGCCTCTCTTCTCCGGCAGCCGGGCAGACGGACTTGGCCGCCTACGAGCCTTCCGGGCCAAAAGGGCCATCGCGCGTCAGCCCAGTGCGCGTCTGGGTGCAGCACCTGAAATCCAGCGCCGACGCGCTCGCCTGCCTCACCGTTCTGGTCAGCCGACGCCAGGAGTTGCAAGCCGCGGAGCTTGGACTCCACGCGACCGCCGTGCGCTGGGAAACGATTGCCGGCCGCAAAACGGCCGTGCTCGACGCCGCTGTCGGCGCGGATGTACTTTCGGATACCCCCGGCGACACCGCGCTCGGCTCGCTGCGCGCTTGGCAGCAGGGAAACGACGTAGTCACGGTAGCCGCCGACGACGCGGCGAACCGGGACAACTTCGCCAAGGATTACCTGCAGAGTGCATCTTAGGCGTGTAAAATAATCAAAAACAGCCTGGGTGCAGAGATTCATCTGCACCCAGGCTGTTTTTAATTGATACGCTGAGGTTAGTTGTCGACCGGGTTGGTGACGTACGAATCTAAAGTAAGAATTGTCGGAGCCCAGAGCCCAATGAAAATTCCAAGCTCTTTCTTACCTGAAGCAAAAAGGACGATTGAGGCGACAATCGAGGCGATGCATGAGCCCAGCAGCAGTTTTCGGCGTTCGTTTTTATCCATATGGTGTCCGGTCTCTTTCTAAAGACAAAGTCCTTCGCGGCAGAAACATTCAAAATATCTAATTTGCTGATATACTTGTTGTTTTAAAGATTATCTCATTTTTTCGTCATTCTTAAACTATGCTGCCGCGCGCGGATGTCAGGCATCGAAATGCTGAACCGCAACTTGCCTGCGCATTTGGCTTGCTCGCGGTTGACAGGATTGTTGGCGACTGGCTACAATAATTGCGGTGCGCTGCCTGGGAAAAGAAATTCCATCGAAGTCAAGCGATAATCGTCGGCTAATCTGCCCGCTGAGAAGCGGCAGCAAATTTCAGATCGCTTGTAGTCTGTTCGCGAAATAGCTGGTCGCTTTACTGAGCCGGCAATTCGAGTCTCTTCCCCGCACGCTCAAACTCAATGGACAGTCACAGTCGCCCCGCGACATACGATTTTATAACCAGGCGAGACGACGCGGCATTTGCGGCCGCAGGTCATCGGGTAGGCGCGGTACTCGGCAACGAGGCCACGCCCGCGCTTGATCTGCACCGCGATGATCGCGGCGTCTTAGAAATAAGGTGCGATGGTCCCGCTGACCGGCCTTCTGGCGCGCATCGCTCGTGGCAATTCCATGCCGCGAGTGATTCGTGCCGGAAGCGATGCTTCAGCCAGGGACGCAATCGCCGTAGCGTCTGCCGGGTTTCCGGGCGAGATTATCGCTCCGGAGAATTCGCAGCTGGCGGCGAGCGCGTCTGGACAAAGCGCGTCGCCCTCGATTTCGCCGGTCCAATCCGATCTGCCCGATGCCAGCGGCATCAGCAATGGGCAGCCGGAACCGGCGCGAAGACGAGGTTCGCGGCGGTCGCGTTATCGCGTCTGGCTGTCCCTGCTCGGTCCGGGGATTATCTCCGCCGCAGCCGGTAACGACGCCGGCGGAATCGCTACCTACTCCCAGGTCGGCGCGCAGTACGGCCTCCATCTTCTCTGGGCGCTGACGATCGTTACCGTCGGCCTGGTAGTCGTGCAGGAGATGTGCTCCCGGATGGGCGCGGTCACCGGCAAGGGGCTGGCGGGCCTGATCCGCGAGAACTTCGGGGTTAAAATCACCCTGTTCGCGATGATCGCCCTGGTCATCGCCAACCTTGCGCTCACCGTCTCCGAGTTCGCGGGCATCGCCGCGGTCGGCGAAATGTTTCTAGGAGCCGCGTCGCGCTTCTATGTCGTCCCCATCGCCGCCGTCATTGTCTGGCTGCTGGTCTCGCGCGGCTCCTACGTGCGCGTGGAGCGCGTCTTCATCGTCGCTTCCCTAATCTTCGCCACGTATATCTTTACCGGCCTCAAAGTCGGCGTGCCGTGGGCGCATGTGGCTCAGGCCGCGTTTGTTCCGCGCCTCGGCGCCCTGCACTGGAACCAGGTGCTGATCGTCAGCATCGTGACCGTAATCGGCACCACCATTTCGCCGTACATGCAGTTTTACCAGCAGGCGGCGACGCGCGACAAAGGCATCAGCGTCCGCAACTATACGTTTGCAAAGTGGGATACGATCATCGGCTGCGTCGCTTCCATTCTGGTAGCCGCGTTCATCATGATCGTTTGCGCCCAGACCCTCTACGCGTCTGGCCACCACGATATCAACACCGCCGCCGACGCCGCTCTCGCTCTCAAGCCGCTGGCCGGCAAGTTCGCGCAGATTCTATTCGCCTTCGGCCTGCTCAACGCCTCCCTGATGGCGGCGGTCGTCGTGCCGCTCTCCACTGCCTACGCTGTCACCGAGTCGCTCGGCTGGGAATCCGGCTTCGGCAAAAAAGTGAGCGAGCTGCCGCTCTTCTACGGCACCTACGGCATCCTCATCCTGCTCGGCGCGCTGCTGGTAGTCCTGGCCCCGCCGACTTCCAACCTGATCCAGCTGATCCTCAACGCCCAAACCATCAACTGCGCCCTGCTGCCCGTGGAGCTAATTCTAATTCTGATCCTGGTCAACCGCCGCCGAATCATGGGCGAATATCGCAACAGCGTCGCCGGAAACATCGTCGGCTGGGTAACGGCCGTAATCGCCGGAGGATTGTCGCTGTTCCTGCTCGCCTACAACATTTGGAGCGCGATTGGGCATAAGGGAGATTAAAGGTGCTGACAGGGTGTGAATCCCTGTTGTTCGCACTCGAAAATGAGCCGCTTCAGAAAAGCGGCCAAATGTGACAAGGAGACATGGATGCAAATAGTGGCAACAGGCTTTGGCAAGCCCGATGTTTTGAAAGCGATTCCATCGGAAGCGCGCTCCCCAGGAAAAGGCGAGGTGACCATCGCCGTGCGCGCAGCCGCCGTAAACCACCGCGATTTGAAAATGTACGCGAGCCGGGATTACACGGAAAGCAGCGGACGGGAAGCGCCCAAGTTCCCTCTGCAGCTCGGGGTTGAAGCGGCCGGCGTCGTCACCGAAGCAGGACCGGAGGCGATGAGCATTGCGGGACCTGTCGTCGTGGGAGACGAAGTCATCGCTTACCGAATCGATGGAGCTTACGCGGATGCGATCACGATCCCCGCGGCTCAGGTCGTGCCGAAGCCGCGGCAATTAAATTGGGAGCAGGCGGCCGGCCTCATGTTGACAGGCACGACCGCCGTTCACGCTTTAGCGGCAGTTCGCGCGCGCCCTGGCCAGACCATTCTTATTCACGCGGCTGCCGGGGATGTGGGCTACTCCGCGCTGCAGCTGGCGGCGCTTGAAGGGATCAAGGTAGTAGGAACGGCCAGCGAAAAAGACTTCGGCATGCTCAGCAAATGCGGCGCAATCCCGGTCAAGTACGGGGATGGCCTTCTCGACCGCGTGCGCGATGCGGCGTCGCAAGGAATCGACGCCGCGCTCGACTTTATCGGCACGGACGAAGCTGTCGACGTCTCGCTGCAACTGGTCCAGGACCGCTCGCGCATCGCCACAATCGTGGCGTTCGATCGCGCGAAACGAGACCGTTTTCTGGCAATCGGGGGTTCCGCGGGACAAGACCACGCCGGTATAGCCATTCGCGATGCCGCGAGACTGCGCCTCACCGCTCTGGCGCAGGCAGGCGCTTTCGATGTCCGCATCGCGAGGACTTTCCCTCTCGCCGAGGCCGCGCACGCCCATGACCTGCTCTCGAAAGGCGGCCTGAGCGGACACATCGTCCTGTTGCCGTAATCGCCGGAAGCCTATCCCTCTTTCTGCTCGCGTACAACATCTGGACCGCACTTAGGCTTGGAGGACAGGCGTTGTCCACGCTGAGAAAACGTAAATGATTGTCAGCATTGACGCCCCACCTGTACGGCTCTCCTTCGAGATCGTTGGACGCCGGTGGCCGGACTCCGATGCGTGGTCTCGTGAAGTATTGAATGTAGTAGCCAGCGGAGGAACGCCCCGTTCTACAGTAGAGTTTCCAATGAAAGTGGAACTGCCTGCGTTTAGACTCTTTCGTACTCAGCTACAACGAGCATACGACGACTTAGTCGGTAGCATCAATGTCCGTCTTCCCTTGTACGAAGACGTTGTGACGCTTGAAGGCGAGATGAATCACCTCGGTCATGTAATTCTGCATGTCACGCTCCGTTACCGGCCCGATAGCGAGCTGTTGAGCACACTGCAATTTAAGATGGACATCGATCAATCGTCTTTTCCCGTAATCATCCAGCAGATCGATACGATCATAGCTGAATACAGCAGTTGACGATTCTAATCACGTCAGTTTTTCAGTGATCCGATATATATAATCCTGATACTAAAGGCTGGGAATTCAAACTAAACAGCGGTAGGATAATCCTGTATTGCCGCCTGTATAAAGTGCAACGCTTCTCGTGGCCCAAAGCTCAAAATCATGCGATACCGAATCCTAGTCGTCGGTGATGAGCCCACCCTGGTTCGGCTGATGCAGTTTATTCGCGCCAAGCAGGGCCACACCATGCTGGCGGCGTCCAACGGCGAGGACGCGCTCGC
>CAXSEA010000193.1:0-7135 GCA_964235675.1 uncultured Armatimonadales bacterium | reverse complement strand
ACCTAGATTGTATTTGTCTCCGCGGATGGGTCACGGGACAGATACAGTCGGCAGCTTCGATAAATACCGCTAAAGCAAACGCAGAGCTGCAAGCGGCATTAAACGTTAAAAGGACCATAAAGAAGATGTATTCACTGAATTACGGCAAGCTCGGGACAGCCACGCTTGGATTACTCGCGCTGCTCGCTGCGTCGGGCACAGCTGCTCAGGCGCAGCACGCCGGCGGCGGTGGACGCGGCGGCATGCACGGCGGCGGTGGCGGCGGGCAGCAGGGCTCGCGCAGCTTGGTGGAAATGGCGCTGCCCGCCGGAATCGCGCAGCCTCTCTACTCGCCCAAGGTGCTCGGCGCTTTGAATTTGACTTCCGACCAGAGAACGGCTATCGCCGCGCTCTTGACTACCTACGAGACAACTGCCGAACCCTACCAAAAAGAGATCGGCACGGATGAAACGGCAGCCAAAGCGTTGTACGAGGCTTCCACCTACGATTCCAGCACCGCGACCTCCACAGCGCAGGACGAGGCCACGGCAATCGGCAACCTGATTCTCGCCGCGCAGGCGGTGCAGGCCGATATTTACACCAATGTCTTGACCACTGCCCAGCAAGCGGACTATGTCACCGCCGTGACCAGCTCCAGCAGCTCCACATCGTCGTCTTCGACGTCCAGCTCGGACGATTCCAGCTCCACCTCCACTTCCACCTCATCGTCGAATACGGCTATGCTGCCGACGCTCGCGGCGATGATCTTGCGGGAATCCACGGCCCTGAGCTTGACCGACACTGAAACCACGGCGCTGCAGGCCATCGAGTCGGCGCAAATCACCAGCGACACCGCCGACCTCGCCACCGTCAAAAGCGACCTGACGACCTACACGTCGGCTTATAACGCTTCTACCTACGACGAGGACGCTCTCACCAGCGCGGTCGACACCGCCGAAGGCGATATCGCCACACTGCTCGAAAACGACTGGGCGGCGCAATCGGCGGCGTTCCTCACGTTGACGACGGCGCAGCAGACCACGTTCCTTTCCGCAACCCCAACCCATGGCAACGGCGGAGGAGGTAATGGCGGCAACGGAGGCGGTGGGAATGGTAGCGGCGGTTCAGGATCGTCAGGCAGCGGCAGCACGACCACTACCACGACTACCTCGACCAGCGACAACGTGAGGGCGAGTATCGGGAATCACCTGCTTCGCGTGCGGTAAGCCAAATGAGGCGTCGCCTCGCTTATGAGTACGAACCCGGCTGGCTTGAGACGCTCCGCGCCAAAAGCCAGCCGGGTTTTTGCGCGCTCCACGATTGCGCCTCCGGGCGAAAATTCGCCAAAGGAATCGATCTTCACTGATTATTCATTTTGCTTTAATCTACCGGCCCTACAGTATCGTCATCAGCCATCGACGGCGTGGGCGCGTCGAGCGAGGTTTTCGGTTAGCTTGCCTGCTTAGTGATTTGATCGCCGCTAACGGCTTTTGCAAAAGGACAACAGTATGTTTTTCTCTCGACATTTGAACCGACGCGCCGCCGCCAGGGCGCTCCATCTCACCGCCGGCTGCGCGGCAGCGGCTATGGGAGCCACCGCCGCATTCTGGCACGGCGCGCCGTCGAAAGCGGACACCGCGCCCACCTATCTGCATACGCTCGCGTCCGCCACTGAAGGCTCGCTCCCCACCAGCGCGCTCGTGCTCGGCGCAAGCGGAGCGTACTACGGCACCGCGACCACCGGCGGCGCGAACTCCGAAGGCACCATCTTCGACGTCACCACCAGCGGCGCCTTGACCGTGCTGCACACGTTCTCGGCCTCCGCCACCGACGGCGAGTACCCCACCGGTGGCCTGACACTGGGCAGCGACGGCAACTTCTACGGCACCACCACCTACGGCGGCTCCACTCTCGCCACCACGAACACGACCGCCAATCCCACCGGCGAAGGCACGATCTATAGCATGACCGCGTCCGGCACGCTCGCCCTTCTGCACTCCTTCGGCGACGGCACGGTCGCCAACGACGGTGCGTACCCCACCGGCAAACTCGTTCAAGGCAGCGACGGCACGATCTACGGCACCACCCTCGGCGGCGGCGCGTATGGCCTCGGCACAGTCTATTCGGTGACAACGGCGGGAGTCGTCACCATCGTGTACTCCTTCGGCGCGTCCGACATCGACGGAGTTTTCCCCGATTCCGGCGTGGTCATCGGCACCGACGGCAATCTTTACGGCACCACCTCGGGCGGCGGAACATCCTACAGCGACGGCACCGTCTTCCAGCTCACCACGGCGGGAGTGGAGACCGTCCTGCACGACTTCAACGACGGCAGCGTCACCGACGACGGCATTACCCCCACCGCCGCCCTCGTGCAAGGCATCGACGGCAACTTCTACGGCACTACTTTCCATGGCGGCTCCACCGCCACCGGCCAGGGCGTGAACGGCGATGGCACCGTTTATAAGATTACGTCCACGGGCACATTGACAATCCTGCACTCGTTCCGCGACGGCAGCGTCTCCAATGACGGCATGGAGCCGATCGCGAGTCTCACGCAAGATTCCACAACCGGCACTCTCTACGGCGACACCACCGAAGGCGGCAGCACGGTCAGCACCAGCATCCTGTACGGCTACGGCACTTTGTTCTCGATCTCCACCACCGGCACATACGCTCTGCTGCACTCCTTCGGCACCAGCTCGACCACCGACCCCGGCGAGTTCCCGGCGGCGGCCCTAGCTCTCAACAGCACCGACGGCTACCTCTACGGCAGCACCGCTTTCGACCCGACCGACAGCGCCGGAACGATCTTCAAGATCGCCAAAACCGCCACCGGCACCACATCGACGACCACTCGCTTCGACTTCAACGGCGACGGCCACGCCGACCTGCTCTGGTACAACTCCACTTCCGGCGCGCTCAGCGCGTGGGATATGGACGATACCAGCGTCCTTAGCTACGGCAATGCCTTCGCCACCCTCGCTCCAAGCTCCAACTGGGTGCCCGTGGCCGCGCCCGACGCGAACGGCGACGGCGACCCGGACATCTTGTGGTGGAACAAATCCACCGGCGCGATGAGTATTTGGACCCTCAGCGGCACTACCGTCACCAACTACGGCGCGGCGTTCGCCACCGTCTCCGACACTAACTGGAAGCCAGTCGCCGTCGCCGACAACAGCGGCTCGGCCTGGACCCTGGTTTTCCAGAACTCTTCCACCGGAGCAGTTTCCCGCTGGACACTCAACGACACCACGGTCACCAGCTACGGCGGCGCGCTCGCGACCCTGGGCGCGGGCACGCCCTGGCAGATCGTCGGCGCGCCCGATCTTGACAACGACGGCTACTCCGATCTGCTGTTCTGGAACTCGTCCACCGGCGAAGTCTCCTACTGGGGCACCGACCTGACCAACCAAAAGGTGATCTCCTACAACGCCGATATCGCCCAAGTGCCTGACACTACCTGGCACCTGGTCGGCTCGGAAGACACCAATGGCGACGGCCACTCCGACCTGCTCTGGTGGAACGCCACTTCGGGCGTGTACTCCCGCTGGCTCCTCGACGGCACTACCGTCACGAACTACGGCGGAGTCATCGCCACAGTCAGCGACACCACCTGGCAACCGACGGCCATTCGGTAGATCTTGGCGACCCTATCCGGCCTCCCGGCCACCTTCCCTGAAAGGGAAGGAAAGTTTTACAGTTTGTTGTTCGCTAAACGCTCAGCAGAAACAGCGCTGGAGAGAATTCCTTCCCTTTCAGGGAAGGTGGCCGGGAGGCCGGATAGGGTCGCCAAAGCAAATCCTTATAATTTACGGAACCTGAAAAAATGAAAAACCTACTCAAACGAGAAAACCAAATCGTCCGCATCAACCGCCGCGAACTGCTCGCCCTGGGCGCGACCGGCGCGATCGCCCTCGCCGGATTCCACAGCCGAGGCGGCGCGGCGGTGTTCGGGCTGGAGCATAACGCCGCAGCCGATACGACCACGACTCTTCAATCCACTCCCGCTCTGGAAGAAGGCCCATACTGGGTCGAAGAGCTGCTGAACCGCTCCGACGTCCGCAGCGACCCGACAACCGGCGTGGTGCAGGAGGGTTTGCCCTTGTTCCTGAGCATCACGGTCTCGTCGCTGGCAAGCGACGCCATCACGCCGCTGGAAAACGCGTTCGTCGATATCTGGCTGGCCAACGCGAGCGGCGTCTACTCCGACGAGTCCTCGGAAAGCACCACCGGCGACAAGTACCTGCGCGGCTACCAGGTCAGCGACGCCAATGGCCATGTCCATTTCCTCGCCATCTACCCCGGCTGGTATTCGGGACGCACCGTCCATGTCCACGCCCGCGTCCGCATCTTCCCGAACAACGACACGACCCAGACGCCGACCTACAACTACCTGACCCAGCTCTTCTTCGACGACGACGAGACCGACAAAGTCTTCTCCGCCGTCGCGCCCTACAACACCCGCAACAACCGCGACACCACCAACACCACCGACCGGGTACTGAACGGCGCGTCGCTCGACAGCACGGTCACCACCGAAGCCGGCGACTACACCATCCTGCGCGTGGCGGAAGACCTGAGCCATGCCACCGCGACTTTCCACATGATCCTTGATCTCACCAACACCTACGATATCAGCGCCAACGATTCCACCACGACCACCGGCGGCACCACGGCCACGACAACCACCGGGGGCGGCACCGGCGGCGGCGGCGGAGGCACAGCAGGCGGACCCGGCGGCGGTACGAGCGGCGGCGGTGGCACTCCGCCCAGCACCGGCGGCTAATTGAAAAGAGTTTCAGCCCCTCCTAGGTTAAGGAGAGGGACCAGAATAAGCCCAAGGTTTAGGACTCTCTCTAAGCCCTCTGAACGAAAGGCGGCCTAAAAGGCCGGACAGGTTATGAGCGCCGCTCTTCTACATCAGGAGAGCGGCGCTTTTTCGATCTTTAAATCCACCAATTTGCTCGAATTCTCAACAACATCTTGACGAATTAGGGGAAAATAGTTTATTCTTAGCAAGTGACCTAACGATTAACTACGCTGCGGAGGCCGACATCCTGGCTTGGAACAGGCGGCGAAAGGGAGTCGTCGGACTCCCATGCCC
The DNA here is from genome assembly GCA_964235675.1 of uncultured Armatimonadales bacterium. Classification (GTDB taxonomy): domain Bacteria; phylum Armatimonadota; class Armatimonadia; order Armatimonadales; family Capsulimonadaceae; genus CAXSEA01. The sequence continues at coordinate 2,049 of CAXSEA010000193.1, read as the reverse complement.
GCAGCCGCCGCGCCTTGCCCCTCGCGGGCGCTCGTAGAGCCAAAGCGATTTGCCGGCTCGTCCACAGGTCTCCCTATACGTTAGTCTCGACTTTATCAACCCTATGAAACCATTCACCCCCTTCACCCGCCTGACCTTCGCCGCCGCCGGGCTTTTGTCGATCACGGCCCTGCTCGGAGCCGCCGCTCGCCCGGCGCAAGCCGCGCCCCCGCCCGGATACCATCTTGTCTGGCACGACGAGTTCGACCAGAAGCTCGGCAGCGCCCCCGATCCCAGCAAATGGCAACTGGAAGTCCATCCCGCCGGATGGGTCAACCATGAGCAGGAGGAGTACACCACAAATCTAGCCAACGCCCATATTGTCGCTGATCCGCAGTCCACCGACGGCCATGTCCTGCAGATCGCGGCCATTAAAGACGGCCCGAATCACTACACATCGGGGCGTTTAACCACTAACGGCAAATACGACTTCACCTACGGCTATGTGGAAGCGCGTGTGAAAATGGCCTACGGACAGGGCGTCTGGCCCGCGTTCTGGATGCTCGGCCAAGATATCAACACGACTCCATGGCCCAACTGCGGCGAAGTCGACATCATGGAGAATATCGGCAACAAGGACTGGTACAACCAAAACATCTCCAGCATGCACAGCGAAACCCGCAATGGCGGCAATGCGCTGCACGCCTCCTACTACTTGCCCGCGAGCAAAGGCTCCTTTCACAGCAACTACCACGTCTTCGCGGCGCTTTGGAAGAAGGACAGCATCACCTTCTCGGTGGACGGCCACCCCTTCGAGACCCGCACCGTCGCCGACCTACAAGCCGGCAAATGGCCCTACAACGCGCCGTTCTTCATCATCTTAAACCTAGCGGTCGGCGGCGACTTCCCCAAAAATCCCGACGCCACCACCACCTTCCCGCAAAAGCTGGATGTGGACTACGTGCGCGTTTACAAAAACAATTGAGCCGCTCGGATTAAACCGCATCTCGGTTTTACCGGGATTATTCGACTCACTGGCTCGCCGCGCCTGCTGAACTATAATTTCAGCAGGCGCGGTTTTTTTGCCCGCGCGCCAACGATTCGCCCCAAACAAGAGACTCTCCTATTGTGAGGGCCGATTTCTATGACCATACAAGCTGTTCGAGCCGTCGGATTTGAAGAACGAGTGATGGATGCGGCTAAAGACGACTCAAAACTGAAGCAGCTCAACGCTCCTTGATACTGTGGCTCGACAGACGAAAAAATCGCCACTATAACTAGTTGTTTTGCGCTTGGCTCAATGGTGTTCAGCCAAGCGCGGAATTGTTGTCTGACAAGAGTATGGCAACCAGCACGCCGATGGGTATATCCTTGTGTTCGCCTCATGCTTTCTGGGAAGAAAGGCGGCAAAAGAAACCCACGACCAAATTTATTATCCTGCTCCGCCGCAATTCCGCGCTCACCCATGACGAGTACGTCGCCTACCACAAGAGCAGCCACGCACCTTTATTCGCGTCCACTCCCGCCGTTCAGCGGCATGTCCGGCGCTACGTCCAGCAGTATACGCTTCCCATCGAGATGCCCGGCTTTCCGCCCGCCAAGTACGACGGCATCACCGAGCTCTGGTTCGACAACCCCGAAGCCATCGCCGCCGTTTTCACCGACCCCGAGTACCTGGAAAAAATCCGCCCCGACGAAGAGAAGTTTCTCGATTTACACGGCTGCGATTTCATCTTGTCGGATGAGAACGTGATTACAGAATAGAGCCGCGACGGCAGTTCCTTCGACTAAATCTTCTTACAATCTTGCAGCGGCGAGCCGGGCCTTGCGATAAAAGCCTGCTTGTCGTTTGGATCGAAACCCACAGATTGGTAAAAGCGCAAAGTAGCCTTGTCTTTGCGCCCGGTGAGGAGCATCACTTTATAGCACTCCGCTGCCCAGGTATCGGAAAGCGCGGCCTCTAGCAGAGCCGTGCCATACCCCTTCCTTCGATAAGCGGGATGAGTGACGACGTTCTCGATCACGCCATAAGGCCGGCAGCCCCGCGTGAGATTAGGAATAATGGAAAGC
>CAXSEA010000192.1:0-7148 GCA_964235675.1 uncultured Armatimonadales bacterium | reverse complement strand
AGTGACGGATAGGTCAGTAGGGTTAGAAGCCGGGTTTTTCTACACCCGCTAAGGAGGGGATGAGGGAGGTCTGGACAGCGCCAAATGATCGTCTTCAATAACGGCGACAAGAACAGGCAATCACGCCTGAATCGCCCATTTCGCCAGTTTTGTCACTGCGCGTCGGCAGGATAAACCACGCCAGTCTGCCTGCGCAAATCGTCCAAGACACGCATCTGCATCATCGTCTCATCCAACGGCATTATCGCGCTTTCCAGCTTTCCCGACCGTATACACGCCTGCGTCTCATCCGCTTCGAATTGAAACCCGTTGCCGGGGTATTCCAGCCGAACTGTCTCCGCGTCGGCCCCGTCACGGGAAATCGTCAAGCCGTCCGCTTTCCACCACTCCCCATTTAAGCTGATCGAGCCTGCCTCGCCGAAGACCCGCGCTTCATTCGCCGTCCGAACCTGCGTCGCGCAACTCAGCAGCGACAGCTCGCCGCCCCGATGCTGGAGCAAGAACGCCGCGCTGTCGTCCACCTGAGTCGCCGCCAGACTCGCCTGAGCCACCGCCGACACAGGCTCACCCAGCAGCATGCACGCCAGCGACAACGGATAAATGCCGACATCCAGCAGTCCCCCGCCGCCAAGCCGAGGATCGAACAACCGGCTGCCGGCATCAAACTCCGTGCGATATCCGAAATCCGCCGTCACCATGCGCGGCCGCCCAATCGCCCCATCGGCGATGAGCCGGCGCAACAGACGCACGGCGGGAAAGAAGCGCGTCCACATCGCTTCCATGCAAAACAAGCCCCGCGCCCGCGCCATGTCAATAACCTGACGCGCTTCCCTTTGGTTCAACGTAAACGGCTTCTCCACCAGAACAGGCCGCCCGTGCTCCAGGCAAAGAATCGCGTGGCGCGCATGCTCGCTGTGAGGTGTCGCGATATAAACCGCGTCCAACGAGCCGTCCGCCGCCAATTCCTCGTAGCTGCCGTAAGCCCGGCTCGCGCCGAACTCATCGCCAAATTCCCGCGCCCGCTCCAGCGAGCGCGATCCGACCGCCGTTACTCTCGCCGCTGACGAGCAATGCGCCAATCCCTCCGCGAACCGCCGCGCGATCTTCCCCGGCCCGAGTATGCCCCATCGAAATACCGAAGACTCTTCGTTCAAAATCTGCTGCTCCTAAACTTGGTAATTAGCTTCGTCGGCAATCATCCGGCCAAGCAACTTCTTGCCGCCGTAAGTGTCACACCCTGAAAACCGGCGTGTAAACTATAAGCCGATGATACAAGTCGTCAACATCTCCAAGACATTCCAAGACGCCAAACGCGGCCCGGTCCACGCCGTCGACGGTATCAGCCTGACCTGCCGCCCAGGCGAAGTTTACGGCCTTCTAGGCCCGAATGGCGCGGGTAAAACCACCCTGATGCGGATGATGGCGACCATCCTCTCGCCCACCGGCGGCAGCGCTTCCGTGAACGGCTACGACGTTGTCCGCCAATCCGCGCAAGTCCGCGCCGGCATCGGCTATCTGTCAGGCTCCACCGCGCTCTACGACCGAATGACGCCCCGCGAGATGGTCAGCTACTTCGGCGCGCTCTACGGCTTATCGAAAGCCGAGACGAAGCGCCGCCTGGAGCGCATTTTCGACGCCCTCGAAATTACCGGCTACGCCGACACCCGCTGCGACAAGCTCTCCACCGGCCAACGCCAGCGCGTCTCCATCGCCCGGACAATCATCCACGAGCCGCCGGTGCTCATCTTCGACGAGCCCACCAACGGACTCGATATTCTTGCCTCCCGCGGCATCGTGGAATTTATCCGCCGCTGCCGCGACGAAGGCCGCACCGTAATCTTCTCCACCCACATCCTCAGCGAAGTGGAATCGCTCTGCGACCGTATCGGAGTCGTCTACAAAGGCAAACTTATCACCGAAGGCACCATGGACGATCTCCGCAGGCAAACAAATCGCTCCACGCTCCACGACATATTCCTCAGCCTGATCGGCGAATAAAAATGCTAAAAACTCATTTCAAAAATGTGTCTAGTCTGGATTTACACCATCCCAGAGCGTATTGCAAATTTCCTTCCCTTTCAGGGAAGGTGGCCGTGAGGCCGGATAGGGTCGCCAAGCTGAACTTCTTAAAACAAACGCCTCAGCCTCCAAAACTATAATGCCCCTAAAATCCCCCATAGACGACCTTGCCGAGTATTCCGCCGCGCATCCTCCCGCCGTACCGACCGGATTAGCCTTCGTTATCTTCTGGAAAGAATTGCGCGAAACACTGCGGGATCGACGCACCTTGTTCGGCGCGGTCGTTTCGCCGCTGGTCATCGTTCCGCTGATCGTGTGGGGTGGGGGATGGTTCATGCGTCAGCAGCAGTTAAGCGACGCCAAGAAATCCTACGCCATCGCCGTCGAGGGCGCTCAATCCGCGCCCGGCCTGACCGCCTGGCTGCAGCGCGACACCGGCCTGAAAATCGTGCCGATCTTCTCCGCCGGCGATCAATCCAGCGTGGCCCGGCACAAGCTCAGTTGCGCCGTAGTCATCCCGCCGGACGCATCGCGAAAGCTTGACTCGAACGAAACGGCGACGATCACGATTCTCATCGACAGCGCCAACGACGTCTCGCAAGCAGCCGCGGCGCGTGTCCAATCCGAAATCGCGGCCTACTCGTCCACGATTCGCGCCGCGCGTCTTGAGCAAGCGCGCCTCAGCCCTCAGTTCGGCACGCCGCTTACCGTCGTGCGGCAAAGCGTGAAAGGCAGCGGCAGTCCGGTCATGCTCCTGCTCTCGGTCTTGCTGCCCTATTTCCTGACGCTCAACGCTCTCACCGGCGGGATGTACGCGGCGAACGACCAGATCGCCGGCGAAAAAGAGCGCGGCACCCTGGAGACCCTGCTCGTGTCCCCTGCGTCGCGCCGCGATATCGTCGTCGGAAAATTCTGCGCCGTCGCCTGCATCTGCCTTCTTAGCGGCATTCTCTCCGTCACCGGAATGGCGCTGCCGCTGGCTTTGCACGCGCCGGGCATCGCCGGAGTAAACGCGGCGGGTCTCGGCTCCGTCCATCTCAGCCCCGCCGCGCTCGCGATCATCTTTCTCGCGCAAATTCCCCTGGCGCTGCTCTGCACGGGCCTGCTCATCGCCGCGTCCACACTGGCGCGCAATCAAAAGGAGGTTCAAGTCTACCAAACACCGCTCGTCCTCGCCGTCGTCCTGCCCGCCGTCGCCTCGATGTCTCTCAGCAGCGACGCCTCCTGGCGCTACGCTTTGGTGCCGGTGCTCAATACGGGACTGGTCATCAAGCAAAGCTTATCAGGAATCGTCAACCCGCTCTTCATCGGAGCCGCTCTCCTCAGCGCCTTTGTCTACGCGGCCATTGCTATCGCGATCAGCGTCAAGCTCTTCAATAACGAGAAGGTTTTGCTGAAAACGTAGCACCGTACACGAGCGGAAAGCCTACCCACGCGTCTCCGCGAGACGTGTTTGCAGAAGCGACAAAAACTGCTTCATCGCCGTAGTCACGTATTTGTTGGTTCGGTGCACGGCGGAAATCGGCTGGAGGATACTCGGCACTCCGGTGAGTGGACGCACGACCAGCCCCGACGCCGCTCCCTCCAGCGCGATCTGAGGCACGATCGAGACGCCGACACGCGCCTGAACCATCTTCTTGATCGTCTCGACGTTGTCCGTCTCCATCAGCACGGAAAGCCGTGCGTCCGATTCACGAAATATCTGCTCCACATGCCGTCGCAGCGTTGCGCCCGATTGCATAACGATCAAAGGCACGTCCGAAAGCTCCCTCGGATGCACCGCGAGCACCGTCCCCCCAGGGCTTCGCGCCAGAGGATGACCCTGGTAAACCACGGCGGCCAGCTTGTATTTCCCAAGCTCGACATTGGCGAGTTGCGGCGCGCTGATTCGATCCATCACGACTCCCAAATCGACGCTGTTACCCGCGATCAGCTCCGCGACACGCCCCGACGGCCCCGTTTGCAGGCTCACCTGCACGTTGGGATGCTTCTCCGAAAACTCGTAAAGCAATCCCGGCAAAATATAAGTGGCGGCGGTGCTGCTCGCCCCGATCGAAAGCCGACCGTGCGATCCGTGCGAAATCTCCGAGACAGCCTGCTTGGACTCGTCCACTTTGCGCAGAATGTCGGTCGCGTACTCCATCAGCGCGCGTCCGGCCTCAGTCACCTCAACGGTGCGCCCCATCCGGTCGAGCAGGCGCGTTCCAAGCTCGCGCTCCAAGCTCGCCACCTGCCGGGTCACCGCCGGCTGAGTCAGCGACAGCTTATCGGCGGCCCGCGTAAAATTGCGCTGCTGCGCCACAGTCACAAAGGCTTCGAGTTCTCTCAGTTCCATTTGGCTCCATCTGCCATACTGTTATGGTATGAATTTTATCAAAAACTTCTATTTGCATTATAGCACAGGTCGTTGTAAACTCTCCATATGACTCTCGCGACACCTCAGCGCTCCGCAAAAGTACAGTTCGACAAACAGGCAGGCGAGTACGACTCGCAGTGGAACGAATGGTCCAAGGCCACCTTGAGCTGGCTGCTCGACCATTCCGATCTGAAAAGCGGCGATATCATTCTCGACGTCGCCACTGGAACCGGCTTCACCGCGCTCGCCTACGCCGAGCGCGCGGCGAAGGTGTACGCCGTCGACGTCTCCGACGGCATGCTGGGCGAAGCCCGAACCCGCGCCGCGCAGCAGAACGTAACCAACATCGACTTCTCGGTCGCCCCGGCGGAATCGCTCCCGTTTCCAGATGCTCAGTTCGATATCGTCGCCTGCCGCATCGCGGCCCATCACTTTCTCGACGTCCAAGCATTCCTCGCGGAAGCGTTCCGGACGCTCAAACCCAACGGGCGCTTGATGATCGTCGATACCACCGTACCGGATGACGACGGCGATGCCGCCGCATGGCAAAACGCCGTCGAAGCTCTCCGCGACCCGTCCCATGTGCGCAACTACTCACCGCACGAATGGCTAGGAATGCTCACCGACAACGGCTTTGATGTACGGGAATGCTCGACCGCCGGCGAAGGCATCACAATCCCGCTTCAGGATTGGATGCGGAAAGCCGGATGCTCTCCCGACCAGCAAGCGCAAGTCCGTACGGCATTCGCCGATGCCACCGAATCCGCCCGCTCCGCCTTTAAAATCGTCGATGACACACCCGTCGAGGCGGCTCATTTCACCTGGCAGCGCGTCGTGATTCGCGCCGACAAGCCTGCGGGTGCCACAACTAAGGTTTAACATGACTCCTCTGACAATGTTCGAGAAAATTTGGCAGGCGCATATCGTTCGCCAGCAAGCGGGCCAGCCCGCGCTCATCTATATCGATCTGCACCTGGTCCACGAGGTCACCTCGCCGCAAGCCTTCGAGGGTCTCCGGCTACTCGGCAGAAAAGTCCGCCGCCCCGACCTCACCGTGGCGACCATGGACCACAACGTCCCCACCACCGACCGCGCCTTGCCCATCGCCGACAAAGTCTCCAAGCAGCAGATGGACACCCTCAGCGCCAACTGCGAGGAATTCGGCGTCACTCTCTACGATCTGCACAGCCGCCGCCAGGGAATCGTGCACGTCATCGGCCCGGAGCTTGGCCTGACTCAGCCCGGAATGACCATCGTCTGCGGCGACAGTCATACCTCCACCCACGGCGCTTTCGGCGCGCTTGCCTTCGGCATCGGCACCAGCGAAGTCGAGCATGTCCTGGCCACGCAGACCCTGATCCAGCAGAAGCCCAAGACGATGGAAATCCGCGTCGACGGCCGGCTCGGCGTCGGCGTCACCGCCAAAGACGTCATCCTGGCCATCATCGGCAAAATCGGCACCGACGGTGCCACCGGCTACGCCGTCGAGTACACCGGCGAAGTGATCCGCGCGCTCTCGATGGAAGGCCGGATGACCATCTGCAACATGAGCATCGAAGCCGGTGCCCGCGCGGGAATGATCGCCCCCGACCAAAAAACCTTCGATTACGTCCAGGGCAAGCCCTTTGCGCCCCAGGGCGACGAATTCGACGCCGCCGTCGCCGAATGGCGGACACTGCCCACCGACGAGGGCGCTGTCTACGACACCGTGATTACCCTGCACGCCGACGAGATCCCGCCCTATGTTTCCTGGGGCACCAGCCCCGGCATGGTCACTCCCATCACCGGACGCGTTCCGTCCCTGGCCAGCTTTCCCGACGAAGCCGACCGCAACGCTGCCGAGCGCGCTCTAGAGTATATGGGCCTGACGCAAGACACCCCGATGCAGCAAATTCCCCTCGATAAAGTGTTCATCGGCTCCTGCACGAACGGCCGCATCGAGGATTTGCGCGCCGCCGCCCAAATCGTCAAAGGCCGGCGCGTCGCCGATACCCTCCACGCCATGGTCGTCCCCGGCTCCCACCTGGTGAAAGAGCAGGCCGAGCGTGAGGGCCTGGATAACGTCTTTAAGGAAGCCGGATTCGATTGGCGCGAGGCTGGATGCTCGATGTGCCTTGGCATGAATCCGGATATCCTGCAGCCCGGCGAGCGCTGCGCCAGCACGTCCAACCGCAACTTCGAGGGACGCCAGGGCAAGGGCGGACGCACTCATCTCGTCAGCCCGCAAATGGCGGCTGCGGCGGCTATCGCCGGACATCTGGTAGATATCCGCGACTGGAGTTAAACGACCATGGACAAATTCACCACGCTGACCGGTATCGCCGCTCCTTTAGACCGCGCCAATATCGACACTGACCAAATCATTCCCAAGCAGTTCCTCAAACGTATCGAGCGCACCGGCTTTGGCGAGTTTCTCTTCTTCGACTGGCGCTACCTCGCCGACGGCAAAACCGAAAACCTGGAATTCGCCCTGAACCAGCCGCGCTACCGCGACGCGAAGATTCTGATCGCCAATAAAAACTTCGGCTGCGGCTCATCCCGCGAGCACGCCCCCTGGGCGCTCAACCAGTACGGTTTTCGCGCCGTCATCGCCCCGTCTTACGCTGATATCTTCTACAACAATACGTTTAAAAACGGCATGCTCCCGGTGATATTGCCCGAAGAGCAAGTGGAGATACTGCTGCAAAGAGCCGAGGCGACTCCTGGGTACAACCTGACGGTTGATCTGATTGACCAGGTCGTCACGGACAGCCAGGGCTTTCAAGCCGCCTTC
>CAXSEA010000191.1:0-7157 GCA_964235675.1 uncultured Armatimonadales bacterium | reverse complement strand
CGGGCAAAGCCTCGTCCGACGTGGAGTTGCTGAACATGACTCTTCCCGCCGACCCTAAATTCGTCGGGTTCGCGCGTCGCGCAGTGGGCGGGGTGCTGCATCAGCTTAAATTTGACAAGAACTCCAGCGACGATATTATTCTTGCGGTGGGCGAAGCCGCCAATAATGCGGTGGCTTATCCGGGCGAAGTCGGCGGCGGCAGCATTTATATCGTGTGCCGATTGATTCCTTTGCCTGGCGCGACTGCGCTGCAAAAGGGCCTTGCTAAATCGGGAACGCTGCAAATCGATATTCGCAACCACGGCGACAAATTCGCGCAAAGCATCGACGATTCGCGCTATGAAATGCCGTCCGCCGAGCTGCTGGGCGAGCACGGACGCGGGTTGCCGCTGATGATGGCATTTCTGGATAGGGTGCAGGTGCTGAGCGAAAACGGCGACACTATCGTCCGTTTGGAAAAAGCGCTACCTAGCGAATCTTAAGTTGTCGGTTTGAGTACAACGATGCGTCAGCGCATTATTCCACTCTTGTTTTTGGGGCTTTTGCTGATATGCGCTGCCTCCCTAATCATCTATCTTCGCGAGCCGACTGCGGATCAGGATGTGATCCTTTGGATTTCCGGGGAACATGAACTGAGTTGCGATCAAACCGGAGCTTACGTTGAGACGGCAAACGGCAAAAGAGTTTGGTGTCGATCGGCGGGATGGAGCATTGAGATTGGGCCTGTTTTGATTATCAGCTATGACAAGCTGGCCGACGTAAAGCGCAGGATGGGATTGAAGTGAGCCTTCGATCTCATCCTGTGTTTTTGTTGCGCCTTGGGCTACACTAAGGGCTGAACCGTCGCGTTGCCATAGTGGGCGGCGCGGGAATCGCTTTCAAAGGATCATCAGTCTTGCGCGCCAAACGCTTCGCCCTCTTTGCACTGCTCATCGCCGTCTTTGTCGTGGTGGTTTTGCTGATTCCCAAGCTGGTCTACCGGCATCCTTACGTCAACACCGCCGGGGAGATCGTCTTTGCCTCTGATCGCGGCAGTCCCGGCCAGTCGCATCTGTTTCTAGCTCGTCCCGACGGCAGTATGACGCGGCAGATTACATCCGGGCGGGAGAACGATCTTCAGCCGTCGTTCTCGCATGACGGCACGCAGATCACTTTCGTCTCCGACCGCACGGGCACCCCGCAGGTGTATGTCATGGATGCGAGCGGCGACAGCCAGCGGGCGATCTCTTTTGGCACTGACCAAAAGCTGATGCCGCAGTTTTCATCGGATGGGCAGTCAGTCGGCTATATCTCGCGCGGGCAGCTGATCGTCGCCAATGTGATCGGCGGACACACCGGTATCGTCTTGCCGACTACCGCCAATGTCTCGGCATCGAGCACGGCGACCTTGTCCGCCGCGACTCGCGCTCCGGTGGTCTCATTCGCGTGGTCGCCGTCCACCGGTGCGTCCGAGCAGGATAAGATCGCCGCCGTGCAGCAGACGCCGGACGGGGACCTCCAAGTGGTCTCGATCGTGGACGCCTCCGACGCTTCGGTCGCGCCGAAGGTGCTGGGCGGCGGGACGCTGGCGAGCGTCGCTTGGTCGCCCGACGGCAAGCAGATCGCCACGGCGCTGCTGGGAGCGTCGGGGCCGAACGGCACGCCGATCAACCTATCGGGGATCGCCGATTTCGATCAAAGCGGGGTCTTGGTCTACTCGACGCCGATTGCCGCCGCGCCGTCGCGCACTATCGGGCCGCAAGCGCCGACATTCTCGCCTGACGGCAAACAGCTGATGTTCGTGATTACCCGGCTGTCCAACTTGAACACGCCGATATCGAACGGCCTCGCCGTCACGCCCGCGCAGCCGGGCGCTCAGGTGCAGCGGGCTATCGGCGGCAGCGCGCACGATCCGCAGCTTGCCCCGGTGGGAGCGCAGTTCCTTTTCCTCGGCCCAGCCGGTCCAGGCACGGCTAGCCAGGGTCTTTTCGTGGCCGACCCGGCGACCAAGCAGATCAAGGCGCTGACCACTGCGGCTGAGAATGTCACCGCCGCCGTCTGGTCGCCGGCTCTGCCCGGCACGAAGTAATTGACGCGGGCAGCTTATTGATCGTGGAAGTTGGACGACCTGCTTGGCGCACCGATTCGGCCTTCAATTAACTTCTCACTTGTTCGGCTTTGGGTTACCTTCCTACCTGTCTTTTGTTCGGGCACCGCTCCACCCATCTAGCCTTTGGCCACCTTCCCTGAAAGGAAGGGTAAGAGTTGCTGGAGGCTTGGTGGATTTGCCGTTTCGATTTAAGCCAAATTAGGGGGTAGTCGTTGCGCGTCGAATTACTGCTACTGCTCGTGGGCGCTCGGCCATTCGGTTTGAATGCCTTGGCTGCGTATGAGCTGCTGGAATTCTGCCAGCAGTGATGCATTTTCCCGCACCTGATGGGGTGTATGCCCGCTGCGGAGGCACCAGGCGGCCAGGTATCCCGCCGACTCGCCGATATTCCATTCCACCGGATGTAGGCGGGTGCAGCCGTTGGTGATGTGAGTGACTCCCAGGTTCTTGCAAGCGGGGAGCAGGTTTTTTAAGCGCACCGGCAGCAGCGCGCCCAGGGGGATTTGATATGAGCGGGACTCGATATCGATGTAGTTGTCGCCGCCGGTAGTCGGATGCAGGTCGATGCGGTAGTGCCCGACGCCGACGCTGTCAACAAATCGCACCGCCTGGCTGCGGCCTTCCGCCGCCAGCATCTCGGCTCCGACATGCGCCTCGGTCAGGGTGAATACGGCGCGAATGCGGCGCGACTCGCGGATATAAGGTGCCATAGCTAAACCGTCGCGCGTACCGGTTAAATCGGGGCGAAGCGCAAGGCCAGGGTAGCCCGCGCCCCCACCCCGCCCTTCCGGATGCGGCAGTTCCGTTTGCATCCAGTATAAGAGGCTGAGACTGAGCTGCTTTGCCTCGTCGTACGTTTCGCGCACGAAATCATCCGGCTGGTCGATGACGTTTTTCAGCAGGTAGTCGTTTTGCGGCCAGTTGATTAAGGTGACGTCCTGCACGGGCGCGGAATCCGGGCTCGCCGGCTCAAGCAGCGTGCCGCTGACGATTCGCCGGTAAGTAAACAGGTCGGGAGGAGCGTCGGGCGCTCGCCACTCGGCGCGGGGCGTGATCGGCAGGCGTCGGGGCTGAAGGGTGAACGGATCGGTGTAGTTCACACCAAGCAACGGGCCGGGCCAGGGAGCAGGTGCGAGATTGGGGACATAGCCGCGCCAGAAATCGTACATCGGTGGCCGGTCGATGACGTGATTCGCGCCGGGCGACGGGTCGTAGGCGACGGGCAGGCACCAAGTGAGAGCCTGGACGTTGTCCGGGCGCGCCTCGCCCTCGGGCGCGTGCATCTCGCCGGTTTCTTCCCGCGACTCAGCTCCGGTGACATACTCGGCTTCCGTGAGCGGCAGAAGATCGCCCAGCTCGGTGGCGTCCAGGAAGTAATCGGCGGCGACTTCCCACTCGGAATCATCGTTCAATCCGCGCAGTACGATGGATCGGATTGTATCGCCTCCATTCCCGGTTGCGGCATGGGCGGCCTTGCACCGGGTTTGGATTTCCAGCAGGCCGGATGTCCGCGCGGGGGCAAGCATCTGCTCCAACGCTGCAAGAGCCACGCGCGGCTCGCAGCAAAGCGCGGACACCCAGCCCTCGCCTGGGTTGAGGAGCGGATTCGACAGCGCGTTCGGCTTGAGCGGGTAGTGCTCGCGGTAGTAGGCGCGGATTAGGCGGCGCAGACGGCTATAAGAGGCGGTGCGTCCATACTCCTCGATCCAGCGGTGCTCGTCGGGCGGAACGGCCTGGGAGGTAAGCTGGCCGCCGATCCAGTCGGTTTCTTCCGTCATCAGCACACGGCAGCCGAGCTGAGTGGCCGCGTGCGCCGCAGCGCAGCCGCCGAGGCCACCGCCGACAATCACGATATCGTAGCGGCGGCGCGCTGGAGAGCGGAGGAAATCAGGCATAAGGCCAGTGGGACGATGTCTAGCTACCGGTCGTATTCGTCGTCGGCGCGCTGCTGGGGGAAACGTCCGTTCCAGCAACGGAATCTGCGCTGCCGTCGGTTTCCGGACGAGAGCGCGGCGCGGCTTTGCGAGTTTTTAGCGTCGTCGCGGCGGGAGCGGCAATCGGCTTTGCGGCGGCGGTTCTGGTTTTGGCGTTCGGCTTGGGCGGCGCGGCTTTGCTGGCGGGCAGCTGCTTCGGCGCGGCGGAACGGGCATTGGCCTTTGCCACTTTCGGTTGAGCGTCCGGTACCGCCTGCGTTGGCGGCTTGCCTTCGGGCGCTGTTCCAGGGCGAACCGGCTCGACAGATAGTCCGCTTCCAGGTGAAATGATGACTTGGGCATCGAGCGCGTCGACGAGGCGGCGGAGGGTGGAAAGCTTGGGCACGTGGCCCCGCTCCACGCTGAGAATACGCTCCCGGCTGATGCCCGTGCGCTCGGCGAGCGATTCCGGCGTGTAGTTTGCCGCTTCCCGGAGCTGGATCAGCGCCAGAGCGAACTGGGCGCGCTCACGGGCGCGGGCATACTGGGCTGCTAGATCGGAGTCGCCGAGAGTGGATTCGGCGACATACTCGCGGTGGGACTTGAAGGAGGACGACTGCTCGAAGGCTCCCGCCTGCGCGACGCTTCCGGCGAGTTTGGCGAGATGGGATTTGCGCGGCTTCTTGCCTTCCACGACGTCCACGATCACCAGGCGGTTTTCGGGAGCAGGCACGTAGTAGTAGCGGACGCGATTAGGTCCGGCGCGGCTGGTGAGATAGCGCAGCGCTTGAGAATTTGGCGTGGGGGGTGCTGAGGCTGGGTCACGCTCGTTTTGCTCCGCGTCCGAATCAGGCGCTTTAGCGGCGATGTCGCGCGCCGCCTGGTCCAGCTTCGCGGGCAGCGGCTCGCCGGACTCCAGCAGGTCGATTTGAGCCAAGCTGCGCGCGAACGCCTTGGGGCCGAGCGCTTTGAGTAGATCTTGAACCGCGCTCCGGCCGTGCTCATCACGAAAATAGAATATCTCCAGGGGCATGTGCGTATTATAGCAGCCGCAAGCGCCGGAATATGTTAAGGAACCTCAGACGCAAAGCAACCCCCGGCAGATAACCTGCCGGGGGTTGCTAATATCAGCCAACTTTAATACTTACATGTGTTTCAACGTGGGGTAAAGCTGGTGCCGCAGCCGCAGGAGCGGGCGGCGTTCGGGTTGGAGTACGTGAAGCCGCCCTCCATCAGGTTCTTGAGGCTGTAGTCGATGGTCATGCCGGCGATAAACTGCAAGCTGCGCTCGTCGGCGACGATGCGGAGACCCTCTTCGATCACCCAGGTGCGGTCGTCGGGCTCGAACAGGGTGTCGGGCTCCATCATGTAGGAAAGGCCGGAGCAGCCGCCGCCTTTTACGCCGATGCGCACGAACGAGGCGGTCGCCGCGTCAGCCTGGCCCGGCTGGCGGCTGAGGACACGGCGCATTTGCGTTCGTGCCGCCGGAGTGATTTCCAGCATCGGCTCGACAATTTGCTCGGGATCGGCATCGACCTCGGGAGTGGGCAGACTAACAATATCGCGTTTGGCTACGGGAGGCGGGGTGAGTGAAATCATGATAACTTAGTTTCCAATACGCCGTTAAAGATCGGGCGGAGGGATGAGCAGGTTCGGCTCGCGCTTCAATTCTTTTTTGCGGCGAGTCAAGCGTCCGATAATGCCCATCTTGGCGGTTTCTTGCAGTTCCTTGTCCACTTGCTCCCGCATCCGGGCGTCTTCCTGGGCGCGCTCTTGCGCCGCTCGCTCCAGATACTCGGCGTTGTCGATGCGCTTGCCGCACCAGTTGCATAAAATACTGCGCTTGCTGAGCAGCTTGCGATTGCAGTGCGGGCAAGAAGTTATTTCGGCGGTGGGCGCGGCTGGAGCCGCGCGGTAAGGGTCGGGCTGTGGAGGCCAAGCCGCAGCGCCTCCGCCGCTCCCGCCGCCGCCGTCCTGCGGCTGCAGCTCGCGCTTCATCAGCAGTTCTGGTTCAAAATCGGGATTGTTGTCGATTGCCACAGGTCAAATCCTCAGCATCAGCCTGCTTACTCTATAAAGGCTTGGTAGGCGCAGTGTCGAAAGCCTGCGTCGAAACTCTTTCGGTTATACCAATATAACGCCGGAACCAGGCACGACGGTTCCTATCGCGACTGCACCTTCTTCGCCGCCGCCGATTAGTTTTTGCAGGATTTGTTCGGCATCGGCTTGAGCCACGACGAGAACAAAGCCGATTCCCATGTTGAAGACGCGGTGCATCTCCGCCGAGTTGATATCGCCGGCCTGCTGAATTGCGGCAAAAATCGGCAGCGGCGTCCAGGCGTTCTGGTCGATTCGCGCGGCTAATCCGTCGGGAAGCGCGCGTGGGACGTTTTCCAGCAGGCCGCCGCCTGTGATATGCGCCATGCCCCGAATCGCGGCGGGCATCGCGTCCAGTATGGGCAGAACGCTGGGGGCGTAGCAGCGGTGGGGCGCGAGGAGCGCGTCCTCCAGAGTTTCGCCGCCGGTGTAGGGATCGTCGGAAACAGGTGATTTCAGCTCGCGCCCGGCTTGCTCGAACAAAGCGTGCTGCGCGAGAGCGTAGCCGTTGGTGTGCAGGCCGACGGACGGCAGGCCGATGAGGATGTCGCCGGCTTGGACGCCGTCGCCGGTGACCAGGCACTCGCGGTCGACGATGCCGACGATGGTACCGGCGAGATCATACTCGCCGCCTGCGTAGAGGCCGGGCATTTCGGCGGTTTCGCCGCCGATCAGGGTGCATTCGGCGGCGCGGCAGGCGGCGCTCAGACCGGCGACCACCTCCACGGCGACTTCGGGATCGAGTTTGCCGGTAGCATAGTAATCCAGGAAAAAGAGTGGGCGCGCGCCCTGCACTAAAATGTCGTTGACGCAGTGGTTGACTAGATCGCCCGCCACCGACGCATGACGCCCGGTGCGGAACGCCAGCTTGAGCTTGGTGCCGACGCCGTCGATGCTGCTGACCAGCACCGGCTCGCGCATGCCCCGCGCCGCCGCTCCCAGTGAGAACATGCCGCCGAAGTTGCCGGCGCTGCGAGACAGCACGCCGGGCCGTCGGGTGGAACCGATATGCGCCTTCATCCGCGCCACGGCGGAGTTGGCGGCATCGATATCGACGC
>CAXSEA010000190.1:0-7190 GCA_964235675.1 uncultured Armatimonadales bacterium | reverse complement strand
ACGAGTCTCCCATCGGCGAAAGCCTGTTCGGCAAAGGAGTCGGCGCGGAAGTGCTGGTCCGAGCCCCTGCGGGCACTCAGACTTATAAGATTAAGGCAATCAGCAAGTAGCTCTCTATTCTGTTGCTGTAGATCGAAAACCCGGATGCGCTTGCGCTCCGGGTTTTTCTACGTTTTCGTCCTTGCGTTCAGAGTGCATAATATAGGGAAGGCAACCGCGCATGCTAGCTGCGGTAAGCCAGAGATTTTAGAGAGAACTTACCTGTGACTGAAGACCTGAACTCCCCGGCCAATAACGCGCCGGAGCCCGCCGCCGGCATCGATGCCGACCGGCTTCGTAAACTGACCGAGCTGCGCGAGGCCGGGCGCGACCCGTTTGCCGTAGAGCGGTACGAGCGCACCAACGCCTGCGCCGAGATCGCCGAGCAGTTCGAGGAGCTGGACTACAAGACGGTTTCCATCGCCGGACGCATTACCAGTTTGCGCCTAATGGGCAAGGCGGCGTTTCTCGACGTCACCGACAGCTCCGGACGCGTCCAGGTCTATGTGCGCGGCGAGGATATCGGCGCCGAACTCTACGACGATCTGCGCCACCGCTACGATTTGGGCGACTATCTGGGCGTGCAGGGCTTCGTCTTCAAGACCCGCACCGGCGAAGTGAGCATCCACGCCAAGGCGATGACGCTGTTGGCTAAATCCCTGCGCCCGCTTCCGTTCGGCAAGGAATACGCCGGCGAAACCGGCGAGGACAAGGTGACCGGCGCGCTCAGCGATACCGAAATCCGCTACCGCCAGCGCTATGTCGATCTGGTCGTCAACCGCGAGGCTCGCAAAACCCTGCTCGACCGGAGCAAGATTGTCCGCGCCATCCGCGCGATGCTCGACACTGACGGCTACGTCGAAGTGGAAACTCCGGTGCTGCAATCCGTCGCCGGCGGCGCGGCGGCGCGCCCTTTCAACACCCATCACAACGCCCTGGACATCGACCTGCATCTGCGCATCTCGCTGGAGCTTTATCTGAAGCGTCTTATCGTCGGCGATATTGAGAAGGTCTACGAGATCGGGCGCGTGTTCAGAAACGAGGGCATCTCCACCCGCCACAACCCCGAGTTCACCTTAATCGAGCTGTACCAGTCCTACGCCAACTTAGAGGACATGATGCATCTCGTGGAGCGGATGTTCCGCGCCGCCTGCCGCGCCGTGCATAACGGGGCCGAGGTCTTCAATTTCCAGGGCAACGCGATCGACGTCTCTTCCAGCTTCACCCGGATCGGCATGCTGGAGGGGATCCAGATGTACGCCAAAATCAAGCCCAGTGCCTTTGAAACGCTCGAATCCGCCCAGGCGGCGATGCGCTCGGTCGGCCTGCCCGCCGAGGAAGAGCCGACCATCGGCGGCATCATCGAAAAACTCCACGAGCGCTTCACCCAGCCCAACCTCATCCAGCCGACCTTCGTCACCGACTTCCCGCTGGAAACCTCGCCCTTAGCCAAAAAGCGCACGGACAATCCCAACCTGGTCCGCCGCTTCGAGGTCTACATGGGCGCGGCGGAGCTCGGCAACGCTTTCAGCGAGATCAATGACCCCATTGACCAGCGCGAGCGCTTCGCCGGCCAGATGGCCCAGCGCGCCGGCGGCAACGACGAGACCCACCCCATGGACGAGGATTACCTCCGCGCCCTGGAATACGGCATGCCCCCCACGGGCGGCTACGGCGGCGGAATCGACCGCCTCGCGCTGGTACTGACCGACGCGCCCAGCATCCGCGATGTGATCTTCTTCCCGCAACTCAGGCCGCCGAAAGCGGGAGGAACGACGGCGAAGCTGGGCGAGGTGTGAATTAAATTAACTTATAATAAAGTTCAAAATAATTGAAATTATTTCGTCCTGGTGCTGTACAGTATCAGGTAAAGGAGAAATAAATTGAACTTGCGCTTCAGAATTGCTGTGTGCTCTCTTGCGTGTTTTACACTGATTGTAAGTTTTGGTGCTGCTAAAGCTCAAGCAGCTAATTCCGCGGTAGCCGCGTCAACGGCTACCGCGAAGAAGCCGAGCATCATTCAGGTTGTCAATATCATTCCGGATTTCCTCAACTTCTGGGCAGAGGCACAGTCAAAAGCGCCGGCAGAGCAGGTTAAATTGTTTCGGCTGCGCTTGATTGATCGTCACCCGGCTTTGTTTGCCGCCAATGTAGCTTACTTCGGGCCGAATAAAGGGAATGCGGCGGAGAATGCCTACATCGCCCTCTATCTCTCTCGGATCCGTCCCTATATTCCTGCGATCCGGACGCTCAACACGCGCTTGAGTGTTGATCTAGAGTTGTACGGCAAAAACTTCGCGGTAGCCTTTCCTGATTTTCGACCGACTACGCCGGTCTACTTTACAGTCTCTCTTGGCGGCTTCGATGGCGGCACACGAATGGTCGCAGGCGGCAATGCCCTCTGTTTCGGTATCGATGTTATTGCAATGATCTATGGTCCCAAAGCCAGTCTATCCGTTCTCTTCGACCATGAGCTGTTTCATCTTTACCATGCCAGCTTGAACCTTCCGGCATCTCCCGCCGACGGCGAACTTTGGCAGAGCTTGTGGGAGGAGGGGCTGGCTCAGTATGTCAGCTGGAGAATGAACCCGACTTCCGACGAAGACGACGTGTTGCTCAATCCAACCCTGGCCGAACGTGCCCGCCCGCTGCAGTCCACTCTCGTCACCGATTTCCTGCGAGACTTTCACTCCCAAGACATGGCTGTGTACGGCAACTACTTCTACGGGAATGGCGTCGCCGCAGGTATCCCGGCGCGGTCAGGCTACTTCCTGGGATTTGAAGCCGTTTCTCGGATCGGTGTCAGCGACACACTAGAGCAGCTTGCCCGCATGCACGGGCCAGAACTCGAAACCCGCATCGAGCAGACGTTGAAGAACATGAGCAATCCCGCTCCTGCCAAGTAAATGGAAGGCCGCATACTGCCGCGCGAGTTTTACTCAGCGCCGGACACTCTGACAATCGCCAAGCGCGCGCTCGGCAAAATAGTCGTCCGCGAAACCGAGGAAGGGCTGATCTCCGGCCGCATCGTGGAAACCGAAGGCTACCAGGTCGGTGATCCCGCCTGCCATGCCTATGGCGGCGAGACCGAGCGCAACCGCGCGATGTTCGGCGAGCCGGGGCACGCCTATGTCTACTTTACCTACGGCATGCACTTTATGCTGAATCTGGTTTGCGCCGAGCACGGCATGGCGGAAGCGGTGCTCATTCGCGCGCTGGAGCCCTTGGACGGCGTCGATCAAATGCGCTTGAACCGGGGCGCAGTCGGCTTGAAGGAGCCGGAAACAAAACTCTGCGCCGGGCCGGGCAAGCTCGCTCAGGCTCTGGGCATCACGCGCCCGCTTTTCAATCACGTCGACCTGACCGTCCCGGACGGCGGCCTGTACCTGCTGGACGCGGCGGATGTGCCGGATGACGAGATTGTCGCTACCACTCGTATCGGCATCACGCGGGGCGCGGAGCTGCCCTGGCGCTACTACATTCGCGCCAGCAAATCGGTCAGCAAACGCTAACACTTTTTCTCATTGCCCGCTGTTAGGGGCAATGAGAAAAAAGGCCCAGCGGCCTGAGCGCTCTGGAAAATTCCCAGAGTGGGTACCTACACGCTATGCGTTTCGGATTTGCCGTAAAAGTGCTGGGCGCGGGCGGCCTCAAAGACAGCGATGCCCGCCGCTATCAAAGCAACCCCCATCTTAAAGTCAGCATCGAATACTTGCACGCGATCTTCGAGTATCTCGACAAGAACGATCTGCGGATGTACCGGATGAGTAGCGGACTCGCGCCGTACGTCACTCATCCCGATCTGCCTCAGTTTCACAAGCAGTTCGAGGAAGCCAAAGACGAGTTGGCCGAGCTGGGCGCGGTGGCGCGTCGGATGAACCTGCGCTTGTCGCTGCATCCGTCGCAGTATATCGTCCTGAACGCCGCCGACGAGGAGATTGCCCGCAAGTCTATCGCTGACCTGGTGGCCCAGGCGGATATTTTGGACGGCATGGGCCTCGACGCCAACGCGGTTGTTATCACCCACGTCGGCGGCGTCTACGGCGACAAGGCGACCAGCATGCGGCGCTGGGTGGAGCGCTACAAGGCGCTCCCGGAGCACGCCCGCGCGCGCCTTATCCTGGAAAACGACGATGTCTCCTATACCGCTCGCGAGGTGCTCTGGATACATGAGCAGTGCGGAGTGCGGATCGTCTTCGACAACCTGCACCATCTAGTGAACCATGAGCCGGACTCCGGCGGAATCGCTGAACTGATGCGCGCCGCGCTGGCTACCTGGCCCGAGAATCAAACGCCGAAAATCCACTATTCATCGCCCCGCACAGAAGCCATGGACGAGCCGCGCAAAACCGGCAAAGCGGCGAAAATGTCCAACTACGGCGCCGCGCCGGATCTGCGTCTGCACGCCGACTACGTGAACCCGTTCGAGTTCGCGTACTTTGTCGATACGGTTCACGCTGGGCGCGATTTCGACGTGATGATCGAAGCCAAGGCCAAGGACTTGGCCGCGCTGAAGCTGCGCCGCGATCTGTCGCGCTACGTGGTGGGCGGCGTGGACGAAGGCGGCGACTGGCTAAAATTAGTCGAGCCGGCGGCACGCCCCAAGCCTGTAGCCGATTTGCCGGCTGTGGTACCTGATGAGGATGGGCTGGTTCCGCTATAATATAATATATCGGTGACCCCATCCGGGCTCTCGACCGCCTTCCCTGAAAGGGAAGGAATCTTTTTTCAAGCTCGGAATGGCTATAGCTGAAGGCATTAGACTGGAATGGTAAGCCAGTCTAGCTTCACATAGAGTTCCTTCCCTTTCAGGGAAGGTGGGCGAGAGCCCGGATGGGACCTCCATGAGTTTCCGCAAAGTTAAAGCCATCTCTCCCGCGGCGCGTTTGTCCGACGCCGTCCGTAGCCGCAAGTATGCCGTTCGGAAAGATCCCGACGAAGACCTGCTGGGTATCGGTGCGCGCGCCGGCGGTGCGCAGGTGCTGGCCAGCCTGGCTGGAGGCACGGTGGAGCAGGCGGGAATTGGCGTCGCGCGGCTCCTGGCTTTTGCGCGCGCGGAAACCAAAACGCTTGCTTGCGGCCTGTTTCGCGTTATTCCGGGGACCGGCTTGCTGATTCCCGTTGGCACTCCGACAATCGAGCATGAGCACCGCGCCAGCCGCGAGCAGATCGAGCGCTTGATGGCGCGCGCCGCCGATCAGGCGGCGTTTCTGCTGCTGAATTCCCGCGAGGCGATGATGCCTCAGCGCATGCATCGCCGCCGCACGACAGCGGCGGGCCGGTTCGTCCTCTGGTCCAACGCCATCATCGGCATCGCGGAGCGCACGGAGCTGGAAGCGGCGGCGGGCGCGGACAGAGAAGCGATTCTTTCCGGGAATCGTCCAAGCGAAAGCAGCGAATCCGACACGATGAGCCGCCGTCCGGTGCAGCACGCGCAGCCGCAGCTGCTTGGAATTTGGGTCACTGTTTCGCAGTCCCACCTTGAGCAAATACAGCATGACTCCCATTACGACAGCGAGCATCAAGTTGTCGATCAAGAGCAGCGCCACCAACGCAATATCTCCATCGCTACGGCTAAGGCCCTGTTCAACGCCGCGAGTGAGCGGGTGCATCCGCTTTTTCAGCTTGCCCTGCAGCAGAACGCCCTTCGCGAGGCCACCCTCACCGCCCGACGACAGTCGGAAAAGCGTTTGCGGGAGGTTGCCGCAATCCACGATATCGGCAACGCCATTGGCAATATCGAGCCTCAAGCGCTGTTCAATCTCATCACGCAAAAAGCGTCCGACGTCATGGACGCGCAAGCCTGCTCGCTGATGCTGGTGAGCGGTAGGAGCGATCAGATGAGCATCGCCGCCGCGCATGGCCTTCCCGAAGATGTGGTCCACAACGCGCGCGTTTTAATTGGCGAGGGCATAGCGGGCCGAGTCGCGCAAACCGGCGAAGCGATGCTGGTGCAATCCGACGCGCGCCTCGATCCGCGCCTGCGCGGCACGCGTGGGGTGGGGCTGCCGGGAATCGCGTCGTCGATTACGGTGCCGATGTTCGACGACAACCGCCGCGTGAACGGCGTCTTGTGCATCCGCCGCCGCACCCCCGCGCCCCCGTTCAGCGAGGACGATAAACGTCTGTTCAGCATCTTCGCCAACCAAGCGGCGCAGGCGATCAAGAACGCGCGCTTGTACCGCGAGCTGCGGAGCCGCGTGCACGAGCTGTCCACACTGGCATCGCTGACCGAAACGATCTCGTCCACGCTGGATTTGGAGTTCGTGCTCAACAAAGTGGCCGACAGCACCATCGAGCTGGTCGGCTTCGACCGCTGCTTGCTTTATCTGCGTGATACTTCCGCCGACGAAGCCGGTGACGACGGAGTAATCGAGACGCGGGTCGGCGAGAACGATGAGTACCTAGCCTGTATCGCGCGCGGCTTCGACTCGGCGCGGATTTGCAATCTTCCGCCGGGAGGTCTGATCCAGACCGTGGGGGCACGCCAAATTCCGGTGCTGATGGAGGCGGGCGACGACACCCTGCCGCTTGCGGTGGAGTACGGCCGCTCCATTGGCGTGGCTTCGTTCTATGCCCAGCCTCTAATCGTCCGCGACCGGACTATTGGCGTGCTGGTGGTCAGCAACGACATTACTCAGCGCCTCATTGCGTATTCCAACCTCGATCTGTTGTCCACGTTTTTGCAGCACGCCGCGCTTGCCATCGACAACGCGCGCCTGCATGAGCAGACCGAGCGGCGCATGCGCGAGTTGCACTCGCTGTATACGATGAGCCAGTCGCTGACGACCACGTATGGCCTGAGCCGCGCCTGCGCGACCGTCGCCCGCGTCGCCCGCGATGTCGCCGCCGCCGATCTGGGCATGATTATGCTCTTCAACGACCGGCTGGACCGTCTGCGTTTCAGGGAGATTCAAGGATTGAAACCGGAGTTCGCCGAGCATATTCGGCAGCTTCCCGACGCAACCCATGTCAGCGCCGAAGCGCGCGCCCTGCGCGAGCCGCTCAATATCGATTCGCGTCCGGCTGTCCCCCTGTTCGGAAATCGCTGGCGCGACGAGCTGGTGGAGGTGCGCCGTCTCTACCCGCATCTGCTCCTGGTGCCGCTGGTGACGGAAGATACGGCGGTCGGCTTTATTTTGCTGGGCCGG
>CAXSEA010000189.1:0-7192 GCA_964235675.1 uncultured Armatimonadales bacterium | reverse complement strand
ACTTCGACATCCGCCGCCCCTGCTTGTCCAGCACGGTGGCATAGATATACACCTGCTTGAACGGGATCTCGCCAGTGAATTCCAGGCCCATCATCACCATGCGCGCCACCCACAGGTAGAGAATTTCGCGGGCGGTGGTGAGAACGTCGGTGGGGTAGAAGGCGCGCATCTCCGGCGTGTCGCCCGGCCAGCCGAGGGTGGCGAAAGGCCATAAGTCGGAAGAAAACCAGGTATCGAGGACGTCCTCGTCCTGACGCAATTCGCCCTCGCCGACGCCAAGCTTGGCGGCGGCTTTGGAGGGGGATTTCGCGGCGGTGAAGGTGCCGTCGGTGGCGTAGTAGATCGGGATGCGGTGGCCCCACCAGAGCTGGCGGGAGATGCACCAGTCGCGGATGTTTTCCATCCAGTCGAGATAGACGTGGGCGTAGCGGTCGGGCACGAACTCGATCTCGCCGGATTTGACCACTTCGATGGCGCGGTCCACCATCGGGGTGCCGGCCATTTTCACGAACCACTGCTCGGATAAGAGCGGCTCGATGATGGTGTGGCAGCGCTCGCAGGTGCCGACCGAATGGCGATACGGCTCTTTGCGGACTAAGAAGCCCTGTGTTTCCAGATCGCGCTCGACTGCCTCGCGGGCTTCCTCGCGGGTGAGGCCGGCGTAAGGGTCTCCGGCGGCGGCGGTCATGCGGCCGCTCTCGCCGATCACGACGATCATCGGCAGCTTGTGGCGTCGTCCGGCCTCGTAGTCGTTGAGGTCATGCGCGGGGGTGACCTTAACCGCGCCGGTGCCGAATTCCAGCGACGCGTACTCGTCGAAGATCAGCGGGATTTCGCGCCCGGCGAGGGGCACGGTGAGCATCCGGCTCTGCATCCCAGTGTAGCGCGGGTCGGCGGGGTTCACCGCGACGGCGGTGTCGCCCAGGAGTGTCTCCGGACGGGTGGTGGCAACGATCAGTTCTCCGTTGCCGTCGGCGAAGGGGTAGCGAATATGCCACAGGAAGGTGTCGCGCTCTACATACTCCACCTCGATATCCGAGAGCGCCGTCTCATGGAAGGTGCACCAGTTAATGACCCGCGCCCCGCGATAGATTAGCCCCTGGTCGAACAATCGGATGAAGTGTTCTAAAACGGCGTCGGAGTAGGCGGCGTCCATGGTGTAGCGCTCGCGCTCCCAATCGAAGGCGCACCCGAGGCGCTGCATCTGGTTCACGATCCGTGCCCCGTATTGCGCTTTCCACTCGTTGACACGCTCTAAGAACATGTCGCGCCCCAAACCCTGGCGGGTGAGGCCATCCTTGGCGATCTCTTTCTCGACGACGTTCTGCGTGGAAATGCCGCCATGGTCCACTCCCGGCTGGATCAGGACGTTGTCCCCGCACATTCGCCGCCACCGTCCCAGAATATCCTGGATCGTGTAGCAAAGCGCGTGCCCCATATGTAAGCTGCCCGTAACGTTCGGCGGCGGGATCGTAATAGAGTAATTCTTCCGCTCGGGGTCGGATTCGGCGGCTTTATCCGGCTCGAAGCACCCCATCTCCTGCCACCGGGCGTACCAATGAGCCTCTGCGGCGGCTGCGTCGTATTGCTTGTCCATAGGTCTTTTCCAGATCGCTCTCAGGCCG
Organism: uncultured Armatimonadales bacterium; assembly: GCA_964235675.1. Lineage (GTDB taxonomy): Bacteria > Armatimonadota > Armatimonadia > Armatimonadales > Capsulimonadaceae > CAXSEA01. The sequence goes on along the minus strand of CAXSEA010000189.1, from coordinate 5,567 downwards.
CGTGGCCTTTTTTCGCAGTGGAGTATCGCTGGCGCGATACTCCACGAAGGGTTAAGTTCGCTTGCCACGGGCGCGTAGAAAAACGGCGTCCTTGGCAGCGGCGCGTAGATCGGTCTACGCGGGATTGCTGCAAGGACGCCGTTTAAAAAATGCGGCGCGGTACCACCCTGCTTCCACGCTAAAGTTGAGCGCGGCACTCGGATTCGGTTGTTTTAGGCTCGAGGACGACGTTCGGCGCGCTGGCTTCGGGAGCTTTTCAGCCGGTGAACTCCCTCTCTGTCGAAGCGGTGGCGATGCCTACTCTTTCCCGTCATAGCCTGGGATTTTTGTTAGTATAGCACAGACCTATTCGGGCTCTCGCCCACCTTCCCTTTAGGGAAGGAACTGTATATCAAGTTGGGGCTATCTTTATACAACGCATCCAAATGGTAAGCGAATCAAACTTAATGTAGAGTTCCTTCCCTTTAGGGAAGGTGGGCGAGAGCCCGAATAGGTAAGCTACAATATGCTATGAAGCATTCCGCCATTTCCCTGCTTATCCGAGGCTATCGGGCTGTATCCGCAGTTTCTCTATTACTTGCTGGAGTCGTTACGCCAACTGCGATGGTATCCGCTACGCCTGCGCCAATTCCCGCGCCTCCGGTCGCCGCTGTGCGCCCGACGACCGACACCTATCCCGGCGGGCATACGGTGACCGATCCTTATCGATGGCTGGAGCAGTTGACTAGTCCCGAGGTGCAGTCCTGGTTCAGGGGACAGGCCAATTACACGAATGCGACTCTGGCGACTATTCCGGGGCGCGATGCGCTTCTGGCGCGGATTAAATCGCTCGACGGCAATGTGACCACCTATGAAAGCGTCAACCGGGTCGGCGGGCGCTTGTTTTACGAGAAGTTTACTCCCACCGATCAAACGCCGAAGCTGTATGTCCGCGACGGGCTGCATGGGCAGGAACGGCTACTAATGGACGCCAGCCAGAAGGCGACCGCCGGGGTGCATTATGCGATCGACTACTACGCGCCGTCGCTCGACGGCAAATATGTCGCAGTGGGGATCTCGCCGGGAGGGTCGGAAAACAGCACGATCTATATTGTCGACGCGGATTCCGGCAAAGAACTGGGCGACAAGATCGATCGGACCCGTTTCGGCTCGCCGACCTGGCTGCCAGGGAGTCGTGCTTTTTACTATAATCGGTTGCCGTTGCTGGCCCCCGGCCAAGACCCCGCTGAAGGCGAGGAGAAGAGTCGCGTCTACCTGCATACACTCGGAGGCGACCCGGACAAGGACCCAACTGTGTTCGGCTACGGCGTCTCGCCGCGCACCGGCAGTTCCATCACGGCGGAGTCAATTAGTTTTGTAAGTGTCTCGCCGGTGTCGCCTTACGCTATCGGACTGGTGGAAAACGGAGTGCAAAACGAGGTAACCGCCTACGCGGCGGCGCTTGTCAAAGTGAACGGCGCGAATGCGCCCTGGGTGAAGCTGTTTGACGCCGACGCCGACGTGACCGCGTTCGATGTCAAAGGCTCGACCATTTATATGCTGAACCATAAGAACGCGTCGCGCTACCAGGTGAGCGTGATGAGCCTGGCCCATCCGGATTTCGCGTCGGCCAAGCTGATCGTGCCGCCAACTCAGCAGGTGGTGGAAACAGTCGCGGTCGCCAAAGACGCGCTTTACATGACCGACCTCGACGGCGGTATCAGCCGCTTGAGCAAGGTCGCCTTCAGCGGTGGGCCGGTAGTCAACGTGCCCCTACCCTACAAAGGCTCCATTGCCGAGACCTCCATCAACCCTCGCCTGCCGGGCGCGTGGGTGCTGCATACCGGGTGGACTCATTCAGCGCTCTGGTACGCGTACAATCCGGCGACGGGCCAGGTGGCCGATACCGGGCTGAAGAAGAGATCGCCGACCGACTTCTCCGGCATCAACGCTGTCGAGACCACCGCGAAGGCGGCGGACGGCACCGAGATCCCGCTGTCGATTATCTATCCGAAGAATTACAAGCTCGATGGCTCGCATCCTACCATCCTAGAGGGTTACGGTTCCTATGGCACTGTGCTCAAGCCCGGCTTCGAGCCAATTCTGCTGGCTTGGTTCGAGCACGGCGGCATTTTCGCGGTGGCGCATGTGCGCGGCGGCGGCGAGTACGGCGAGGATTGGCACAACGCCGGCAAGAAGGCGACTAAGCCGAATACCTGGAACGATCTGATCGCCTGCGCCCAGTACATGATCGCCAAGGGTTACACCAGCACGCCGCATCTGGCGATTGAGGGTGGCAGCGCGGGCGGGATCACGGTGGGACGGGCGATGACCGAACGCCCCGACCTGTTCGGCGCGGTGCTCGACGACGTGGGCGCATCCGACGCCGTCCGGCAGCAGTTCTCGCCGAACGGGCCGCCCAACGAGCCCGAGTTCGGCGACGTGAACAATCCCACGGACTACGACGCGTTGTACAACATGGACGCTTACCTGCATGTCGAGCCCGGCGTGAAGTACCCGGCGGTACTGCTGACCACCGGTATCAACGACCCCCGAGTGGCGTCGTGGGAGCCGGCGAAGATGACGTCGGCGCTGCAAGCCGACAGCACCAGCGGCAAGCCGGTCCTGCTGCGGGTGGACTACGACGCCGGCCACGGCATCGGCTCCGACCGCGCCCAATCCGAACAGCTCACCGCCGACGAGTGGTCGTTCGCCCTGTGGCAGCTCGGCAACTCCGACTTCCAGCCGAAGAGCGGTGGGCAATGAGCTTGAACCCGCTTGCTACTTGAGTAAAAGTGTACTGTAACAACAGACACTCACAGTAACTAGCTGTTTATTACTGAGCCGATGAAAAACTATTGATCTCTGCTGAAGCGAACAGTCAAAGACACCTACGTTGCTGTTGACGTTGCATATTTAGACGAGCAAACCTTCCGCTTCAAAAATCGGGGGTTAAATGATAGCGGAAGGTTCTTGACGGTTGTGGGCGACGTTGACGGTAAGCAATTAACTTACAAGCAATTGATTAACAAGGACTAACAAAAGCTAGCGTCTTTTCCAGGTATTCCTTAATATTGCGGATTCTGCTAATTCAAATGCTATATCTTTTGCAGCTTTTTCATCATCCTCTAGTAGAGGAATACCTTTAATCTCTGCCAGGTCGTGGCTATCTCTTTTTTGCTCTACGGTTAATCCTAGACTAGAAATTTTTGCACGCAACACTGAAGCCACTCCTGCAGTATTAAGGATTGGTATCAAAGCTAAGCACTCATCTTGGGTCGGGCAGGTATCAGTTGTAAATACTGACAACCCTGTCTCACTAACCCGCAACTCGAAAGCAACTGCAAGTAGCTTGTCACCACGATACCAGCTAGGATTTCTAATGCCGCGATAGACTTCTGAATTTGCACTCACAGGGTTGCCCATATCTAATTTATGTCAGAATACAGGCGCAACCAGCCAGCCAGTTTATTAGCATCTAAGTCTCGAATGATTCGTGAAACTACAGGACTTCTAAAATAGAGTGACGGTAAAGTAGATGAATCTGAAGGTACCGTAAGTTCTAGCGTCAAGCTAGGCTTTATCCAGTAAACACGGATGTCATCGCGACTTCCTAATGCTACATGGGCAGGAGGAAACTCGCCACTAAGCAACCTTGCGCTTTCAGGAATCAAAGAAACGGCTTTAGCAAAAGCGTATTCACTTGGCTTTTCTTCTACTTCATCGCGGAGATCACGAATTTGGCCTAGAATGTTATCAAGCACTTCCTTACTGTTAGTACCGCTAACATGTCGGGGTTGCGAGTATCGCGAAGTTACATCCGAAAGACAGTCATCATCAAGATTAGTCCACTCATGGCTGCAATCTATTGCATTGTTGTATTCATCATAAGGATTAATATTACGCTTTGGCTTGTAATCTCTAGCATGGTACAAAGTGTTCATATTATTCCTCAATCAAATTAACTGTATCCGGCAGATTAAGACGGAGTATGTTAGCTTTTTGTTCTTCACGCTGAATTAATTCCTTTAGCGTTTGAAGATCACCGGTTTCGAGTACTACGTAGAAATCTTTATGCAAACTGTCGTCGTGGTACTCGATTTTTAATGTGTGACATATAACCGAAGCGGCTACTCCAGTATTTACATCGTCTCCAAAGACTGGCCTAATATCTGTTAGTATTCTTGCACCACAAAAGACATGATCTTGGTCGTCTGAAACGCCAGCAACTTTCGCTGTTATATTTAAGCCATTCTGCATAGTGACAATCAATGATGCTTTGTCACGAAAAATTTCTTGTTCTTCTGTGTCAAAAACTAGTTTCCCGGTATCGCGGTTACGTGCCTGTGATAGAAGGTCTAAATAATCGGAAGTAGACTGACCAATTTTAAGCGGCAAAACACCAATTAACCCACGTGTAATTGAGTAGGCTAGATCACTTGGCGTTAATCTTGCTTTTCCGGAAATTTTGTCTGCATATCTAGAGGCGGAAATATGAGGTTTTGATTCCTCGTATAAGTTAATCAGTTCATCACGTTGCTCTTCTGACAAGCTCAATATGTCGCGCAATGCCTTAGCTAAGATCGGTGCAACTGTCAGTGGCATAATCTATTTACTTCTCGCCCTTCTGCCGCTTCGCCTCGCGCTCAGCCTGATCGCGCTGCATAGCCTCATCTACCTGCTTTGGGCTGCGTTCACAACGGCACGCAGGGCATTGCGGAACGTGTTCTGGGCAGCGTCCGCGTCACTTAAGCGGAAAGTCAAAACGTTCTTCGCTTTAGGTCGGCACAAATTGAAGTCCCCTTTTGCAGTGACGCAAAAACAGCCCTTAGCGAGCGGTCATTCTATCGTGCCTTATCACTTCACCAAACCAGAGAAGCACAGACCGCGCCAAGAGGCAGTGCATGTATCATACCAGATTGTTAACCGAAACCTAACGCAGCGTTATATTCCAGATGATGCCTTAACTACCTAATTTTTGACTCTAGTGGTTCCACCGAGCGCAAAAATCAGGCCACTTCTTCTTCTTAGATGCAAATAACAGATCCTGACAAAGATTGGGATCATGGTCTGCCAGATATATAGTTACCTGATATAACTATCAACTTACTGTTGACTAGTGCAGGGCATTACTCGCAGTCGAGGGCGGATTGGTTGTTGGGGCAGGTGCCGTTGGGGGCGGGGTATTCGGTGGGATTGGGGGCGACGGATTTGCCCTGGCAGCCGACGCCGGGCTCACAGCGGACGTCCCAGTTTTCGTCGGTGAGCTGGCCGCGCTTGGCATATTTGGCGTGCCCGTCGCAGTAGACGAAGTTCGCGCCGCCCTGGTGCAGCCAGGCGATCTGCTTGTTGTTGTTGCCGTCGGTGGCCGGGATCACCCAGTCAGCGGCCCAGGTGGGGTCGGTGGTGTGGTCTTTTTGCAGGGCCGGGTGCGGGTAGGCGTACTCCATGGGCGCGGTCGCGCCCGCGCCGGTGACGGTTTTAGTGTCGGTGAGGGAGTCGCCGAGCAGGACGATGTCGCTGGGAGCCTGGATCATCGAGTCCTGCACGACCGATTGGAAGAAGTTAGCATTCGAGCCCGCCGGGCC
>CAXSEA010000188.1:0-7231 GCA_964235675.1 uncultured Armatimonadales bacterium | reverse complement strand
GTGCTGACGGTCTCGACGCGTTGCGGAGAAGTCGGTGGGATGCTGTCGTACATATAAGAATTGCTAAAAGTCGCGCGTTATTTCGGCGCTGACGCTGGTGGGGTAGGCGAGGTAGTCTGCGTTGCGCTGGACGCGTTTGAATTGTCGCCTGCCGATGCAGTCGGCGAAACCGGTACTTGCCCGCCGTTCGCCAGAATCGCTTCGTCTCGCTTTAAATTCGACTGGAGCGCCGGAGTCGTCGGATAGTCGCGCTGTATGTGCTTCCAGGTCGCGACCGCCTTAACGTAGTCGCCTTCCGATTCATAGGTGTGCGCCAGCAGCTTCCAATCCAACACCCCGGCATCCGGGTCGTGCACCGATTTCGAGAGCACTTGCTCGGCTTGCTTGTACTCGTGGACGGTATTGTAATAAAACATCGCCAGCGAAAACGCAGCGTCCGATCTCGAGGGATTGCGCAGCATCCCCAGCGCGTAGTAGGCTTCCGCCTCGGCGTTGTCGCCGTCCGATTCCAGCAGCCAGCCGCCCGTGGAATACGTGTCGATATTTTGCGGGTCGATCTCGGTAATCACCCGGTCCAGCGCGATAATGCGCGGGTAATCGCCGTGATGCCAATAAAAATCCGTGCGATGGATCAGCGCGTTTTCCGTATCCAGGCTCATGCCGTCAAGCTGAATCTCGCTTTCCGCCTGAGCGCGGTTCTCGCCGACGGGATAGCTCGCCGGCACTGGCGCTGCCGTTCGAGCAACTAAAGTATCGGTCGCCTGATGATGCTTGCCGCCGACGATCACTGCGCCCCCGATTACGCCGCTTATCAGCAGCGCGACCGTGCACAAAGGAACAATTCGCGGCGCGAGTTTCGTCGTTATACGCATGAGAAATCCATCGAAAATCTAATTACGGAACCAAGCGCGTCCGACGAGCCGCCGGGACGCGTCGTTTGACACCCGCGCGGGCGAACAGCTATAATGCAAGGATTTCCGTTTCTGCCGCCAGCCTGCTAACTCTTGTTTTTACCCTATCGGCGGCGGCGAATCTTCGTTTTTGTTGGAATCGTTTCGATGCTCCGATGCGCTTCCTGAAGTATCTACGCGCCGGTCAGCCTGAAACTACGGTCCGCTGAGCCGGCTGCTCCGAAAGGACCGCATTTTGCGGATGACATCGCACATTTATACTCGCCGGCTGTTCCGCCCCGCAGCGCTGATGCTGCTTCTAGGCGCGATAGCGTTTCTCAGCGTCGTTTCCGCCCTTAAGCCGCAGCCCGCCTCGGCGGCGCAGCGCGGAACGGTCTGCTATACGGCGTGGGACGACTACTTCTTCTACGCGGCATTCCAGGTCGATGATCCCAGGGTGAACTCCGTCAACAATACCCCTCTCTCGCAGCCGCAGCAAGACGACGACATCGAAGTGTTCTTCGATACCAAAGGCCCCAAAGCCAGCGCGTCGCGGTTGCCGGACACCTATCAGATGGCCGTCTCAGCGGGCAGCGGCGCGTATTTCAGTGCCGGCTCCGCCGCCGGCACTCCCCAGCCGAAGCTGGTATTCACCTATAAGTATGCGGCGACAGTCGACGGCACGCTCAACGCCAACAGCGACACCGACCTCGGCTACACCATCGAGCTCGCGATTCCCTGGCACGAGCTGGGCCTCAGCGGCCCGCCCGCTCCCGGAACCGTCTGGGGCTTTAACGTCATCAACCGTGACCGGCAAACCGCCGGCGCTCCGGCCAGTCATCTTGCCAGCCTCTCGCCCGACGTCATTTCCGCCGCCACTGTCCAGAATCCCCAGGATTGGACGCAAATTACGTTTGTCGATTCGCAAGCCTCGCAGCAATCCGGCGCAGGTGGCGTGTTCTGCCCGCATGTGCAGGGCCATTACCCGACCGTGGACGGCACCGTGCGTAGCGGCGAATACTTCCGGCCCGACGGCTTTTCTCTTCCCGCGCCCACTATCGCCGCCGCTGCCCCGACCACCGCCGAGGAGCCGAACGTCAACATCAGCGCCAACGATGAATTCGCCCAGGCGATTGCTGAAACCCCGCAGCCAGTAGTCGTGCCGCCGGGGCAAGCCTCGAGTGTAACCGCGCCCAATCAAGATCAGACCGCCGCAGCGGCTCCCGTCCAACCGGCGATGCCCGCGCCTACGCCAAAGACGCAAACGCCGGACACTCCCGACTACGATATCCAGCTGCCCGGCGGCGGCACCGTGCATATCGGCAAGCTCCAGCCGCCGCCCGCGCCGGTACTTCCCCCGACGCCGTCCATCGACACGGCAAGCGCCCCCGTGCCCAAAATTCCGCATGGCAAGCACAACGGCAAAAGCGGCAACAGCGGCACAATCGGCGGCAACGGCGATATAGCGCAGCTTCCGAGCGGTTACGGCTCGCAGTTCCCCACCGTCGGCCCGGATATCGACACAAGCCAAACGCTGCGATTGCTCGACCAGCCCCGTGTCGCGCCGCTGTTTATCGCCCGCTACCAGGCGGCGGTCACCGCGTCCAGCCTCTTCGGCGCGGTTGACCAGCCCATGGCGGGCGGGGGCAACTGGTTCGGCGGCGGCAGCGTCCAATACGACACCGACCAGCTGAAAGACGCTCGCCGCGCCGGTGTCGATGTACTACTGGTGGACTATGACACCGCGAATCCCAATGCTCCCAGCAGTCTGCTGACTCTCGTGCAAGCGCTCCAGGATATGCGGGCGGCAGGCGAGGACTACCCACTACTGGCAGTTCATGTTGTTCCGCACAACGGCGACAATGGGGTCTCACCGACAATCTACAGCGAAATCTACGATTTTTTCCGGCGCGTCCCGCCCGAGTTCCGGGCCGAAGCGATCTTGCCGGACACGCAAGATAACGCTCCACAATACATCGCCATCGTCAACGAGGACGCTGCGTCCAGCGTAGATGTCGCCGCTGTCCGCGCGCAGTTCCAGCAGGATTTCTCCGCCGAAGGCGCGGGGCTATTTATCGGCAGCCTCAGCGACGGCAAAATCGCCGGCGCTCCGGGCGATACCGATCTCAGCTCCTCGCTGGTCACTCCCGTCTCAGGAGATGCCCCTGCCCTCGCCCGCGACCAGGGCGCCAGCTACAACGCTTCATGGGGGGCGGCGGATTCTGCGGGCGCGGACTGGGCGTTGCTGAACAGCTGGAACGACTACGCCGACGGCACCGAGGCGGCTGCTACTCGCCAGTACGGCGAGCAGTACGCCGACCTGACCAAGCTGTATTCCCTGCAATGGAATGGTGGCCAGCCATGGCGCGCGCGCTACCTGAAAGCCGCCGTACCAGGCATGATGTCGCCCAATGTACTTTATACCGTTCAAGTGCGAGTCGAGAATGCAGGCACCCTCCCCTGGCGTGTCGGCGACGCTTACGCGCTCGGCTACCGTTGGTACAAGGATGGTCGCCTGTACGACGATTCCGCGCCGCATCTGCCGATCAACACCAATATCTACCCTGGGCAGAGCACCACGCTGACTGTCGCTATTCTGCCGCACAACCAGTACGGCAACGCGATCGAGCCTGGCGACTACATCCTTGTTTTCGACATGGTGCAAGGCGATGACCGCTGGTTCAATCTCGCGGGCGACATCGGCCTGAAAGTGCACGTGCACATCGCCTCCGCCACCGATGTAGTCGCGCCCCGCGTAACCTTCCTGTCCTCGACTCTACCGACCCGCATCGCCGCCGGAGTTCCGTACACGGCCGTAGTGACGCTGCGCAACGACGGCACGACCGCGTTAAAAGCGAACGACGCTCAACTCGGCTACACGGCGTCGCGCTTTGATGGAAGCAGCGCTTCATCGGCAGCGGACCAGAAAACAGGCGTGTCGGGGCAAGCGACACTGACAAACGATATCGGCCCCGGAGCAGTCGGCACGGTAACCGTCCCGGTAAAAATCGGCTCCAGCGCGGCATCGAGCGGGGATGTCTACCAGCTGAAATGGACGCTGGAGACGCCCACCATCGCCGGTCATCTCGTTCAAATCGTCGAAACGGTCGCTGCCGACGACGGCGCGTCCTTTGTCCTCTCGGACATTCCGCGCAACCTGAAAACCGGCGAAATCAACACAGCGCAACTAGGCATCCTCAACCGCGGCCCCGTTGGCTGGAACGGCGACAAGTGGCAGGTGGGCTATCGCTGGACTTATCTCGACGGTACCGACGTGCCTGACTCGGACGCCGGAGTGCCCATCTCCACGCCGCTGCTGACCGCCAAAGACCCGCTGATCGCGCCGAATGTCGCTACTGCTGTGATTGCCAAGTTCCGAGCGCCCAGCACACCGGGACGCTACTACCTTGTTTGGAACGTGCGCGACCCCCAAGGCAACTTGAGTTCCGAGCTCGGCCAGAAGATGCATCCGGGCGCAAACCTCCCGGCAATGGTCACAGTCACCGAATCTCCCAACGCCGATGCGCGCACTCTGGATATCAGCAAATATTACAATGTCACGGCTTACGGATTCGAAGGGTCGGAAGGCGGCGACATCGACGGCAACGGCAACGCGATTCCCGGCGACCAGATGCCGCCCGACGGCGCGGGGGACATGGTCAGCAATCCGGTGCTTGTCGGTAAAGCCGGTCCGGCGGATTACCCGTCCGGCTTCTACGCGCCTGCGCCCGCCGCCGACCACCGCATCGCGTTCTACTTCCCCGATACCAGCAAGACCGGGGTCAACGCCGTCTCTTGCCAGGGGCAGCGCATCGATCTGCCGGGCGGATACACTCACGTCCATCTGCTCGCCGCCGCGACCAGCGACGGTGCCGCAAGCACGACATTCGCTTTGAGCGGCAGCGCGTCATCATCTCAGCAACTCTCGATTGCGCCATGGACCCAAGCTCCCACGGGGCCGAACGCCGCTACTGCGCTGAGTTTTCCCTACCGCTTGCATCAAGGCGTGGTGGACGCATCGTCGCCCTGCATCCTCGGCGACTACGAAATCGACTTGCCCGCAGGCACACGCTCGATCACACTACCGACGAACACCGACGTGAAGCTGTTTGCAATAACAGTCTCGCGCTAATCGGCATATCGTCCAGAACAAAACGCCCCGGCCACAACATATATGTGGCCGGGGTAATTTTGCGCCTTTCGCAGAGTTCTATTCGCGCTTTTTACCAGGCGAAATCTTCCGGCGCGGTTTTGTGGCCAGGGAAGATTTCGTCGAGCTTGACTTTAAGATCGTCAGTTATCTTAACTTCAAGCGCTTTCAGCGATCCGTCCAGCTGCTCCAGCGTGCGCGGGCCGATAATCGGCGCGGTAACCACGGGGTTGCTGAGAAGCCAGGCGAGAGCGACATCGGCGGGCTTCTCGCCCAGCTCGGCGCAAAGCGCTTCGTAGCGCTCCAGCTGAGGCCGATGCTCTTCGATTTGCTTTTGAACACGCTCGGAAGCCCGACGCCCTTCACTCGCCTTTTGCAGCGCGCCGCCCAGCAAGCCGCCCCCAAGCGGACTCCAGGGAATTACTCCCAAGCCGTAATACTCGCAAGCGGGCAGCACGTCGGTTTCGACGTCGCGCGTAATCAAATTATAGATGCACTGCTCAGAGACAAGCCCCAGAAAGTGGCGCTGTTTGGCTACTTCGTTCGCTTGAGCGATATACCATCCCGCGAAGTTCGAGCTGCCGAAGTACAGCACTTTGCCTTGCTGCACCAATACATCGAACGCCTGGTACACCTCTTCCCAGGGAGCGTTGCGGTCAATGTGGTGCATCTGATAAACGTCGATGTAATCGGTTTGCAGACGCTTCAAGCTGGCGTCGCACTGGCGGCGGATCGAAAGCGCCGAGACACGGCTTTCGTTGGGCCAATCGCCCATATCGCCATATAGCTTCGTGGCGATGACCGTCTTCTCGCGTCGTCCGCCGCCCTGGGCGAACCAGCGTCCGACGATCTGCTCGGTAACGCCCTCGCCCTTTTTCCAGCCGTAGACGTTCGCCGTGTCGAAAAAGTTGATGCCAATCTCATGCGCCCGGTCCATCACAGCATAGCTGTCCGGCTCGGAAGTTTCCGGGCCGAAGTTCATCGTGCCGAGGCACAGCGGGCTTACCTTCAGCGCCGAGCGGCCTAATTTTACGTAATCCATGTCACTCTCCCCTTGATCGTCAAAACGGTTTGACCGCTTATTATGCACCTGTCGCTAAAGCGTCAATCATTGATTGCGCTACCGTACGGTGCGGACGGCGTCGCCGACGCCGGATTGAGCCGGGGTGTCATGCTATAATGGAGGATATGTTTGCGCTCAATTTTTATACCGAGCTGTATGGCGAGCAGCTCAAGTCAGGCCGGAAATCGGCTACGATTCGCCTCGGGGACAAAAGCGACAAGTACAAAACCGGCCAGATCGTCTGGGTCACCACCGGGCAGCGGTACGCGCGGCGCAAGAAGCTGTTTTGCGCCATTATCGATAAAGTGGAAGTGAAGCCGCTCGACCAGCTCTCGCCGCGCGACATCCAGCGCGAGAACCCGGAGTTCCGCACGCTGGAGGACGCCGTCAAGCTGCTCAACAACATCTACGGCGAGCAGGTCAGCACCGAGCAGACCGCGACGGTAATCTACTTCTCGCAAATCGACGAGTACGAGCTATGAGCGACTCCAACGCCGAAGTCGTCGTAGTCGGCGGGGGCCTTGCGGGAGCGGAAGCCGCCTGGCAGGCTCTTCAAGCTGGAGCGCGGGTGACGCTGTACGAGATGCGCCCGGTGCGCCCCACTCCGGTGCATCAAACCGATCACCTCGCCGAACTCGTCTGCTCCAACTCGCTAAAGTCCAACCTCCTGACCAACGCCGCCGGACTGCTGAAGGAAGAGATGCGGCGGATGGGCTCGCTGATCGTCTCGGCAGCGGACGCTGCGCGGGTGCCCGCCGGCGAGGCGCTGGCGGTAGACCGCACGATTTTCGCCCACGAAATTACTTCGCGGCTGGAATCGCATCCAAACCTGACCATTCGCCGCGAGGAGTTTGTGCGCCCGCTCGGCCTGGACGACGATCCCGTCACCATCGTGGCCACCGGGCCGCTCACCTCGGACGCTCTCGCATCGGAGATCGGACGGTTGACCGGCTCCGGCGAGCTGTTTTTCTACGATGCGGTCGCGCCCACAATCGACGCGAGCACCATCGACCGCGAGAAAGTGTTCACTCAGTCCCGCTACGACAAAGGCGGCGACGATGCTTATATCAACTGAAGGCGGAAGAATACGTTCGCGAGGGTGGTCAGTCAATCGCATTCACGACTGGT
>CAXSEA010000187.1:0-7232 GCA_964235675.1 uncultured Armatimonadales bacterium | reverse complement strand
TCGCGTCCGCGAGCCGCCTGGATACCGCCGCGAGTAAAAGGCCCACGGCGGCAAACCAGGTCGCTCCGCAAATCGTCACCATCCAATCGGAATCGATTAAATTCTGAACGGCCATGCCAGCCACGCCGCTCGTCAATCCGATCAGGAGCAGCGCGTCCGGTCCGGAGCTGACAGTCAACGCCTCCGCATCGCTGCCGGATTTCTCTTCCGGCGCTGATACACCGGCGTGCTTCGATTTCAGCGTGCATGCAGCCGACACAATGCAGCCGAGGCCGATCACGCAGAAGGCGACAGTGCCTAAAACTCCAAGCTCGTCCAGAGACTGCAAATAGCCGCTATGGGCAAGACGCGTAAATCCCGCGACAGCGTAGCGTGGAAAGTTATATTGGAAAAGATCCGGCCCCGTTCCGAACGCCGGGTAGGCTTTCGCCAGCCGAATAGCCCCGCGCCAAGTGTAGACGCGAAACGCCCCGGAGTTTGCGTCGCCGCGCAAGCTGGCCGCATGGAGCCTATGCAGAACCGGTCCGGCGAAAACCAAGCCGCCGACCACGATGATCGCCAGTACCGCGACAAGCTTTCCTCGCGTCCCCTGCGGCATCGGACGATTCCCACGGTAGAGCGCCGCGCACATAACCGCGAACACCGCCAGCTCCACAGCGACAGAGATCAACGCGAACCGGGAGCCGGTTGTCCAAATCGCCGCCAGCTGCAGCGCGGCGCAGAAACCGTAAGCGAGAGTGCCGTCGCGCTTCGACGAAGCCAGAAACGCTCCGAAGCAGACCGGCATCGTCACCAGCAGGAACGCCGCGAAGAAATCGGGAGTCGATGTTCCGAACTCCCGCCAACCCGCAATATGCCGCGCAAAGGCGCTCACCAGATAGTCCTGTACGCCGATCACCGCGGCAAGAGTCGATGCGGCCACCAGCGTAATCAGCATCGCTTGGTACGCCTTCTCCAAGCGTCGTCCCAGGTAGCAGGCCGACAGCCCAAGCGAGCACAGCGCTGTCCAATAAGCAAGCCCCCGCATCATGGCGTCGAGATACCGCAGGCTGCCATGGTCGATCATCAACCAACGCGATACCAACGACGCAAGCGAGACGAGCGGCAAAGCATACAACGCCCAAGTCACCAAGCGGCTGCTGGTCGGCATTTCTAAATGGCGTGTATCGCTTGCTTGCGACCGGCCGGCATGAAAAGCCGTACAAGCTGCGGCGATTAAAGAGCAGACGCAGACGACGGAAGTATAAAGCTTATCCCCCGGCACCCCCGCCGCCGTTTGCGCGGTCGAGTCTGAAGTCAGCAGCCCGATGGCCGAAAACGCCTTATCGATAACAGACGCCAGCGCCGCCACGCAAATGGCCGCGCAAACAAATACCACAGCCACGGTGAGCAAGCGCGACGGAGCTTGAGCGGGAGCGGGCGGAGCGTATCTCATGGCTTAGGCACCGGCGCGATCTGCTCCTGAGCTTGGTCAAGCGACGTTTTCTCAGCGCGGCTACGCAGCCGGGCGGCACGGCGCCGATTAAAGATACGCACAGTGGCGCGGAGCCAGAGGCCGGATTTTACGAGCGCGAATCGGAGCCGGTGGTTGCCGGGATAATGCTTGCGCACATAAAGCTCCCATGACCGGTGGAACTCCCAGATCATCTTCTCGGCATTCTTGTCGCTGCTCGCGCCGATCTTGTGCACCACGACCGCGTCCGGCGAGTACCAGACTTCATCGCCTGCGTCCGTCGCGCGGCGGCAAAGGTCCACATCCTCGCAGTACATGAAAAACCGCTCGTCGAGCGCGCCGATCCGCTGCACCATGGCGGCGCGGATCACCATCGAGCAGCCGGAAACCCAGCCCACCTGGCGCGGCTTGGAGTGGTCCACATCGGCCATCAGATAGCTGGCGGCGTATTTGTTCTTCGGGAAGAACCGCCCGACAACCGTATTGCGGAACACCCCGGCGGCCAATGTCGGAAAGCGGCGGCACGAAAACTGGATGCTGCCGTCGGGGTTCAGCACCTTGGTTCCGAAAATCCCGACCTGCGGGTTGCCGTCGCCGAACGCGACAATGCTGTCCATCATCGCGGCGGACTCGATGGCGGCATCGGAGTTCAGTAGAAAAAAGTAGCGGTAACCCTGCTCGGCCGCCTCGACAATCGCTTGGTTGTTCGCGTGCGCGAAGCCGCTGTTCACGGAGTTCCGAATCAAATGCGTCTTGGGGAAGCGCTCGGCCACCATCTCCGCGCTGCCGTCGGATGAGCAGTTGTCCACCACCCAAACCCCAAATTCGCACTCCGGCTGCGGCTCGCGATAAAGGCTGGTCAGGCACGCGCGGAGATCTTCCCGCGCGTTCCAGTTGACGACTATGACGGCAATGTCACGCATTGGAATACATTGTAGCTCAACCGGCAACACCGCCGCCCGCGCCAATCAAACTGCCTTCAGCGGCGCGCCCGCAAAAGCCTCAAAGCTTCACCGACGCGTATTGCCCCGACGATTGCCCCGTAGGCAAGCGGATTCAGCGTCTCGCGGTAATGCTTGGCATAGTAGCGCAGCAGCGAGCGATGCGACTCCCGCACCATCGACGCCTTCGGCGCGAGCCGTGTCCCCTGGCCCCCGTAATGGGTGATCTCTCCCGTCGGCGTAAAATAAATCTTCCACCCGAGATTTTGCGCGCGCCGGCACCAATCGACTTCGTTGAAGAAAATTGGGAACTGCTCGTCCAGCAAACCGACACTCTCCAGCGCCGCACGCGCGATCATTAAAAACGTGCCCATCGGCTGATCCACCTCGATCTGGCCGTCATATCGAAACCAGCGCATGAAATACGCTCCCAAGGCTCGGTTGCGCGGGAGCAAGCGGCTGATGCCGGTCACTTCCCATAACAGCGGCCACGGCTCGGGGAAACCGCGCAAGCTCGGCTGCAAAGTCCCGTCGGGGTTCAAAAAACGGACGCTCGACGCTCCCGCGCGCGGCAAACTCCGCAAGCAATCCAGCGCGGCATCCAACGCGCCCGGCAGCAAACGGACATCGGGGTTCAAAAGCAGCAGAAAATCGCCGCATGCCGCTTCGAGCGCTCTGTTATTGCCTGACGCGTAGCCGGAATTATCCGCGAGCGCGATCAAACGAGCTTCCTCGAATTCGCGCCGAACCATTTCAGCCGAGCCGTCGGAGGACGCGTTATCGACCACAACCACTTCCACCGCTTCTTTCGCCGGCGGGCAGGCGCGAATCGAGGCGAGGCATTCCCGCAAAAAGTTGCGGTTGTTCCAGTTCACGATGCAAATGGAAAGCATAATCAGCCGTGAAACATCGCTATTGCTTCGCGAAAATCACGCACGACGGCGTCAGGCGGGCAGGGTGCGAACCAATCGGGGGAGCGCTCGCCCAGCACGCCGATTGTGGCCGCGCATCTCGCATCCCGGCCGACTTGTATATCCAGCCAATGATCGCCCGCCATCAGCGACTTTTCCGCCGGAACGCCAAGCGCCGCCAGTGCATCCTTCAAGTGAGCCGGGTTCGGCTTGCACAAAGCCACATCGTCGCGCGTCAGCAAAGCGTCATACGGTAGTCGAAGCTCGCCAAGAAGCGGTTCGGACACGGCGCGGCAGTTGCGGGTGACGATGCCGATCTTCGTGCCGGAGCCGCGCAGAAGCGCCAGCATCGCGGCGGCTCCGGGTATCGGCTCCGCGCCCGAGCACCCGTCGCACTCGATCTCTTCCAGCCTGATCCACATCGCTCGCCGCAGTCTGCCCGAGACGTCCTCCGGCACGAACGCGGCGGCGGAATCGACCATCTCCAAAATCTCCTTGCCGTCGATGACCTGTTCAGGCACGCCCGCCGATACCGCGATCCGGGTCATCTCGGAGCGCATCAGTCCAAAATCGATCTGAGAATGAACCAGCGTACCGTCGAGGTCGAACAGAACCGCGTCCAATAATTTTGCGTCAAAGGTAATCACAGTTGGCTCGTCGCAGGCTGAGGAAAACAGGAAGAAGCTCGCCTGTAAGCCGGATTCTGTGTTTGTATGGTCATCTCTCTTGGAGCGCCGTCGCCGACGCCCTCGTGCGGCCTCATCAGACGCGGGAACTCGAAATCAACGCAGCAGCCGAAGCTGCCTCATCGACATCAAATTACTCGGCGGGCAACCGTACTGTCCGCATCTACTCGGCCTTGCTCCCAATGGGGTTTACCCGGCACGCTTGTTCCCAAGCGTCCGGTGCGCTCTTACCGCACCATTTCGCCCTTACCAGGCCGCAATGCAGCCTGGCGGTATGTTTCTGTGGCACTTTCCGTCGGGTCGCCCCGCCCGGCCGTTAGCCGGCATCGTCGCCCTATGGAGTCCGGACTTTCCTCTGACGCGTCTGGGCGTTAGCCCACCGCGCAGCGACCACCCGTCGAACTTCTTCCAAGCGGGCATTATACCAGCCGCCGCGAGCCACCCGCATCGCCTCGATGCTTCGGCGAAAACCGGCGGTTATGCGGTGACCGCGCGGCCGCCAAACGCTGATAATTCAACATGCGCAGCCGCTCGAACTGCGACGCTCCACTCGACATTCAACGGAAATCACCATGCCGCAGGCTATCGACATCGTCTTTTTCATTATTGCCGCAGGAATTGTCCTGGCGGAGCTAAAGCGCGGTCTCGGAAGAGCCTTGCTGGACTTTCTCGCGCTCTACGGCGCGCTCGTCGCCGCAAATGCCGCCGCGCCGATGCTCGCGCAGCATGCCGGGTTTTCGCCGTCGTCTCCCATCAACTTCGGCTGGAGCTACGGTATCTGCTTCGCCGCCTTCGGCACTGTCGCCCTGACTGTGTCGCGCATCGCGAACCAGGTGCTGCAATGGGAGTTTGGAGTCATGGACGCTCCCATGGGCGCGGCAGCCGGCCTTTGCCTCGCGGTTTTAGTGCTCCACGGCGTGGCGATTATGCTGAACTTCGGCGGCGCGGGCGTCCTCTCCGGCAGCATGCTCGGCAGCGAAGCGCTGGATTTCAGGACTTACCATACCATCGTGGACGGGTTTACCTCGCTCGGAGCCCATTCCATCACTTCCCAAAACAGCTAGCGCGAGGTTCGCCCATGGATTGCGGCAATGAGATACGCCATCTATGGGTATATCACACGCGCTTTCAAGAAATCGGTTCGCGCAGCTACCTAAAAGCTTCCCTAAGCATCTGAGCTAATTGTTTGAGCTTACTGCGCGAAACTATTACTTGACGGTACTAAATAGTTTTGATACAATCGGGCACTTCGCTGATATTAAGCATGCCCGATCACTTACCGTGTAAGGGAACAGCTTATGTCTTATCAGACTTCTACATCAGAATCGGCGATTTCGGGCAGCGGCCTTTTTTCCTTGGGGGCTTCGCTGCTCGGCGACGTGCAGCGCATCGTGGGCCAGAGTAAGGTCCGTGCCATCCGCCTCAACTTGGGCGGCAAAATGCTCAAGGAAATCCCCATAAAACCGGCGAGCGCGGTTGTTACAGTGCTGCTGGCGGTTGCCGCCGTCTTAATCAGCAACCTGCGGGTGGATATCGTTAACGATCCAGCGTAATTTCGCGGAGCACGGCCAGGGTGTCATCACCCCGCGCGGCCGAATACCTCCGCCCCAGCAGGAGGTATTTTGGCAATTTCTGCTTCGCCAAGCGGAAGCGTTTCCGCATCAGCGCCACAAGCGCGCACAAGGTACGACGATCTACCGGACGATCAAATCGTTCGCAAGGCCCAGCGTCATGATTATTCCGCCGCCGAGTACTTGCTCTACAAATATCGCTGTTTGGTTCGCGCCCGTGTAGCTGCCTATTATCTGATGGGAGCGGAGCGGGATGATCTGCTCCAAATCGGAATGATCGGCCTATGGCAAGCGATTATGGATTATCGGTTCGACCGTTCCGCCTCGTTTGCAACGTTCGCCACCCTATGCGTGACTCGCCATATCATCACGGCCATTAAATCCGCGAGCCGCTGCAAGCAGACGCCGCTGAATAGCGCGCACTCGCTGGAAATGTGCGCGCAAGTCGGCGCTGAACCGGTTCTGCGCTTCAGCGATGGTCGCCCGGACCACCACCTCGACCCGCAAGAGCTGCTGCTGCGCCAAGAAGCCAACGCCGATCTCAGCGACAATCTGCGGCGGCTGCTCAGCGAATTTGAATGGAGAGTTTTCAGCAGCTACAAGCTCGGCAAAACCTACATCGAGATTGCCGCCGACCTGAACTGCAATTTAAAAAGCGTGGACAACGCGCTCGGCAGAATCAAACGCAAAGTCACCACCTATTCGCTTTGAGCGCTCGATTGACACTTGCGCTGAGTAAACCGACTATTCATTTAGCTCCCGCCGACCGGCGGGGGCTAATTTTCTTTCCATCGCACTAGACGCCATGAGCCCCGCGCCGGACGCTCATTTCGATCAAGGGTACAATCCTAAACGGTTGCGCGGCGCGATTTCAAATCGAGACTGATCGAGCCGCGAAGAGTGATCGTTGAAGCTAAAAAATAACAGCGTGTGGGTAGCGGTCGGCGATTCGATTACGGATTGCGGACGCCGGCGACCAGTCGGGGAGGGGAATGGCCTCGGCGACGGCTATGTTTTCTTCACGGATGCATTGCTGGCCGCCGCGTACCCCGAGCGCCATATCCGCCTGCTAAACACCGGCATCGGCGGCAACACTGTCCGCGACCTCGCCGCTCGGTGGCAACGTGACGTACTCGATCTCCAGCCGAACTGGGTGTCCGTAATGATCGGCACCAACGATGTCTGGCGTCAGTTCGATTCCTACGCCTTTGCCGAAGCTGTCATGCCCGACGAGTTCGAGCAAACATACCGCGACTTAGTATCGCGCAGTCGCCAAAATCTTGACGGCATGATGCTGATGACGCCGTTCTACATCCAGCCAGATCGCGCCGACCCGATGCGGGCGCGCATGGATGAGTACGGACTGATTGTCAAGCGCATCGCCGCAGACCTCGACTGCCTTTTCGTCGATACGCAGGCAGCGTTCGATCAGGCGTGCGAAAGCGTCGATCCGCTGTCGCTTGCGGCAGACCGGGTGCATCTTTCCCCGCATGGATCGGCCATCCTCGTCCGAGCGCTGCTGAAAGCGCTGGATTTTCAGTTTTAATATTATAAAAATTAGGCGGTGACCTCTCAGCTATGGCAGCAGAATCATTAGAGCAGATCGTTTCCTTGTGCAAGCGTCGCGGGTTTATCTTCCCCGGCAGCGAAATCTACGGCGGAATGCAGGG
>CAXSEA010000186.1:0-7251 GCA_964235675.1 uncultured Armatimonadales bacterium | reverse complement strand
TACAGGAAAAGACAAGTTGAAGCACTCCGCTAACTTGATCTAAGTCCTTCCCTTCTGGGAAGGTGGCACGCTTCCGAGCGTGACGGATAGGTGAAGGTGCCCGAAAAGCCTGGACCATGTCCGCCACGGAAAATTCAACTCCATGGATACCAAAACGCTCATCAAAACCAGCAAGTATCTCATCCTGCACCTGCGCCACCAGCCCGCAAAGCTAGGCCTAACGCTTGAGCCTGGCGGCTGGGTAGTCGTGGCCGACCTTCTCGCCGCCTGCGCGACCCACCATTTTCCTATCTCGCGCGAGACGCTTAACCAGGTCGTCGCCGGTAACGACAAGCAGCGCTTCGCCTTCGACAAGACCGGCAACAAGATTCGCGCCAACCAAGGCCACAGCGTCGCCGTGGATTTGCAACTTGAGCCTATGCCGCCGCCCGCTCACCTTTACCACGGCACCGGCGAGAAGTCAGTCGAGGCCATCCTGAAATCCGGCCTGCTGAAAATGCAGCGCCACCACGTCCATCTCTCGGCGGAGGTCGAAACCGCGCGCAGGGTAGGCGCACGCCACGGCCGCCCGGCGGTGCTCGTCATCGATGCCTCGGCGATGCATCTTGCCGGCCATCCGTTCTACCAATCCGACAACGGCGTCTGGCTCGCCGATTCCGTACCCCCGCAGTATCTTCGCCTGCTCTCATAGCCACGGGCTTCAGTTTCGCCGACTCGTTCCACGCCTGGAACCGAATCAAGACCACAGCTTAATGTTCGCGAGCAAGAGTTAAGATTGCGTCGCGCAGCAGCCGATGTTTAATTTAAACGCACTACCAGGTAGCATTTTTGCACTATGCCGAATATTCTCTCCCGCTTTACCGCCGTCCTCGCCGCATCGTGCAGCCTGATCGCCTTCGCGGCGTCAACCCCCGCGCTCGCCCAGCAGCAAGTCCAGATTGCCGCCGCCGCGAACCTCACCAAAGTGTTTACCAACCAGATCATTCCGGCCTTCGCCAAGAAAACCGGCATTACCGTTCTGCCAACATTCGGCGCGACCGGCCTGCTCGCCAAGCAGATGGAATCCGGAGCGCCCTACCAGGTATTCGTCTCCGCCGACGCCACCACCCCGCAAAAACTGGCCGGAGAGCATCTGGTCGATCCCAAGTCAGTCAAAATCTACGTGGTCGGTCAGCTCGCCCTCTGGTCACCGACGCTCCCCGTCCAGCTAAAAGGACTTTCCATCCTAACCACCTCGCAAGTGACCAAAATCGCCTTCGCCAACCCGCAGACCGCTCCCTACGGCCTGGCGACAATCCAATCGCTCACCAGCGCGAAGCTGCTCCAAACGGTGCAGCCGAAAATGGTTCAAGCGGAGAACATCAACCAGTCCCTCCAGTTCGCCCAGAGCGGCAACGCCGAGGTCACTTTCACCGCGCTTTCCCTCACCCAAAGTATCGGCGGTAACCTGTTCATCGTCCCCGGCGATCTCCACGCCCCCATCGCTCAGGCCATAGCCGTCAGCACGACCGCTACGACCGCCGCCAAAAAGTTCGCCGCGTTCCTTTTATCGAGCGACGGCCAAAAAATCTTCGCCGCTGCCGGCTACCTGCCGCCTTCCGCCCCGAAAAAGTAGGTTGACCTCAATTCGCCCGCGCGACCACTCGCGCCGACCCAGCCCGGCGGCAGCGTGATGCAAACACCGACGCCATTCTTTGCCGGGCTGCACAACTTTCTCGCCAACTGGGCCGGTTTCGACTGGTCCCCGCTGACTATATCTCTCCGCGTCTCGCTCACCGCCACTCTCGTCTCGATTGCAATCGGCATTCCCATCGCGTTTGCTCTCAGCCGCAGGCGAGGCCGGGGAACCGCCCTGGCGGAAGGCATCGTCACGCTTCCACTGGTCATGCCGCCGACCGTGCTCGGCTACTTTCTCCTGGTACTGTTCAGCCGCCAGCACGCCCTGGGCAAGCTCTACGAGCACATCTTCAAGCAATCCCTGGTTTTCACCTGGCAAGGCGCGGCGCTCGCGGCAGCGGTCGCGTCGATGCCCCTGCTTATCACCCAGTCTCAGGTCGCCTTCGAGTCGGTCGGCCAGGATCTTGAGGAAAGCGCCCGCGTCTCCGGCGCGACCGAGGCGCAAGTCTTTTTCCACATCATCCTGCCGCTCGCCCGGCGCGGCGTCGTCGCCGGAATCGCGCTCGCCTTCGCCCGCGCCCTGGGCGACTTCGGCGCAACCCTGATGGTCGCCGGCAGCACCCCCGGCGTCACCCGCACCATGCCCTTAGCCATCTACGACGCTCTGCAATCCAGCGACGACAAAACCATGCTCACCTTCGTCGTCATCACCTCTCTCATTACCATCACCTTCACCCTTCTCTCTCGCCGCTACGCCTACGCCTCTACCACTACATCAACCCGCAAATAAAAACTGCTCCTGACGCGTAAGCGTCAGGAGCAGAACAAAAAAGGCCCAGCGGCCTAAGAGCGTCTCTGAAATCTTCATTCTACAGACGCGCAATCGCCACCGGCTGTCCAAGAAAATGAGGCCGCCGGTGCACCGCGAGATCGAGCAGGTTTACCAACGAGCTTGTATTCTCCCGCGCCGCCATCCGCAGATCGGAAGCGGCGTCCAGCGGGTCGGCGGCGGCATAGCCCGACGCGTCGATTCCAAGCTCCCGCGCCAAAAACACCGCGCGGGCCAGGTGGAACGACTGCGTCACCACTACCGCCCTGTCCACCCCGAAAATTCGGCGCGCGCGGTAGCAGGAATCGTAAGTATGGAACCCGGCGTAATCGCAGTAGATCGCGCTCGCCGGAATCCCTTCCCGAAGCGCGTAGCGACGCATCGCCCACGGCTCGTTGTGCGTCACCTGCCCGTTGTCGCCGGTCATTAGCAGGACACGCACCTTGCCCGCGCGGTAAAGCGCCACCGCCGCGTTCACGCGCTCGCGCAGCACCGGGCTAAGCCGCCCGTGCGGCGTAATCCCAGCCCCCAGCACGAGCGCCACCGGAGCGTCCGGCACCGACGCCAAGCTGAAATGGCACTCGGGACGCACCAGCCACGCCATAATCTGGGGCACCGCGCTCCAAACGACCACCACCAGCAATGCCGCCGCGAGAACTGCCCTGCGGACGTCGCGCCGGGGCAGGTGGCCTAGTCCAATAAAGCAGCGCCGGAGCCGAGGAAGAACCGAAGTTCGGAGTTCCGAATCATCGCGCTCCGCAGGCCGAGCCGATACCGAAGCCGTCCAGATGCTGCGAAGCTGGTGCGCGGTGACCATAGTGTGACGTGCCGTCCATGACGCGAAACTCGCCGGTGAAAATACTAGAATAGCAAACGGGATATAGTTCAGCTTACCATAATTTACCGGCAGCCTAAAACACGTTTTTTCGACATTTTAAGCGACTAGCGCGGATGCCTATTTTATTGACACGGCACAAGGCTTTTGATACACTAGCCTAGCTTGCCGGAGCTTTGCGGCGAGCCATTGTGACCATGCCAGGGAGCGAGACGCGCCCGATATGCTTTTCCCCGAACCAGCCCCGCAGCCCGGCAACACGCCTCTACCGAGCCGCTTGCCCAATTCTTCTTTTCCCATCGAAGATCTCGAAGACGCTCCGTTTTGGAAAGAAGTCGTCGCCTACGCCCATTTCACGTCGATAGAGCTGGAGCCGCATCACGGCAAGTTTATCGCCGTCTACCAGGGCAACATCGTCGATAGCGACACGGATGAAGCGGAGCTTGCCCTGCGTTTCTACCGGGTGTTCGGCTACGTGCCCGTCTACATCCATGCTGTCGGCGTGGAAGACGATTGCGTGGACGTTCTAGGCTAATTTATTGCCGCTTTGACGCGCCCCAAAAGCTCCTGCTTGACGCCGCCGCAGCGACGCGGAAAACAAGTAAAATATTTTCTCAAAATTAGTCGTGCAAACGGAACAAACCAGCTTTACAATGGTCTGCACTGCTATGGACGTTTACTTGTTTGATTTAGAGCATCTTGCCCCCGGCTTTCGCGGCCGCGATTTCGACAATCGCCACGCCGCCGACTTCGCCGAGACCTACGATTTGGCCGAGCTGAACCGCTTAGTTCATCTCGACGCCGCCCGCCGCGCCGAGATGAATTAAGCCGCCCTCCAATTTTTTGCCGCTTCGCCGTATGAGCGCGGCGGAACCATGCGCGGGTATGCCAGAATAGCGCGTATGATTTCCAAAAGCGCCAACTCCGGGACTTCCGACAAGCCCGTCTCTCCTACTCCCGCCCCCAAACGATCTCCCGCTCCGATGATCTCGGAAGAAGCGGACCGCGCCATCTTCAAGGTCCAGATACGCTACGCGATGGTCTCGTTCGCGCTGGCCGTCCTTGGCATCGTCCTGCTCGCCATCGTCGGCGCGAAATACCCGCACAGCGTTTTTACCAGGCACCTTATGGAGAACCGCTTTCTCTTCATCGGCGTCTCGTTCCTCTGGCTGATTCCCTTCTTGATCGGTCAAATCAAGCAGTCCTCACTGCGCCTCCAGTACGGCAGGCAATACGCCGAGCAACAGCGCTGGGGGACGGTCGTCGCCGCGCTCCGCTCGTTCACGCAGTTCGAGCAGCGCCCCTTCGACCGCACTGGCGAGGCCCACTATCTACTGGCACAGGCCTACGACCGCTTGAACCGCAAAGATCAAGCCCGCAAATGCCGCGAATGGATTCGCAAGCGCCGCGCCTCCAGTGAGTGGGCCCGTAGAATCGGCCCCGGCGCAAGCCCGGCTGCCTCTACCCTTGCCGCGAATCGCGTCAAGAAAGCGCCGATGCCCACTCCTACGATAGAGAACACGACCTTCGGAGCGTCTCCCGCCGCGTCCCGCCGCGCCGACCGTCCCGCCCAGACATTCACCAAGCCCACCCGCCGCAAGCGCTTCTAGCACGCTTGCACCGGGGCGTAAACGTAAAAGCCCGCACGAGCACGCGATGACGCCTTCTTCCGAACCGTCGACTCCCAATAACGCCCAGGACGAGCTTCAGAGCGACGTTTCCCCAGCGCCCGCTCGCCCAAGCTCCGCCGCGCCCACCGGCCAGTTGCGCTTCTTCCAAGCGCTCAGTTTTCTGCTGCTCGTCGCGCTGGTCGCCGGCGGCGGCTACGCCTGGTACCGCCAGCGCCATTCCCAGCCTGTCGCCATTCTCGTCGACAATCGCCCCGCCGCCACCGTCGCCAACTACGCCGTCGCGCTCAAAGTTATCCAGCAAGCCGAATTAAGCGCCATCGGCCCCGCCTACGCCGTCCAGGGCGACCTGAGAACCACCCAGGCGATCTCCTACCGGCACGTCGGCGATACCGCCGCCATCGATCCTGAAGCCGATGCCGCCGCTAAACTCGCGCGCCTGCTGCATGTCACCGTGGAAGCCGCCGTCATCACCGTCAACAACCATCGCGCGGTAGCCTTGCCCGATGAAGCCACCGCCCAGGCCGCCCTCGACGAAATCCAGCAGCATTACGTCAAGCTGCCGCCTGACGATCCCGTTTACGGCAAACCGACTTTCCAGGAAAAAGTGGACGTCATCACCGCGCGCGTCCCCGCTTCGCTCTGCAAGGCAAGCGCCGACCAAGCCGCCGACCTGATGCTCGCTCCTCCAAAGGGCAAGGATTACACCGTCCAGCCCGGTGACACTGGCTGGCGCATCGCCCGTAAATCCCACATCACCCTCTCGGCGTTCCTGGAAGCCAATGCCGGACGCGACCTCAACCATCTTAAGCCGGGCGACATCGTTAACGTCGCCCCGACCGTCCCGCCGCTCTCCGTAGTGGTGCAAAAACAAATCACCCGCACCGAGCAAATTATCCCCGGCGCTCCCGCCGGTTCCGGCGGCGAACGCGCCATCACCGATGTCACCACCTATATCAACGGCGCGCGCCAGCCCGGCTCAACCCCGGTCGACGTCGTCATTCTCCAACGCGCCATTCCGCGCCGCACCATCGAATAGCGCCATGCTGAACTCGCTCGATCATTTAGTCATGACCGTCCGCGATATGGACGCCACCCTTCGCTTCTACCGGGACGCGCTGCAAGTGCCCGTCGTCCGCTTCGGCGATCCCGCCAGCCTGCGAGTCGCCCTGCAAGTCGGTCGTCAAAAAATCAACCTCCACCAAAAAGGAGCCGAAATCGACCCCCACGCCGACCTTCCCACCCCCGGCGCGCTCGACCTCTGCTTTCTAATCGACATGAGCACCCCCGACCTGCTCGCCCACCTCGACACCCACCAAATTGAAATCGAGTTAGGCCCCGTCCAGCGCGACGGCACCACTGGCCCGCTCCTCTCCGTCTACATCCGAGACCCCGACAAAAACCTAATCGAACTTGCCCAGCAGCTATAACTCCGCCCAGCAGAACCCATCCGGCCTTACAGGCCACCTTCCCGGTCGGGAAGGAAAAGTCTACACCGAGTGCTATCTGGTTTCCCCTCCCTGTCTGAGGAGGGGATTAAGGGGAGGTCCGCCTAGCACAAACGCTGCCTCAAAACCGAACTCTGACACTTATCCTTGGACAAGGATGGGTGAGGGCGAGGCCCGCCACACATAAAGTGCTCTATGAGACCGGACCTCCTCCAGCCCCTGCTTGGAATAAGAGGGGAGTCCAGATAACTTTTCTTGACGATTTACACGGAAGGAAATATAAGATGGCGCTTGATTTTATGACGGCTTAAAACACGGCCACAAACTTTTCCTTCCCGACCGGGAAGGTGGCGCGAAGCGCCGGATGGGTTCCCATGCCATAATCAGCAATGCCCGACCTGTCCCTCTCCCCCCTGCTCGCCGGCCAAGCCCATGACGACCGCTTCGTCCGAATCGCGCGCTACGTCACCAACACCGACCGCGACGTGTTCGCCCTTCGCAACCTGCCCGAGGAAGTCGCCGCCGTCCTCTTCGCCTACTACTCGCGCTCCGCCGACTCGCTCCGCGACAACCTCCTCAAGCTCATCGACGACGGCGACCTGGAGATGGCCGACCCGATGGCGACCTCCGCCCCGCCGCTCGCGCAAGCGCAGGAAAAAGCCCGCGCGTTCCACGAGAAATGGGTGGTCGGCTATGGCCACGGCAGCGTCGCCGAGCACGCCGTGGTCAAACTCGCGGCGGAAAACGTCTCCATCCTCGCTTCCAAGCTGATCGAGGACTGCCGCCTCGCCTCTTACACCGAAAAAAGCACCCGCTACGTCAAGTTCGACACGTCCAAAGTGCACTATCCGCCCGCGATCATGGCCGATGCCGACATCGCAACACAGTACAAAT
>CAXSEA010000185.1:0-7272 GCA_964235675.1 uncultured Armatimonadales bacterium | reverse complement strand
GTCGCGGCATCGTTTTTCAATATAGACAAAACGGTCCATCCATCGATTCGCGGCATCAATACGTCGAGCGTGATGACGCAGGGCTTGAACTCTTTTGCGAGACGGATGCCTTCATAGCCGTCTGACGCCGTCTTAACCGCGTATCCCTCGCCGGTCAAGTAGCGGGACATAATATCGCGCGAGACCGGATCGTCGTCGATAACAAGGATCAAATCGGCTGGACTCGATTCATCGGCGGAATCGTCATTACTGCCGGACTTCTCTCTACCGGGTTGAAGAGACTCAGCGAAATCCACATCTAACCGCGCTTCACTGACCGCAGGCAAAATGGCCGTGAAAGTAGAGCCGGCTCCTATTTCGCTGCTCACTATGACATCGCCACCCAAAGCGCGGCAAAGATGGCGCGTCAGGGCCAAGCCAAGCCCGGTGCCGCCATACTTGCGCGTCATGGAGGAGTCGGCCTGTGAAAACGGCTCAAACAGCTTCTTCTGCTGATCCGGGGTCATGCCGATGCCGGTGTCGGACACGACGAACCGAAGCTGATCGACATCTTCCCCGCCCAACCCGCCTGCCTCGCGGTATACGTTCAGCGAGACGACTCCCTCACGCGTGAACTTGGCGGCGTTCGACATGATGTTGAGCAGCGCTTGACGCACCTTGGTGAGATCGGAGCGCATCTCGCCAATATTATCCGGGCACTGAATTGTGAGAGTGTTGCCGTTTCGCTGCGCCAGCGGCTCGATTGTAGCGGCAACGTCGCGGACCATCCCGGCGATGCTGAACGGCTCGATGTATAAATCAATTTTGCCCGACTCGATTTTCGCGAGATCGAGAACGTCGTTGATGAGAGAAAGCAGGTGCTTGCCGGCGGCGTTGATTTTTTGCAAATCGGGCAGAAACTCGTCCAGATCCTGTTCCTGGGCTTCTTCCTGCAAAATTTCGCTGTAGCCTATCACTGCGTTGAGAGGCGTGCGCAACTCGTGGCTCATGTTCGCCAGGAACATGCTTTTCGTCCGGCTGGCAACCTCGGCGGCGTCCTTGGCGTGCAGCAGGTCGGCTTCGGCTTCTTTCTGGTTGGTGACGTCGGTGTGCACGCCAACCCACTCGCGGACATTGCCGTCCTCATTCAGTATAGGAACAGCGCGAAGCCAGAAAATGCGGTAAACGCCGTCACGACGACGGAGTCGGTGCTCGAAGATAAACGGCCGCCGCTCGGCGACACATCGACGCCACTCGTCCAGTGTGAGCTTGGCGTCTTCGGGATGAATCGCGGCAGCCCAGCCGTAGCCTTTATACTGCGCCTGAGTCTGCCCTGTAAAAGCCGCCCATCCAGGCTGCTCGCCCAGCATTTTGCCGTCAGCGGAATTCGTCCAGACAATCTGCGAACTCGCGTCGATCAACGCCCGGTAGCGCTCTTCGCTTTGCTTCAGATCGTGTTCGAGCCTCAATTCTTCGGTCACCTCTTGAGCGGTGATAAAAATGCCTAGCTCATTAGGTAAAACTGAAATTCGGAAATCTTTATCGACTAAGTCCACATGCTGGACAAACTGCACCGGCTCCCGGCTCGTCATCGCTTTGCGGTACTGCTCTTCGAGCTGCGTGCCGGCGTAATGCGGCATAGCAGCCCAGAGATTTCGCCCGATGATAGAGGGAGCAGATTCACCTTCCGAACCGGGACGCATCAATCGAGGCAGCACGTCATTGCTGTAAACGACGCGCCAGTCGTTGTCGATCAAACCGATGCCGTAGGGCAAATTACGGAGTATCGCATCAAACTCAGGAGACACCGGAAGTTTTAACGCGGCGGCAGAGGTCTCAGGCAAATCGTTTCGGAATTCGCTCATAGTTGCGGCTCAAGCGGGTGCCGCCTGGCAAGCAGCAGACAGACGTCGTCGTGCGTATTGCCTCCGGCGAATTCACGAGCGCCATCGACGATGCCGTTGGCGGCTGCGGCGATATCGGTGTTCGCGGCAACGGAACGCATGGCAAGCTCGATCATACCGTCATGGCCGAGAAACGCACCGCCGTTGCTGTGCGCTTCGGTGATGCCGTCGGTACAGATCAAAATGCTGTCGTCGAACCCGAGGCTGTATGTACTCAGCTCGTATTCGGCATCGGGCGAGATTCCCAGGGGCATGCCCGTGGAAGCCACAATTTCGCAGGATTCGCCCATATTCCTGATAACCAGCGGCGGCTCGGCGCCGGCGCAGACAAAATTAATCGTTCCATCTGAAGGATCGACAATCGCGAGCGCGAACACCACGAACGAGAAGGTATCCATTCCCGTGGAGAGGCGGTTCACGTCGCAGAGCAGCTCATTCAAATGCGCGACAATCGCGACCGGATCGTGCTCGTACTCGCGCGCGTAGGCTCTCAGCGCGAATTTCACCTGCGCGATTCGCGTCGCGGCGGCAAGTCCCTTGCCGGATGCGTCGCCGACGGAAAGCGCGATTCGTCCGTTGGGCAGCATGAACGCGTCGTACAGATCGCCGCCGACCTGCGCCTCGTCCAAAGCCGCCTGGTACAGCATGGCGATTCTGACGCCGGGGATAGAGTCTTCCTCAATTTCTTGCAGCAAAGAGCCTTGCAGCGCCTGAGCGATGCGCTGCTCGCGCCGGAAATTGTTCTCCATCTCGCGGTACAAAAACTCTTCGCGGTCGTGCATGCGCTTGTCGCGCAAGCTTGCTCCGACCCGCGCGCTCAACAAGACCGAATTGAACGGCTTCGTCAAGTAATCCGCCGCGCCAAGCTCTAGGCAACGGACGATGCTGTCGATCTCCTCGACGCCGGACAGCATAATCACTCGCACCGTGCGCAGAGCGTCGTCCGCTTTCATGCGCCGCAAAGCCTCGTAGCCGTCGATGCCGGGCATAATCACGTCCAGCAAAACCAAGTCGAACGGCTCTTCACGCAAAACCTCCAGAGCGGATTCGCCATCGCCGACCGACGCGCACGTATGCCCGAGAGCCTGCAAACGTCGGCTTAACAGCTCGCGGTTTTCCGCGCTGTCGTCGACAATCAAAATTTTCCCGACTTCGGCCACCGCGCCGGACTTGGGACGTGTCGGAACCAGCGGAGCGGATAAATCCGCCGAAGACGCGCCGCCGTCCAGATTCGCGTTCCGGGTTGCAGTCGCGCCTGAATTGCGCAGCCCGACCAAGCCGTCGATCAGAGGCAGTAGGTCAGAGCCGGCCTGCTGGATTCGCATTAGGTCGGGGAGCAGGCTGCCGCCTTCGCCGTCCATGTCGCGCGCGTCGTCGATTAGGATCTCGGCATACCCGAGTATCTGGTTGATGGAGTTGCGACAGGCATGTCGCAGTGTTGCGATTTCCTGATTTTGTCCGGGGTGATCAGTTGACATAAGGGGTGCGGAAACGAGCTTAGATTGCCAAGCGTATAATTGTACCCGTGGGCGTTCTGCGGTAAGCTCTTCAAGAGCGCTGCTTCATCGAAAGCAAGCGATATGCCACAATCGCGGCATTCTCCTACTCTGACCAGGCAGGCAGGCTGAGACCTGGCGCTCACGGCGGGGTTAGCCTAAACTCAAGCAGCACGGTTTGGTACATGCCGACATGACGTTTCGTATTACGATATTGCTCTCGGGCCGGCAAGGACGAGGCAGCAACATGGCCGCGCTCGCGGTGGGCGGCAGCTCGGGGCAGATCGCAAACTCGGTGATCGCGGCGGTAATCGGTACGCATTCCGCTTCTCCCGCTCTCGCCCGCGCGCGCGAACTCGGGCTCGGCACGCTTGTCTGTGACGGAAAATCCGATAACTTTGAGGCGGAGCTTCTCGCAACGGTCGCTTCTACGGAGCCGGACTTGATCTGCTTGGCCGGATACATGCGAAAATTGCCCGTAGAGATTATCCGGCTTTATTCAGGGCGTATCCTCAACGTCCACCCCGCGCTGCTGCCTTCGTTCGGAGGCAAGGGAATGTACGGACATCATATCCATGAAGCGGTGATTGCGCACGGCTGCAAAGTCAGCGGCGCGACCGTGCACTTCGTGGACGAGGAGTTCGACACCGGTCCGATAGTTCTGCAAGGCTGCGTCCCCGTGGAAGACGGCGACACTGCCGATTCTCTCGGCATGCGCGTGCTCGCCTTGGAGCACAAGCTTTATCCGGAAGCGGTGGCGCTGATCGCGCAAGGACGCATCCGAATTGAAGGGCGGCGAGTGAGAATCGCCAATCCAGGCAACTTAGGCGTAGGCAAGGTCTAATCCTACTCGCTGTAGGTAGCCGCCTGAGTCGGCGTCTCCCAGACCTGGACGTCGCGAAGAAAAGCGCGCTCGAACGGCGACTTTTTCAGCTCCGTGTAGATATGCCGCGCTATATTCTCCGCCGACGGCGAAATTCCCTCGAACTCCGGCAGCTCGTTCAAGAACGCGTGATCGAGCCGCTCCAATACTTTGTTGAAACAAATTTTGATGTCGGTGAAATCGACCAGCATCCCAAAATCGTCCAACTCCTCGCCATGGTAGCTAATCACGATGCGGTAGTTGTGTCCATGTAGCTTTTCGCACGGACCGGCGTAGTTGTACAACTGATGGGCGCAGGCGATTGTTTTCTCTACTTGTACGCTGAACATAATAATTCCTAAATCAGTACCGGCACCCGCGATGCGCCGGACGCTTCGGCGTCGAAATAATCGTCGCCCATCATCTGCTCGGCTTCTTGAATATGCCGCGCGATACGGTTGCCGCCGTCGAGCAAAACCACTTTGGGAGCAATCGGCTTTTCGGTCAACGCGAACGCCGCGATAATTACCTTGTGCCCGACTTCCACTCGGAGCGCCGCCGCGCCGTTTAAGCAGATCACGCCGGAGCCGCGCTCGCCTTCCAATACATAAGTCTGAAACCGCTCGCCGTTGGAGACGTTCCAGACATGCACCAGTTCGTTCGGCCAGAGATCGACTGCTTCGATCAAATCGCGGTCGATCGTCACCGAGCCGACATAATCCACGTTCGCCTCGGTCACTGTGGCGCGGTGCAGCTTGCTTTTCAATACCTCTCGCAACGGAGCCGGCATAGGCTTAATTCCCACCTTTCGCCGGAACCGGCGAAGTCCGCGTGTTGCGAAGACGCGTCCCTACCGGGCGTTTCGCCGCATCCGGCTCGGCGCTTTGCGGCATTGCTCCCTCGAACTCCGGAATAGGAACTGCTCGATTCTCGACAATGCGGCGGCGCATCGAAAGCAATCCGCCCAGCGCGATTAAAATTGTTCCTACCCAGACCAGGTTAATCATTGGGCGCGTACTGACATTCAGCACATAAGCCGTCACTAAAGGAACGCCGGAATCGCGGATATAGAAATCCGCAGTTCCGGGCTGGCCCTTGATCAAGCGGATATTGGTGACAGCCAAAGCCCAGGGCAGCTTGTCGGGGCCGAACGGCAGCTTCACTTCGGGGCTGGGATCGCCCAACGGGTTGTTGGCGTATTGAATATACTGCGGGTCCACTTCCACCGGCTTGCCGCCCGGTGCGGTGACCATCAGCGGGATAGTGACGGGAAACTTGTCAGGCATCTGCCCGCTGCGCGCCAGCGCCGCCGCCACGGGATCGGCGGAGAAGTTGCCCACTTCGATTTTGTAGCCGTTGAAAGTCGTCGTCTGCCCCTCACTGAACGTATTCTTCAGCATCGGCGACGGCGACAACGGCGTAGGGCCGTCCTTGAGCGAGATATAGACATCGCCCCACCACCGGTGCGCGATAATTGGGCGCGCGACAATTTGGCTGACGCCTTGGACGCTGCGGATAGCTAGAGGCATGTAGGCCATATACCGCGTCTGCTCGCTGCCCTGGCTGCCTTCCGTGATACTGAGGCGCAGCTTGTTGGCGGGGTCGTTGATGTTGGACGTGGAACCCGCCAGGTCGAGAGTCATCGGGAAGCTATCGACCGGGCGCGGCTGGCCCTGCACGATAATCTGATCGCTCTGACGGTACCAGGACACCAGGAACACGACGCCCAGCAGCAGCAGCGCCGCTCCGATATGCGCCAGCGCTCCGCCGGCTGTCCGCACGCCGGCCGACATGCCCGCGCCGCCCTGAGCATCGCCGCCGCTTCGTTTGAGCAGCAACGCTGCATTCGCGAAAACGCACAGCACGCACGACGCGAACAGCACGATTAGAGGAACCGTGGAATTCGAGTGCAGCACCTGGCGACTCACCACCACGAAGGCAATCGAGAACGCAACCGCGGCCAGGTATATCCACATCAGCGGCTCGACGCTCTTCGAGGTCGTCTGCTTCCAGGTGAGATACGGGCCGATAGCCATGCCGATCATCAGCAGCACGGCAACCGGGAAGTTGGTCTTGTTGTAAAAGCTGGCCGGAACACTGCCGAGCGATGTCTTAGTCAAGTGCAGCGCCGCTCCGGCAGCCGTAATCAGCGGCGCGGACATGCCGGCTCCGGTAATCACCGCGCACACCAGCAGCAGGACAATTGCCATAGTCATGCCGAAGTCGCGCGAAGTGGCATTTTCGCTGGCTTCCGAATCGTTCTTGATAGCCCGCCCGCGCCATAAAAGCAATCCGACCGCCAGAGCGACCACGCCCAGCATGGAGTACAAAATGATCGAGTTCGCCACGCCCCCTAAAGTAGAGAACGAGTGCACGGAAACTTTGGCTAAGATGCCGGTGCGGGTGAGAAACGTCTCGTAGAGCGCAAGCGCGAACGGAGCCATCCCAAGAAACAAAGTGGTTTTCTTTAACGATCCCCGCGCCCGAGTTGTCAGCGCCGCATGCAGAAAGGCGGTCATGCCGAGCCAGGGCACGAGCGGGCCGTTTTCCACGGGGTCCCAACCCCAGAAGCCGCCCCACCCCAGCGTCTCGTAGGCCCAGTAGCCGCCGAGCATAATCCCGAAGCCGAGTACGGCGAAGCTGAACAGCGCCCACGGCCATGCACGCCGCACCCAGTTTTGCGTGTCGCCCCAAATCAAGGCTGCCACCGCGAAGGCAAAGGTCGCTGCCAGGGATGCGAAGCCAAGGAACAGAGTGGGTGGATGGACAACCATCCAGGGGTTCTCCAGCAACGGATTCAATCCCTGGCCGTCCACGGGAATTGGTCCGCCGCCGGCAAGCGGCGCGAACGGGCTTTTTACGGCAAGCAGAACCAGCAGGAACGCCAGCACGCCGCTAAAAATCGGCATCACCCGAGGCTCGGCGCTGCGCCCGGATGTAAACGCCAGCACAATGCCGATGACGACGGTCCAGACCGCCCAAAGTAGAAACGAGCCTTCCTGTCCGGCCCAGAACGTGGCGAAAAGATAGA
>CAXSEA010000184.1:0-7291 GCA_964235675.1 uncultured Armatimonadales bacterium | reverse complement strand
CTAGAGCCTGTTATAGACTTTAGCTATCGATATCTAGCAGAATTCAGAGCTGTAGAACAATTTATGGGGCTAATGAGCCATCAAAACGTGAAACTTGGCCCTGCCGCAGCCTAGAAGCTCAGAACATAGAATATTGTTGATAGTTATTGCGCGAAAAGTCTATAACAGGCTCTAGGAGAAATCCGCTTATGTCCACAGTTGACTAGTTCAATTAGCCGCTGTAGCGGCAGGAAGCTGAAGCGCGCCGAGGCTGCTCCCTAGCCGTTTCTCTGGTGGTGTTCCAGGCGCGGGGCTTCGGTTTTCGACTGAATATCGGCAGCGGAGGGGACGGGAGCGGAGATTGCTCCGGTTTGGGCCGGCAAACTGCGTCTCCCGATCTCATTAGGCAGGAGTTTCAGCCGTGATAAATTGGGTGGCAGCGATAGCTTCGGTAGCGCTTGCTACTCTTGCCATGCGGTCCGCCCGCCCGGCTCAGGCCGGCGTGATGATGGAATACTTCTTTATCAATTGCTCGTCGGGGTACGGCAGCCCCTGGTGGTGGGACAAGCTCGCCAACCAGTCCGCCACGCTCGCGTCCGACGGCTTCTCCGCCATGTAGATTTCCTGCGCTCTGAAAGGAGCGTCGGGCGGGTACTCGTCGGGCTACGATCCTTTCGACGACTACGATCTCGGCACCAAAAATCAGGCCGGCTCCATCCCCACTCACTACGGCAACCGCATCCAGCTGGAGCGCGCCTGCGCCGTCATGCACGCCAATGGCCTGCAAGTGTATAAGGTGGCCTGAAAGGCCGGATGGGCTCCCGCGTGGGTACAACCCATCCATGCCCCACATCCTGGTCATCCGCCACGCCCCCGGCCGGCGCTCTCAGCTCGGCACCCTGGCCGACGCGCTGGACGCAGCCAACGTCACTTGGGATTCAATCGAGCCTTCGGCGGGAGAGCCTATCCCGATCACCCTCGGCCACCAGTACCATGGCTTGATTGTCCTTGGCGGCACGCAAACTGTCACCGACCTGGACCGGTATCCCTTCCTCGCCGAAGAAATCGCCTTGCTGAAGCGAAGCGTCGATGAAAACCGCCCCATCCTCGGCATCTGCCTGGGATCGCAATTGCTCGCCGCCGCTTTGGACGCTCCGGTCTACGAGGCCCCAAAGCTGGAAGTCGGCTGGCAATCTGTCCGGCTTTCCCCGGCGGCGTCCGACGACGCGCTTCTCGGCGGCTTGCCCGAAACCATCCCCGCCTTCCACTGGCACCAGTATCGCTTCGATCTACCGAAAGGCGCGGTGCATCTGGCATTATCCGAGCTGACGCCCAACCAGGCGTTCCGCTACGGCGAGCGCGCCTGGGGCATCCAGTTCCACCCGGAAATTGACCTTCCCACCATCCGCCGATGGATCGACGAAGGCCCGGAAGATATCGCGGCGGCCTCGACCAGCGCCGAAGAAATCGAAGCAGGCGCGGAATCGTGGATCGACGACCAGAAGCGGTTGGCGAAACAGCTGGTGGAGCGGTGGACGGCGCTGCTGTAGCAAAACACCATTTGCCTTATTGGACCCTATCCTGAGAAGGAGTCGTTTGCAGCAAAGTGCGGCTGTAGCATAACGCGTCGCAACGCTAAATTTGTATCAGCGCCGACTAAAATTCCTTCCCTTTCAGGGAAGGTGCCCGAGAGGGCGGATGGGGTTCCGGCTTATGGCCGCTCCACGAACTTCCACCGCATCCGCCGGAACTCGCCGTAGCCAAGAATCAGCACGATCAGCGACGTCGCCGTGGTCAGAGCGTAGTAGCGGAAGTCAAATTCGGCGGTAAAGTGCGTCCCGATAGGCTGCACGCCGAAGAACATCTGCTTGAACGCCTGCACGATCCAGGCGATCGGGTTTGCTAGATACAAGTGGTAAATTAATTCCCGGACGCGCGTGCTGCCCCGGACGCTGTAGACGATTCGCTCGGCGAAATAGAGAATCGGCAGCAGGTAAAACAAAAGCTGCAAACCGACCACCGTCGCGTATTTGATATCCTCGTAAAACGTCGTCCAAGCGCTGAGGAACAGCACCATCCCGGTGGTCAGCATCAGCATATCCAGAACGACCAGCGGGAGCATAAAAATGGCGCGCGGCGGCAAGCCGGGCCAATGGAAAATCGCGGTGGTAATGCCGTAGCGATAGATCAGAAACACGCCCACCGCGACGCAGAAATGCAGGAAATTGGCGTACAGCGACGCGAGCGGCAGCACCTCGCGCGGAAAATAGGTCTTTTTCAGAATCGCCTGCTCGGCTAAGACGGAACTGGAGCCGTCGAGCAGCGCGTTGGAGATGAAAATCCACGGCAAAAACGCGCAAAAGATATAAGCGCTGTTATTCGACGACGGCGCGCCCGAAATCACCCCGACTACGACTGTTAGGACGACAACCTGAATGATCGGCGGAATCATCGACCACAGCACGCCGAAAAACGAGCCTTTATAGCGCAGGCGCAGCTGCCGGTGGGCGAGGGCGGAGACAATGCCGCGCGCCCTCCAAATCTCGCGCAGATCGCCCAGGATGCCTCCGGTATTGACTCCTTTAGGCGTCACCCGGTACAGCGGCTCTGTCATGGATTTATCGGAGGTGCCGGCGTTTGAAGGCGATGTGGGGGTGGTGAGGGACAAAATGCTCCAATAGACTTCGATGCTGCTCAACCCATTATAAGGCGGCCCAAGGAAAACTTCAACGCTCAAGCGTCGGGATCGCCGCGTTGGCGGTGCCGCGCAGCACTTCGCGGTACGCAAGCCCTTTTTCCACAAGCGCGGGGCGATGCAGCCATCGCCCCGCAGCGCTCCACAGCATCAAGCGTAGAAGAGCGCCCAAGCACATCACCAGCCGCGCCACAACCGCATGGCCGATGCCGTAAAATTTGCGCATATACCGGATACGGCTGACATTGTGCTCCAGCACCATGCGCGGACGCAAAGCTCCCGACACGCTGCTCTTACCTTGCCCGTGCGCGGCGGGAGCGTCGGGCAGGTAGACGCAAGAGAATCCCGCTAAGCGGACACGACGGCAAAGATCGGTGTCCTCGGCATACATGAAATAGCCGGGATCGAATCCGCCCAACCGGTCATACAGCTCTGCGCGGACAACCATGAACGCCCCGCACACCTGCGGCAGCGCCGCCTCGGTCTGGTGGTTCCACGCGCCCCGAAAATAATCGGCGAAAACAGCGGAGCGAGGAAACGCCGCCGCCAGGAAAAGCTGCTCGAACGCAATCGCCCGCAAGTTCAGCTCGCCCGCCGCCCAATCCCGCTGTGGATCCCCCGAATCCGGCTCCAATAGTCCCCCGCCGACAATGCCCGCCTCGGCATGCCGCTCCAAATACTCGCAGCAGCCCTCCAAACTGTCAGGCCGCAAAACAAGGTCGCTGTTCAGAATCGCGTAAAACGCGTTCTCGCCCGCCCGTCCCAGCAGCCCCCGATTGTTGCCGCGCCCATACCCAAGGTTTTCGCCGGTGTCGATCACCTCCACCTGCGGAAAAGCCTGACGAGCCGCTGCCACGCTGCCGTCCTGGGAACCGTTGTCCACCACGACCGCCGAAAACGCGCGAGCGGGCGGGGCGTCGAAAATGGAAGCAAGGCACGCCAGCAGATCGGCGCGGGTGTTGTAGCTGACGATACAAGCGCGGAGGGCGCGTGGCACAGGCACGCCGGCTACTGGCCCGCGTTGTCGATGGTCGCCGTGATAACCAGCACGTCCACATGGCTCGCGTCAATCGGCGTCGCCTGCGCGATGGCGGTGGGAACGCCGCTGTGCAGCGAGACCGGGTAGCTGTGGCGGTCTTGCACCTGCAGCGGGATTGTGCCCGCCGGGGCTTTGCCAAGCGTCGTGGTACTGCGGTTGATCTTCACGACAATCAGGCCGGTTCGGTCCAGGCTCGGCTGCAGAGCGATCTCCTGGCCGGAATTCAGCGACACCGGCGCGCCTGGCTTTCCGAGATTCAGCGGGTGCGAAACGGCGGCGTTCAAAATCACGCCGGCGTCGCTGTCCACCGACCCCGACCAGTAAAAATCGGTCGCCGGGTTAATGGAAGCGATTCGCGCGGCGATCCGCTCCGGATTGCCTCCAGCGGCTTTAATCAGCCCCGCCCAAGCATCGTCGGCGACGCTCGCTTGACGCACGGACAAGGTAAACGCGGACGCCGCCTGCGCTTTCGGCTTGGTGTAGGTCTTCGAGACCATCGGCGGCTTCAGCGGCGCTTCAGGCGGCAATGGAGCTTGGCGCTGTGTCTGAGTCCCCGGCGCGGGAACCGGGTTCTGATGGTCCGTGTCCTGAGCGCGCGCCGCGCCGGATGCGGTCATGGCGACGGCAAAGCAAAGCCCCGCGGCAAAAACCCGCGGCAAACGTTTATGGGATTGGTTGAATAAGGACATGTTAAGTTTTATCCGGCAATTTCAAATGCAATTATCGGCGCTCGCTAGATGTTGTAGGCGGTATCCACAATCGCCTTGATCCGCTTTTGATGCGAAGCACTCAGGAAGTACCAGAGCAGGTACGCCAGGTGCAGCAGCCCCCAGACGATCAGCAGCGGCCAGTACGCCTTGAGCAGCGGAAACGCGGGGATCAGCCCCGGCAGAAGCTGCACCGCCCGGTACGCTCCGATGACCACTAAAACAGCCCCCGCAATCAGATAGCTGATCGTAATTCCGGAAATCGCCGTCGCGGGCGCGTTCAAATCGATCCCGACGAACTTCGGCGACGCGGCGCTGTAGATATAGATATCCTCCATCCGGTGCGCCACCAGAACGTCCTGCCCCAGCATCCGGTTGATACGCTTCTCCAGAGCGTCGGCGTACACGCGGGCGAACAGATTATAGGAGATCAAATAAGCGCAGAAGCTGCCCGCGTAGATCACGAAAAACGGCAGAGCCAAAATCAACGCCCGCATCGGAGCCCACAAGCTCAGCGCGATCTGCGCCAGAATCAGCGCCGTGAAGATGTGAATCGCCGAAAAGAACTGCGCGTAGTATCCGTAATGCATACTCCGCATCCGCTCCAACTGCCGAGTTAACGCGTCATAGAGGATGCGGTTATCAGGATCGGCGAGACGGTCGGAGGCTTCGGATGGGGAAACAGTCGGTGTCATAAACAGTTAGAGCCGGCAATCTTAACGGAGCCTGAGCAATTCCCCTCCTTTCTAAGGAGGGGCTAGGGGAGGCCTGCCACAAGTCATAGTCCTCATTAGCAACCGACCAGCCCGTGACGTTTTTCTAAGTTTTCCGCTTTTCCGATCTTCTAGGCAGTGCTTAATTTAGAAAGGCACCAACAGTATGTACCTATTCAACCACTCTCATCTCTGAGGAGGGGCTAGGGGAGGTGCGGTCTAAACTAAGCGCCGCACTTTGGCGAACCGCCCCAACCCCTTCTTAGAAAGGAGAGGAGTCAAGCTCAGCTCGTTTTAATCGACAGCAAATACTTGTAAATCTTATCCGAAACCGCCGCTGGGTAATGGAAGACCGGCATCGGCTTTTGAACATGGCCGCCGTCGTTGGTGACGCCGGTATTCATCACGCGCTCGAAGGTCTTCTGGTTGTACTCTTTCAAAACGCCCAGCTTCGACAAGTTCGGCGAGAAGCCTTTACGGCCGAGTAGGTTGTCGCCGTGGCATCCGGTGCAGCTGCTGATCTGGGCGGGCTGCGCCATGGTCGCTTGAGCGGTGGCGGGCTTTTTCATGTGCTCCTGCGAGCGGGCGGCCTGCGGCGCGAGCGACACCGCCGCGCATGTGAGGGCGAGCGCCGCTGTCGCACCGAGCGCGGCGCGCCGGCCTCTCAGACCGCTTCGCTTCGATAACGGAATTTGATTGCTTTGCATGCTTGTGATTCCTTTTCCTTGAGACTCTATTTATACTGCCGCGCCGCGCATTTGTTCCAGCGTTTTCAGCAGCAGCGCTACCGGAGCATTGTCGACTGCATCGCGGCTGCGATACGCCAGCTGGATTGTGCCGCCTGTGTCAATAATAAACGTCCCCGGCATCTGCTGCTTATCGCCTGGGTGACTGAGATTCCCAAAGCGCTTGCCCAGCGAAAACAGCATAGCGAGGCCCTTTCGCGACAACTGCGGCCTGAGCACTTGCAGCAAGCTCTGCCGCATCAGCCCGTACTGCCGGTACGGACGCGTATCGCTCTCGTCGAGCATGAGCATCGGGTAAGGCAGCGCGAACATCGTTTGAAACGCCCGCCCAACCTTGTCGCCGCCCATGGCCACGCACACCACCTGAGCGCCGGCTTCTTGAAGCGACTCGTAGTTGTCGCGCAGCGCGATCACCTGCTCGCGGCAAAACGGGCAGCCGAGATACCGCAAAAACACCACGACCAATGCCGAGTCCCGCCAGTAGTCGGACAAGCGGACCACTTTGCCTCTGGTGTCGCAGGCCTCGAAGTCCGGAGCAGGCGATCTCACGTCCACGCCACTTTCCTGAACTGCTGAATTGTTCGGCATGATTGTCATTTGAGACCAACCCAGCGGGCCAGTTGCCGGCTAACCGCTATTCCGCCTCGGGTGCGGACACATGCGCGTCGGTATCTACCGCGACGCCTTTGCTATCGTCGGCTT
This sequence comes from uncultured Armatimonadales bacterium, assembly GCA_964235675.1. Lineage (GTDB taxonomy): Bacteria > Armatimonadota > Armatimonadia > Armatimonadales > Capsulimonadaceae > CAXSEA01. The sequence continues at coordinate 710 of CAXSEA010000184.1, read as the reverse complement.
CCGCCACCGGGTCAACCACGGGAGCGTCGCCGGCGTCGATTGTCGGATGCGTCAGCGAATTAGGCGCATTCAGATGCGCGCCGTCGTCGACTCCCACGCCGAGGCGGTCCACTAGCTCGCCGCCGAGCCACGCGGTGCCGAGCGCGATCGTCATTCCCGCCGCTCCTAGAGCTATCGGCAAAAACTTTGCCTTTTTCGGCTCATCCCGGCGCATCAGATAGCTCGCGGCGTAAAGCCCCAGCACGGCGACATTGCCCAGCCCATGCACCAGGCCGATTCCTTTAGCGCGAGTTTTTCCGGGGATGGCAAACCAGTCGATCCACCCCGGCACCGCCGCCGCCGCGCCGCCGACCAATCCAATAGCGATGCTCGTTTGCGCAAACTGCGGCCATTTGTCGTCTTTGGTCGCGATTCCCATCCCGTCGAACCCGACCGAGGCCGGCAGAAACGCCAGCGGAATATTCACCAGCATCTGATGCAGCGCGTGGCCCGCTACTTTAGAATGGCTTTCCATAGAATGTTGTACCTACCTCTTCCGCAAAGTTGAGAGAAAAAGCATCCCGGCACGCCGGAACACGAATTATGGCGATACGGCAGGTTTACCCAATTTCGCGGCGCGTGCCGCGATCTCGCGCATCGCATAATTGCCGTATGAAAATTGTTCCCACGGCTGCAGTTTTAATCTTCCTTTAATTCCGCGAACCTAGATT
>CAXSEA010000183.1:0-7321 GCA_964235675.1 uncultured Armatimonadales bacterium | reverse complement strand
GGCGGGACGCTGTATCCGGTGCCGTCGGGCGCGCAGGTGAATACGATGCGGGCACCGTATGTTCCGCCGGCGGAAGTCACGCCGATGATGTTTCCGGATCTGTCGATGGAGACGCGGCCTTCGACGGGTTCAGCGCCGTCGGGCGCGCCGGTGAAGCTGTGGATCACGCGCACCGTGCCGCTGCCGTCGGTTGCGCCGGGCGTGAACGCGAATAGCGAGGGGGCTGAGTTTAAACCACCGCTGCTGAATGCGGTGGTTCCGTACAAAATCGGACTTGAGCCGCCAGCGGGCGTCAGTGTTCCGTACGCATAATCTCCAGTGGCATCGGCTTTCGTTTTGGTGAAGCGGTATTGCACTAAGTAGCCGGTGCCGTCGAGATTCAGACTGTAAATTGTGCCCCTGATGCTACCGCTGGCAGAGCTGGAGCTCATGTCGAACAGAGTGGTGCCGTAGAGCTTGCCGTCGGTGCCGACGGTAACGCTAGACTCCGGGCCGGAGCCGTCGCGGCCGCTTTGGAACGAGTGCAGGATGGTGACGGCTCCGGAGGGAGCCAGTTTGTAGACGGTGCCGTAGTTGAAGGCACCTCCCGTGGCAGTGGTGCCGTAGAGGTTGCCGTCGGGGCCGAGGGTAAGCGCCGCTCCTGGATGAGCGCCATCCGAGGCGACACTGCCGTCGCCGAAGTTGTGGACGATGCCGTAGTTGCCGCCGATCGTGTAGGCATATACGGTGCCCAGGCCAGCGGAGCCTCCTGCCGACGTCGTGCCGTAGAGGGTGCCGTCAGAGGTTTGCGTCAGCTTGGAGTTGGCGAATAGGCCATCGCTCGTAGCGGTGCCGGGGTTGTCAAATTCGTGCAGGATAGTTTCAGAGAGATCCGCGCGTGCCGGCGATGCGCCTATGCTGACGGCGGCGCAAAAAGCGGTCAGAAGCAGGAACGCGGCGCAGAGGGTGAAGCGTGGGTTTAGCAGGCGAAACATGGCGGATTTCCTTGTCGGCAGGCGGGGTCAACGAGGCTACGGCGGATGCAAAGCAGATGCAGGCTTAGACTAACAATTTGCGGTGCGCGTGTCACCAGATAAGATGTGACTCACACGACGTAGAGAAAACAAAATCAGCCTCTGAGTTGCATTTCAAAATGCGGCTCAGAGGCTGATTTACTTGCGCCAGCTACTATGGTGTCACGGTTAGGTTGGCCGATACGCTCATCCCGTTCAGAGTCGCGGTGATCGTCACGGTTTCAGTGCTGGTGACGGGTTTAGTCGTATAGGTGAAGGAGCGTGAAGAGCGCCCCTGCATAATGACGATAGATGAGGGGATCGCTACCACGGACGGATCGCTGCTGGTCAGCATGACTGTAGTGTCCCCTGAAGGATTGCCATGAATGTATACGAACGCGGCATTACTCGGAGGCGTCGCGCCTCCTTGAATGGTCGTCGGGTTTAAAGTGACACGCGAAAGCGTGGCTGGCGTCGTGGGAGCGGGAGTCACGGTGAGAGTAGCGGATGGGAACCCTGCCGGTCCGTCTTGAACGGCTTGGATCATGACCGTTTGCGTGCTCGTGACACTTTGGGTAGTCACGGGAAACGTCTGCGACGATGTGCCGGATTTGACGGTGACCGTGGTGGGAACCGTCGCCACGCCGGTGTTGGTGCTCTGGAGATTAACGACTACGTCGACGTCCGCTTTACCGGTAAGGGTAACCGTGTTCGCCGTCGTGGTCGTGCCGCCCTGTGTGCTGGTGGGAGACAATGTGATGGATTGCACGGCTACGGGGGTGACCATGAGCTGGGTGGTTTCGCTCATGCCATTGTATGTGGCCGTGATCGTTACATTGGTAGCCTTGGTGACCGCCGCCGTTTTAATCGTGAACGTGCGCGACGAGTATCCCTGTAGCACCGTGAGCGTGGAAGGCACGGTGGCGACGGCCGTATTGCTGCTGCTGAGGGTGACAACGGTATCTGACGGTGCGTCCTCGTTGAGAGTGACGCGGTTGGCCGTAGTGGAGGTGCCGCCTTGCGTGGATGTCGGCGAGGCTGTCACCGTATAGACGGCGACGCCTTTAGTCGCCGTGGTGATCGTCAGCGGGGTTTGACCTTCGGAGTCGTTGTAGCCGACTGCGATTCCTGTGGTAATCGTTTTAGTGGTGGCGTGCGTGGTCACGGTGAAGGTTGCCGTTTCATGTCCGGCGGGAATGGTCACCGATTCTGGAACGGACGCAACGCTTGAGGCATTGGAGCCGACAGAGATGCTGCACACCGCGCCTTTGCTGCCGGCGGGCTTATTGAGCGTAATGGTGGCCGTGGAGTTGGCGCTGCCGCCGAGCACCGATGTGGGCGAGAGGGTGAGCGATTTGATTTGCACCGGGTTCGGAAGGCCGGCGGCCAGCTTGTAGAGCGTGCCGTAGCCGGAGCCGCCGTTTGCTGACGAGCCGGTGTACATGGTCGTGCCGACTAGGTTGCCGTCGCTGTCCTCGAACGGCTTGGCTTGGGGTTCGTCACCAGTGCCCTGGCCGCCTTGAAAGTTGTAGACTACGGAATAATCGATGCCGGAGCTGGTGGGAAGCGCGCGGAACACGGTGCCATCGTCATTGGCGCTCGTGCCTCCGAGCGTGGTCACCCCGTAATAAGCGCCGTCGCCGGCAAGGGTCAGGCCACCGGTCGGTTCTTGACCGTCGGTGCCGTTGCCGAACGCGTGCAAAATGGTATACGAGCTGCCGTCGGGCGCGAGCTCGAACAACACGCCCCGGCCATAAAGGCCGCCGCTGGTGGTCGTGCCGATCAGATTACCGGAAGAGGTCACGATTAGGCGTCCCGTGAACGGTCCGCCGCCGTCGTTGGCGACACTCCCGTCATTGAAGCTGTGCAGAATCTTTATCGTGCCGCCGCCGTCGGTGGTGCCGGGCGTGAACGCGAACACGTTGCCGCTGTCGCCGGGGCCGGCTTGATAAGTGGTTCCGTAGAGCACAGTGCTGGAGCCGCTGGCGGGAGCGAGCGTTCCGTACGGCGAAAGGGCGTCGACAGTCTCGTTCGATTCGTAGAAACGGTACTGGACAATGTAATCGGAGCCGTCTGAATTGAGGCTGAAGATCGTACCGCCCGCAGGACCGCTGGAGGCATCAGCGCCCGTGAAATCGTCATCGCCGCCGCCGTCCTGATTGTCGACGCCGTAGGCGGTGGTGCCGTAGAGTTTGCCGTCGTGGCCGAAGGTGACGCTCGCGATCGGCTCGCTGCCGTCGCCTGCGCTGATGCCTTGGAACGCGTGCAGGATGGTCAGCGTGCCGGACGGGGTGATTTTGTAGACGACGCCGGCATTCCCCGAACCGCCGGAGTAAGCCGTTCCGTACAGGTTGCCGTCTGGGCCGACGGTGAGAGTAGCCCTGGGCAGCTCGCCGTCGTTTGCGACGCTGCCGTCGCCGAAATTATGCACGACGCTGTATTTGCCGGCGACCGTGTATTTCCAGACGGTCCCCTCGCCAGCGGAGCCGCCGTCTTCGGTGGTGCCCCAAAACGTGCCGTCGCTGGTTTGCGCCACGCCGGAATAAAGGTACTGCCCGTCGCCGGCTGCCGCGCCGGGCGCGTTGAACGTGTGCAGGATGGACTCGGCGTAGTCCGCTCGAGCGGCTGGAGCGCTCAGGCTAAGGGCAAGGCTTGCAGCCGTGAGAAATAGAAACGCGGCGCTTGAGGCGGAGCGTGGATTGAGTGGGCGGAACATGGCGAAACTCCTTGATTGCGCTGCGATCAGCGTTGCACCGGAAATAATTATTTGCGGTAAGTAATATTACTCAAGATAGAGAGGAATCGTTGCATTGTCAAGCATTCAATCAGGCGAATTAAGTAATTACGCTGCAAATATGCAGAGTCGCCCGCTCATCCCAAGCAAATCAATGGCCCCACCGCGAAGCGTCACATGGTCTCGCGGTGGGGCCACGGATTTGCCGGGCGGAGATTAGGGAGTTACGGTGAGTGTCGCCGTCTGGCTGACACCGTTCGCCGTGGCGGTGATTGTTACTGTTTGCGTGCTGGCGACGGGATTGGTCGTGACGGTGAAGACATGTGACGAGTAGCCGGATTGCACCGTGACTGTGGCAGGTACAGTCGCTACGGCTGTGTTGCTGCTGGTGAGTGTCACGGTAGTGGCGGTGGGAGCGTTGCCGCTCAAGTAGACGCGGTTGGCCGTGGTGCTTGTGCCGCCTTCGGTGCTGGCGGGCGAGAGCGTTAATGATTTGACGCTGCCGGGGACTGGGACGACTGTCAAAGTGGCGGTTTGGGTGACGCCATTGTATTTAGCGGTGATGGTGACGGTTTGCGATGTGGTTACCGAGCTAGGGGTGACGGTGAAAGTGTGGGAGCTGTAGCCGGGCTGAATCGTGACGCTGGCAGGCACTGCGGCGACGGCCGGGTTACTGCTAGCGAGCGTGATTTTGGCGGCTGCTGTCGTATTTGCATCGAGGTAGACCCGGTTGGCGGTGGTGGCCGCCGTGCCGCCTTGGACGGAAGTGGGCGAGAGCACGACTGATTTGAGATTGGCGGTGCTGGACGCGGCGACGACAATCATCGTCGCGGGCGTGCTGACGGTGTTGTAGACGGCGTTGATCTGCTCGTCAGTGGTGGTGGCGACGTTGTTGGCGATGATGGTAAACGACCCTGCGGCGCTGCCCGCGGGAATGGTCAGCGACGACGGGAGAGTGACGGCGCTGTCGCTGCCGGTGGAGTTGAAGCGGACGGCGGAGAGAGCGATCATCGCGCCACCGGATGGGGCGGGCTTGTTGAGGGTGATGGTTTCGGTGGCGTTGGCCTGGCCGCCGACTACCGCGCTAGGCGAGATCACGGCGGATTTGACGGCAGCCGCAACGGGCAAAGCGGCGGCGAGCTTGTAGACGGTGCCGTAGTTGTTGCTGCCGCCGCCGCCGATTGTCGTGCCGATCAGGTTTCCGGAGTTGTCCTCGAAGACGCCTGAGTATGGCCCGTCGCCGTCGTTGGCGCTTTCGCCGAAGCTGTAAACGTCGTTGTAGTTGCCGCCGTCGGTGGTGATGCTAAAAACGCTGCCATCCTGGTCAGCGCCGCCCATGTTGGTAGTGCCGTAGAGATTGCCGTCGCCGCCGAAAAGCAGCGTACCCATGGCGTCAGCACCATCTTTGGAGCTCGAATCAAAGCTGTACAGAATTGTTTCGACGCCTTTTGGAGTGATTTTATAGACGACGCCCTGCCCATACTGGCCTAGCTCAGTGGTGACGCCGTACAAAGTGCCGTCGGGCCCGGCGAGCAAAGAGCCTCTTGGCTTGAAGCCGTCGTTGACGACCGAGCCGTCGCCGAAGGCGTGCAAACGCTTAAAAGACGCGCCGCCGTCGGTTGTGCCGGGGGTCAAGGAAAACAGAGTGCCGCCTCCGGCCGAGCCGCCTTGCAGAGTTGTGCTGTAGAGAACATCGCTCGTGCCCGGCGCGAGTGTGAACCCCTCCACCGGATTACTGCCGGCAGTAGCGGCGTTAGAGCTGCTGAAGCGGTACTGCACGAGGTAGTCCGAGCCGTTGGTGTTGAGGCTAAAGATAGTGCCGTTGCCGCCCTTGGCGGAAGATTCGTCGCCGAAGGTCGTGCCATAGAGGTGCCCATCGTGCCCTAGGACGAGCGGGCCTACCGGAAGCTCGCCGTCGGTGCCTCCGGCGAAGTCGTGCAGGACGGTTTCGGTGCCGCTGGTCGTCAACTTAAAAACGGTGCCGAAGCCGTTTGGGCCATCCTGCTGCGTGGTGCCGTAGAGGGCGCCGTCGGGAGCGAGGAGCAACTGGCTTGGGTAAGCGTGTTCGTCGAAGATGTAGAGGACGCTGAACTGGCCGCTCGCAGTAATTTCATACGCGGCTGTACCCGAGGTGCCGTATAGATTGCCGTTGGAATCCTGAACTACGCCAGCTATGGGCGAAGAGCCGTCACTGCCGTCGAGGAAGCTGTGCAGGATTGTCTCCGGGTAGTCGGCGCGGGCGGCGGGAGCGATAGCCGCAAGCAGGCTTAAAGCGCCGAGAGTGAGCGCGGCGGCAGAGAGAGCGGAACACAAATGAGAGCGGCGGGGCATTGAAAGAATCCTTGTAGAGCAAAAGCGGCGGTGGTGGACGCACGCATCGGAAAGCGCATTTAGTTTTAGCATAGCGCGGAACGGGCCATTACCGGCGAACAGGCCTGTTGAAAATGCCTGATTCGATAAAACAGTTCTGCCCGCCGAACCGAGCGTTGAGCTGCGATTCGGCGGGCAGAACTGTTTTCGGAGACTACGAGTTGACTGTGAGAATGGCCGTTTGCGTTTCACCGTTGGAGGTCGCGGTAATAGTGACCGTGGTCGGGCTGGTGACGGCTGTCGTGGTGATGGTGAACACGTGCGAGCTATAGCCCTGCTGCACGGTGACGCTCTTCGGCACCGAGGCGACTGCCGGGTTGCTGCTGGTGAGCGTGATGGTGGAGGCCACCGTGGCGTTGCCGGTCAGGTAGACGCGGTTGGCCGTTGTGGTGGTGCCGCCTTCGGTGCTGGCGGGCGAGAGGACGACCGATTTGAGGACGATCGGCGCGGGCGTGACGGTCAGCGTGGCCGTTTTTGTGTTGCCGTTGTAGCTGGCGGTGATCGTGACAGTTTGAGTCGTCGTGACGCTGCTGGTCTTGATCTCGAAGGCACGCGAGGTGGAGCCTTGCAGGACGGTGACGTTAGCGGGGACGGAGGCCACGGCGGGGTTGCTGCTGGTGAGGGTGATGGTGGCGTCCTCAGTGGCCGGATGAGCCAGATACAAGCGGTTCATCGTGGTGTTCGTGCCGCCTTCGGTGCTGGTCGGGGAGACCGAGACCAGACGAAGGGACGGGGTCGGCGTCGAAGGGGGCGGGGTCACTTGGAGGCTCGCACTCTGGTACGAGTTGTTATAGATCGCCGCGATGCCAACGTTGTAGGTAGACGTAACGGCGGTCGTCGTGATCGGGAAGGTGGCCGATGTACTGCCGGCGGGGATTGTGACAGTCTCCGGAACACTGGCCACCGACGGGTTGGACGAATACAGGGAAACCGTCGCGCCGCCAATAAGGGCAGGAGAAGTAAGGGTCACGGTTCCCACAGGATTATAGGTAACAGTCGCCCCGCCGACGACGGAAGAGGGCGAGACTGTCACGGAGCTGATAGTCGCCGGCGTAGCGGGAGGCGTAATCGGCAGAAGCTGCGTGTCAAGCTGATAGACAGTGCCATTGCCGTAAGGATTACTGTTGCCACTTGTGCCGCCGCCACCGCCGAATATGGTGGTGCCGATGAAGTTGCCGCTGCTGTTCTCGATCGGTGCGGTGTAGGGATAACTGGCGTCGTTGTC
>CAXSEA010000182.1:0-7385 GCA_964235675.1 uncultured Armatimonadales bacterium | reverse complement strand
CTGCCTCAGCTTGGCGGCAAACAGTCCAGGCTGAGCCTGGCCGCCGGAGGCATCTTACTGTACCGGCGGGGAGACCTGAGTAAAGTTAGCGGGCACCTGGAAGAGGGATTCGGGAAGGTTGACGTTGCTGATCGAGGTCAATGTGGCGAGAGTGGTGACAGAATCGCTGTTGGAGGTTTGAGCGGTACCTTGGCCGTTGATTTCGGCGTCGTTGTACTGAGACCAGGTGGTGGTGAGATCGGTTTGCCAGGGAATTCGGCCGGCGCTTTCGAGCTTGTCGGCGAGAGTGTTTGTTGCGGGGCCGACGCTCCATGCCGCCGCCAGCGCCTGCGCCCAGAGCGGGTTGTCTTTGCTGTCCAGGGCGAATCCGTCGCCATCGGCGAGCCAGACGTCGCCGGTCACATGAACGGCGCGTCCGCTGTCGCGGAAATTGCCCCGGCCCTCGCCTCGTCCGCGCCCGTAGCCACCGCCGCCGAACTGCGCGGTCTGCAGTAGCGTCGCTGAATTACTCGGGACATAGGTCAAGGAAGTGAGAAAGCCACCGCCGCCTCTGCCGCCCCAACCGCCTCCGCCCATCCCACCGTCGCGATGGCCGCCGTAGGTGTCGGCGCGCTGCGAGAGAACAGTGCCGTCGATCAGGTATTTGCGCGCCGGATGGCCACCGATCGTTTGCGCGTTGCCGGGCGTGTTGTCGGTCTGGCTGAAGTTTAGCTGCACACGAGGCGAGCCGTTGCCGGACACCTGCACCGGATAGGCGGTTGCCAGCTGCGGCAGCGGCGCGGGGCTCCAGCTTTTCAGCGGCTCCTTGTAATAAGTGTTCGCCGCCGAATCGAGAATATACACCGTGCCCGAGTTGCCGTCGAGCAGGGTGCTGGTACCAGGCATATCGACACGCGCCTGCTTGCCATGGCTCCACACGGTAAATGTCTGCCCGGAGTTGCTTTGCGGCGTCGCGATGCCGTCGGAGACCTGCTCGGCGTCAATGGAGATCGAGCCGGTAAGCTTGAGATCGTCAGCATGGGCAATGCCGTTCCATGAGACCATCCCTAACATCACGGCCATAATTATGGCAGCTTCGATGCCGCCGGCAAAAATCTGTCGTTTAGCGCGCGAGCTGCCGAGCGCGTTAATCTTAAATGGCATTTTGATTTCCATACTTCGTGTAGAACTCTAACAGATTCGGGCCGGACACTCGGACAAGAAAAGAGGCGGCCATTCGCGGGCAAATGGCGCTCAATAACCGATGCCGACAAACTTTTCTGGATGCTCCATAATCGTTTGCAAAGACAATCCTAAAAATGTCGGGAGGTCCTGCGCCACGTAAGTGATTTCGTCAGGATCGTGGGTAAACGCGATCACTTGTCCGGCCTGACCACTCTCGGAAGGTGTACAGTCCAGCATCAGCGTGCCCCCGCCAAAAATCGCGAAGGGAAGCCAGCCTTCTCTAATACGTGTGTCCCGTGGTTCGGGTTCCTCATAGCCTGCATAGTTCGAGGCAATCCCACTGAAACTCTCACGCATGTCGAGAGCGGCGGCAATCGATAAGAATTTATATGGCTCTTCGAGGGCGGGTTGCGTGAAAATCGACGTGGCTCCGCTACCATCGGCTATCATCCAGGCCGCGCGCAAAGCAGGGTGCAGTGGAAAGCCGATCTCCGTCTCCGCCGCCGTTATTGCCGGCGCGCTGCACCCAAGCACCGAAGTCCACGGCACGCCGATGCGCTTGTAGATCGCCCGTACCGATTCCGTATACGCCGAGAACTCCACTCTTAGTTCTCCTAGTAATATTTAACCGGACTAGGATTTCGGTCAAATCCGTTCTGATGGAAATAGGGGTAAACCAACTTCCGGCTGCTCGCCTTATCCAAGGTAGCGACTTGCTCTTCGGTCAAGTTCCAGCCCACCGCGCCCAGATTTTGCCGCAGCTGCTCTTCGTTGCGCGCTCCGATCACCACGTTGCAGACGGTCGGGCGCTGCAGCAGCCAATTAAGCGCCACCTGCGGCACCGTTTTGCCGGTCTCCCCAGCGATTTGGTCGAGAGCGTCCACGACTGTGTAAAGATATTCGTCGGTGATATCCTCCGGCCCGCCCACTTCGCCGCCCGACGCGATCCGTCCTTCCTTCGCCGGCTGTCCGCGCCGGATTTTGCCGGTGAGCCGTCCCCAGCCCAGCGGGCTCCAGACCATCAGGCCGACGCCCTGGTCAATGCCGAGCGGCATCAGCTCCCACTCATATTCCCGTCCCACCAGCGAGTAATAGCCCTGGTAGACCACATACCGCTCCAAGCCGTACTTCTCCGACGTTGCCAGCGCCTTCATCAGGTGCCATCCCGAGAAATTGGAGCATCCGATATACCGCACCTTGCCGCTCTGCACCAGATTGTCGAGGGCGTGCAGGGTTTCATCCACTGGCGTGAGGGCGTCGAAGCCATGCATGAAGTACACGTCGATATGATCCGTCCCCAGGCGCTTCAAGCTCGCCTCGCAGGAGCGGACCAGATGGTAGCGTGACGATCCCTTGTCGTTGGGACCGTCGCCCGTGCTGAATGTCGCTTTGGTGGAAATCAGCGCCTGATCCCGCTTGTCCCCCAGCGCCTTGCCTAAAATCTCTTCCGCCGCTCCGGACGAGTACACATCCGCCGTATCGAAAAAATTGCACCCGGCCTCCAGGCAGATATCGACCAGCCGCGATGCCTCCTCGACATCCGTCGCGCCCCACTTGCGGAAAAACTCGTTCGAGCCGCCGAACGTCCCCGTGCCGAAACTCAGCGCCGGGACTTGAAGCCCGGATTTGCCCATCTGTCGAAATTCCAATATTTGCGTCTCCTAAAAGTTTAGTCTGTAGCCTTGAATAGTGCGCGGCTTGTTTGCGATGGATGCGCCTGTGCCTCACACGGCTTTACCCGATTATCGAATCGTCGCCACATAGCCGCGAGCGCTGATCGCAAAAGGAGTGCGCCGCTTTCCCTCCAAGTACAATAGGGATTCGGTCGCGCTGAAAAGAAGAGGGGATCCATGCAGATAACGTCGCCCCAAACTCGCGGTTTGCGCCGCGCTGGTTTCACTCTCATTGAGCTGCTCGTCGTGATCGCCATTATCGCGATTCTTGCAGCGATCATCTTCCCGGTATTCTCCAGCGCGCGCGAAAAGGCGCGGCAGATTACCTGCGTCAGCAATCTACGCCAGCTTGGGCTTGCTTTTCAGCAATATACGGATGACAACGATTCAGTCCTGCCGAGCGCGGCTGATTCCAACTCCCCGAACGCAACGCCCGGTGGCTGGATATTTATCGTCACGGCAGGCAGCCGGAGCGGCTTTTTCGGCGGAATCAATGCCGCCACTTTCGACCCGTCGCGCGGCTCGATCTATCCTTACGTAAATTCAAAAGCCGTTTACATGTGCCCCGATGACGGCTTCGCTAATGGCGATAGCTACGCTATCAACTCCTGTGTGGACAGCCTGAATCAAAACGCGTCGTCCAGTCTCTACATCGGCAAGCCGCTCAACGAGTTCCCATCTCCGGCCAATCTCATGCTGCTGGGCGAAGAAGACTTGGATAACGACGACTCTGCGGACAGTGACCACTCCCGCTACTCCACCGATGACGGCTATCTCAGATTCGGCTACAACTATTTCTCCACCCGCCACAGCGGCGGCTCGAATGTCCTGTTTTTAGACAGCCACGTGAAATTCGTCCCGAACCCGAACAGCAGCCTCACCACCCTGCAGCTTGGCGACGCCACGCTTTCCGCCTGCCCATAATGCGCTGGGAATGGGCTGCCTTTTAGCATTTCCGGTACCAAGGCAACCGGTTTAGCGGCGCATCGACTTCGATACTGCACGGCCCATGAATGACTGTGCCTTTCTCGTCTCGCCAGTCTCCGGCAGGAAAGGCGATTGTCCGGCTGACCGCGCTCTTTTCGATCACCGGCGCGACCAGGATTTTATCGCCCAGCAGAAACTGATCGGTGACCGTCTCGAAACCGCCGTCCGGGTAGTTGTAGGCCAGCGGACGCATCATCGGCTCACCGGTTTGGGCAGCGAGGCGGGCTTGCTCGAGAATGTAGGGAGCCAGCTCCTGCCGCACTTGGACGGAACCGTAGCAATAATTCCAGTGCTCCGAGTCAAGAACTCGCCAGGGGGCAATCGAGAACTGCAGAATCGGAAACAGCGCGGATGCCTGCATCGTGCGGACGAACAACTCTTGATCCGGCTTAAAATCAGGGTTCGTAAACGAGCCGATATCCCCGCCGCCCACCATATCCGGGCAGGTAAACGCATAGCCCGCCAGCGACTGCGCCAGCCCGTTCGGCACGAGATCGGCCAGCCCGTCGCGCCCCCAGGTATGCCGCTTGTCTCTGAGACGCTGCACCAATGCCTGCCCGGCTAGTTTCCAGCAGGCGCGGTATTCGTTCAGCGCATACTGCAGGCCGATTCGGCCCCACGCTTCGCTATATCCGACGGGATCGATAGGTCTATATGTGCGGTCTCCCAGCCGAAAGTAATCCGGATCGCCGGCATCGAACTTAAAGCCGTCCACCCCGGCTTCGTCCATTAAACGGCGCAGCGCCTGATGCTGCCAGGCGATTGCGTCCGGATGGGTAACATCCAGGAGCGCGCTTTGGCCGTTCCACCATTCGCGCACCACCGGCTTGTCCGTTTCGGCGTCTCGGACAAGCAACTCTCTAGCCGCCAAATTGCGGTAGACGATGCTGTCCGCGCTGACAAACGGGCTTACCCAGAGCATTACCTGAAAACCCCACTCGTGCAGCTGCCGGATCATCGCCGCCGGATCGGGAAAGCGGCCGGGATGGAACTGCCAGTCGCCATGGTTCTCGAACCAGTTGTCGTCGATCATCAGCACGCCGGGCGGCAGGTTATGGTCGAGAATCTCCCGCGCATAGCGCAGCATCTTCTCCTGCGTCGGCTGATACTGCATCTCGATCCAGCAGTTGTACTGCGGCGCGGAAAAGTTCAATGCTCCCGGCATCCGGCCACTCGGCGGGAAATACTTCTCCCGCGCCGCCTGAAACGCGCCCGGAAGATTTCCATACCCCTCCGCTAAAGTCGCCGGGCTGCCTGGATCGCTGTCCACGACCATCATCCCTCGATCGAACTCGAACGTAAAAGCGCGGTCGCACCAGACAAACCGTCCCCGACTCGAAGCCAGTAAGGGCACAGCTTGATTGCCGCCGTTCGACTGCCGCAAATCGCACCGGTACTCGCTCGCCGCGCCAAACGGCATCAATACGCCGTCATTGACCTGTCCGCCCCACCAGTACTCGTCGGCGGCGAGTAAAATTCGCAAAGTGGAAGCACCGGCAGTTTCGTTGTTCATAAAAGGTGTGTCACGCCATAAAACCCTTGAAAGAGTTACCACGACTGTGTTTAGTTCAAGAAGCAAATTTTGACGCAATATACCGTAAGCGTTTACGGGTTAAGAGTGCCCAGTATCCTTAAACCCTAACAAATTCCTGAGACCGTTAGAAATTGAACGTCTCTTTACCTGCCTTGATGGGCCAAGAGTGGTCTGTAGCGTGTGCTTTTTAAGCTAACTCAGTTGTACACGAGCGCTCCAAACCTCTCCCACCGCTCCAGCTAATAGAGGTGAATCTTCAGAAGTCACAGAGGGAGTTTCGCCGTGCTTTGTGTAGGCAGCTGTTTTTCCATCCCCGCCATAGCCTCGGCAATCTCCGGCGCGGCGTCGTATACGATCCGACCATGTTCCATCCCACGCATTTCATGGTAGACGACCCACTTGTTGTCCGCCGCCAGGGTGCGGGACATCGTCACCGGTACTACTTGGTCTTGGTCTCCGTGGAAGATGACGACTGCCGGGCGGGGGTGGCACTTGGAAAGCTCTTGTAGAACGCCGTCGTTGTCGAAGTTGTGGTGAAGGAATAGTGCGGCGGGGCCGACTCGGAGGTAGCTGACAGCGTAGAGGCTGGTGAACGGGGAGACAAGCGCGATGCGGCGGATTTCCGGGTGGGAGCGGGCGAACTCCAGCGCGACTCCGGTGCCGAAGGAGTGGCCAAAGACGCCGGCGTTGGCGAGCAAGCTTTCTTTGCCTGTTTTCAGGCGCGACGCGAGAGCTGCCAGCGCGCCGTCGGCGTTTTCGCTGATGGCAGCGGCGGACGGATGGCCGTCGTTGTAGCCGTAGCCAGGATAATCGACAAGCAGGAAGGCGTCGTCGGCGAGAAGCGGCTGCTCGGGCAGGCTGCCTTTGTAGTCCAGAATCGCCGCGCCGTTGCCGCCGAACATGATCCAGAGCTTGCCGGGAAATCGACCGTTTGCCGGAGCGATGTAGTAGGCGAACTGGCGGCCGCTGGCGGTGCGGTAGGGCAGTGTCAGGGCAGGGCGCTCGCCGGGAACCGGAGCGGCGGCGTTGGGGCCGTATCGCTGGACTCGGTAGACGAGCTTATCCTGGAACACGGTCAGGAGCGTCACGACTACGGCGCAGCCGATCACGACTGACCCGGAGATAATCCCGAGCCAGAAGCCGGTTTTGCGCTTAGGAAGTGTCATTGGCAACCGAAATTTTAACCGCCGGCGGCTTTATAGCAGATAGCCGCAGTGAGGGCAGTAGTTTTTGGCATGGTGGCGGATGATGCATCGGGTTCGACGGAAGCGGCGCTGAGTGCGCTCGGCGGCGTGGAGGTTGACGGCGGCGGCGCTGGTGGTAGCAGCGGTATCGAAAGCTTTTGAACGTGAGCGCAGGCGGGAATTGTAGGCTTCGATACCCGGAGCGCCGGAACTCGTGGAAGCGGGCGGCTGGAGCGCAGTCGCGGAGACGGGCGAAAGGGAGGCGAGAGGCGGAGAAAGCGGCGCGGGCCGTTTTGCGCCTTGCCGCAGTTTAAGCTTGAAGGCGGCATCCAGCTCGCGCTGTCGTCGGGATTTGAACGCGCCGCAGGCTGCCAGAACCGGGATAAGAAGAGCGACGATAGATAAAATCGTCCCGATTTCAAGCAACAGGTCGTAATTCATGCCGCAATCGTACCTCTATGAGAAGCGCTTGCGAAACTCTGAGAAGGTGTAGAGCAACGGCATAGAGAGATACCCTGCCTTTCAGTCCACCTTCTCTATACCGCGTTAAGACGAAATGCCGAACTTGGCGAAGAGCTTGGTTCTGTCTTCATCCGGATAAAAGACGCTTCTGGCGCAAAACTGCGGTTTGGCGCGCGTAACGTGGAGAAGACGTAGCGGAAAGCGCAGAAACAGCAAATGAGCGCGCTTACTCAGCAAAAGCATTTAGAATCGCTTCCCGGCGCACACGAAACGGCTCCGCCTACTGCTTGAGTAAGCGGAGCCGGCGCTATAGCTCAGTCGATTATCGGATGGCGGTGGGCTGCCAAGTCGTATCCGTCACCTGAGTGGACACCCCGCCGT
>CAXSEA010000181.1:0-7402 GCA_964235675.1 uncultured Armatimonadales bacterium | reverse complement strand
TCGCCGCCGACCTGCATCGCTATCTCTCCGACACCCGCGACGAGCTGGGATTGATCTACCAGCCGTCGTTTCCCCTCGGCCAGGCATATTTAGCGGGCGAGATCAAGCCCCTGTTCCTGTCTCAGCTCACCGAGCTTGCCCGCGAGGAAGAAATCCGAGGCAAAACCCTGATCGGCCCCCAGCGCGACGATCTCCTGCTCAACGTGAATGAGCACGACAGCCGACTGTACGCCTCCCAAGGCCAGCAGCGCACTATCGCCCTGGCCCTCAAGCTAGCCGAGCGAAAACTGATCCAAGAGCTAGTCGGAGAGCCCCCGCTTCTGCTGCTCGACGACGTCTTGTCCGACCTCGACGATATCCGCCAGCGCAAACTCTTCGAGCAGATCGCCGAATCGGGGTCGCAGACTTTCCTAACCTGCACCAACCTGCAAGCGGTACCGGAGACGATGCTGCGCGATGGAACGGTATGGCGGGTGACCGACGGTAGGGTAGTGCGGGAAGGTATTTAGAGTCTTTGACTCCTCTCCATTTCCATGGAGGGGCTGGGGGAGGTCTGGGGTACTTGCTTGTCGGTCTGCATGGGAGCTGCCCTCGAACATTCCAGACCGCCCCCTAACCCCTCCATGGAAATGGAGGGGAGTCAGAAAGACTTTCTATATTCTTTAGTAGAGGGCATACGACTCGACAAAAAAGCCTTTTACGGAACGTCGGTGAGAACGTTCCGTAAAAGGCTCGGCTGAACTCTTGGCGCTCGGCGCTCAAGCCGTTATGATTTTGCCTGCGCAACCGTCGCGTGCAGGTAAGCGGTCTGCTTCAGCAAGCCGGCGGCGTTGTCGCCGGTGATCTGGTACTGCTGATTGAGAATCTCCGCCGTCGGGACCGCCTCGACAATGCCGGTCAGCGAGAGAAGCGCGCCGGTTTGGATGGTGATCTTGTGACCGCTCGGGCCAGCGTCCATGCCTTTGTCGAGCAAAACCAGCATCTGCTGCTGAGAGCCCGAGCCGACATAGAAGGCGCGGTCACTGATAACTTGAGACACGGGAACATCGGTCAGCTTCACTTTGCGGCCGATAAACGCCGTCTTGTCCGCGGCGGCGGCGAACGGAGCGACATCGGTGAGCGGCTCGCCCTGCACGCTGGCTTCGCCGGGCTTGGCCGTGGCGATATCCGTGCCCTTATGCACGCTCGCGTCTTGGCCCGCAGTTGACGGCGCGGCGGATGGCGAAGCGTTTGTTTGATCCGCTGGGGTTGTTATCGGCGCTGCCGCCGGTGCCGGTTGAACCGCCGGGGCGGTCGCTACCACCGCAGGCGTGGGCGCGACTGTCGGCGCTGCGGGTTTGTGATGGAACAGCGCGTAAAGCAGCGCGAGCACGATCAATGCGAGAAGCAGCAGAATCCACCAGGGAAACCCTTTGCGGGGCGTATCGTACTCGCGCGCGCCGCCGGCTGTAGCTCCGGTGCGAGGTTCATTATATTGTTCGGCCATAAAATCGATCCTTTTAGGTAACAGCCGCAGAGGGCATGCATGGGCAGCACTCGGCGGCTCGGTTACTTTGCTGACAAAAAACCTAGTTGCGGCGAGTATCCGGCGCGTTTTGCGTGCCCGTCGCGCCGTCAATATTCTCGACATCCACATCGGTGCGACGAATCGTATCCGTTACGGTCTCGACATGATCGGTGGCGGTTTTACCGACAACCACTTCCTCGACCACGCGCGCGCTTTTGGCGACCACCGGCACCTCGTCGGTTTCCGTGACTTCAAACGCTTTATTCTGGAAAGCGTCGTCACCGGCGACAACGGCGCGGTTCACCGGATGGCGCTCCACTTCGACATGCTCCTCGTGCAGAGTGACTTGCTCCTGCACCGGACGCTCGGTGACACGGGTATGAATCCGGGTGCCGCCGCGCTGCACCTGGCGCTTGCCGACTTGCAGCTCCTCTTCGATGATGGGAATCACCGTCTCGTCTTCATTGGCATTTACTGTGCTCGATACGGGCGCAGGCTTGGCGGGGGCCACGACGGCAGCGACAACAGGGGCAACCGCGGCTGCGGCGATTCCCGCCCCAGCGACAGCTCCCGCCCCAGCCACGGCATTGCCGCCGAGCAGGTAGTAGCTGCGCTCCTTGTCAATATCGACCGCGCCGTTGCGATCCATAATCTCCACGGCCACGGGACCATTGGCGTCGGTGGTTTCCACTTTGACGAGCGTCTCGTTTTGGCGCACCCCGGCGACATAGATTTGGGCGTCGTCATTAGGAACGCCCGCGTCGGTCAGGTCGTTCATCAGGTTCCCCTGAGACATATCGTGGGTGACGACCATGACGTCGCTGCCGCCGATATTAGCGTTGCGCAGGTCTCGCACCGCGGCTTGCGCGCTGGAATTCTCATCAAAAAGGCCGACTACTGTTTTGGACATAACTTTATCTTCCTAAAGCGCATTCCTGCGCGGGCCGACACCAGGCGGAGAAGGCTCGCCCGACATCAATGAGCCAATTTTAGTTTCTACGGAGATTCTTGTTTCCCAGGCTCCTGCATCGAGAAGCCTTGGAAAACTTCGATGCTTGTTACCCGCAATTAGGCTACAGCAAAACGAAGAAAATATTAGAAATACCTCAAAATTGGAAGATTAAATCGCTATAGAAAACGTAACTGCTTTGTAGATTCGGGAGCATCGACTCGATAGAAGCAGATCGTATCCGAAAAACGCAGTCGATTTTGTTAGCGGCGCAGGGAGGAAAAAAGCCGCTGTCCAATGGCTGGAATGAGCTGGAAGCTAAGGGAAGCGCAAAATTAAGCCGTGCGGATCCCTGAGTAAAGCCAAGGCGGCGCGGGGGAAGTTTGTTAAACGGGCCGCTCGGTCATCTCTACTCGCCCGTCCGGGTACGCCACGATCAAAGTTTGCGTCATGCCGCAGAAAAGGCCGACATCCACTACGCCGGTGATCGCCTTCAAGCGGGCTTCGGCGGCGGGAGGGTCGGGAATGGGGCCGGTGGGAACGTCGAGGCAGTACAGGGTGTCGTCGGAGAGAAAGGTTTTGCCGGTTTTAGCGACGCGCACTTGCAAAGGGCCGGGCAGGCCGCACGCGTCGGCGACACGGGCGGCGGTGGTCTCCCAGGCGTAGGGGACGATCATCACCGGCAGCATGAAATTGGTGCCGAGCGCAGGCGAGAGCTTGCTGTCGTCCACGATAATCACTTCGCGCCGGGTGCGGTCGGCCACCAGCTTTTCGCGCAGCAGCGCGCCGCCTCCGCCTTTGATAAGGTTAAAACTAGGATCCACTTCGTCTGCGCCGTCGATGGTGACGTCCAGCCAGCCGATCTCGGCGGTAAGGTCGTAGCCAATCCGCAGCCCATGTTCCGCGGCGAGCTTGCGGGTTTCGTCGGATGTAGAGATCAAGGTGCCCAGCGTCAGCCCCTCGGATTTCACCCGCTCCGCAAGGGCGATCACGGCGAACGCGGCGGTGGTGCCGGTGCCGAGGCCGACGTTCATGCCGTCCTCAATCACGCGCGCGACCGCATGCCGGGCAGCGGCTTCTTTCATCTGGCTAGGCTGTAGCTGGGTCATATTCACCAAATATTACTGCGGCAAGCGGAACCCATCCGGCCTTTCAGGCCACCTTCCCTGTAGGGAAGGAAACATAAGATGGCGCTGCATTTTAAGACGGCCTAGAATATGGCCGTAGACTTTTCCTTCCCTACAGGGAGGGTGGCCTGAAAGGCCGGATGGGTTCCCGCGAAAGGCTTTTACAACAAGTATAGCCCAACCTGGATAGGCTGGGCTATACAAAAAATTGGTGCCGAAGACGGGACTTGAACCCGTATGGATTGCTCCACACGCCCCTCAAACGTGCGCGTCTACCAATTCCGCCACCTCGGCACGCAGTTCACCGGAATGAAAGCAAGGCAAAATGGGATTATTCCACTCCCAAACGGCTCATTTCCTCCAGCGAAATACCAGTATACTGCCGTCCAAGGCCCTTGTCAAGGGCACTCTGGGAGGCGCGGCGGTATACTTTACGGAATGCAATTTGCCGATAATGCATTGACACTTCCTCTTTTTACCACCGTTTATGGCTAGAATGCCCGCGAAAAAACCAAGTTCGGCTGCGCCGCTCGACATCGCCTCGCCTCAGCCGAACGCTTTTGGCGAAGCGCCGATTTCTGCAGGCGAGAATCGGGATGCGTACGACGGCGACGACGCGTTGATCGAAGAAGCGTTCCCCGATATGTCCGAGTTGGAAACCGAGCAGCCGGGCAATCTCTCCGCGTCTGAGCCGAGGCGGCAGCGTAAGCCGCCCACGCGCGGGACGCGTTCCGACGACGCAGGCGAGAGCGCGTCGAGCGGCAGCGTATCTTCTACTCTTGGCGCAGGGACGGCGCGGGAAGCGGATTCCGAGTTCGATTTAGATGCGGCTTTCGCGCCGGTCAATCTCGCGGAACAGCCTGCGTCGCTTGACCAGATTTCGCCGGTCGCCGAGGCTGAAGCGGCAACCGGCATCTCCGAAGCGTTCACTCCTACTTCTCCCACTCAGCCGCAGACCGTCCCTGAGACCGGCGAGCCGGTTCGGACTGAAGGGCGCAGTCCGGAGTCGCTGCGCCACATGGCGAAATGCGCGCGCGGGCTCCTGCGTCCCCAGGGAGCGCGGAGCCGGAGCGTGAAGTCGGCACCGCGTGAGCGCGCGGCCAACCGCTCGATTGCCACGGCCCTGGCCGCGAGCGCGGTCGATCCCCATTTTTCCGAGTTCGAGGAAATTTTGCGGCGTCTGGTGGACCGGATCGTCAAGCTGCTGCAGGCGGAGATGTGCGTCTTTATGCTGCACGACGACGCCAAGCGCGATTTGCAGGCGGTCTCGCCGGCGCGCGGCATCGCCGAGAACTTGCTGCCGCGCCTTACCGTCTCCACGCGCGGGCGTGGCCTCACCGCCGACGTCTTCCGCTCCGGCCACAGCCTGCTGCTGAGCGCCGAATCCCTGCCCTACGACACCCGCGCCATCGCCGACCGGCTGCCCACCGTATTCGGAGTCCGCAACGCTCTTTCCGCGCCGCTGTTTATCGAGCGCCGAATCGAAGGAGCCGAAACCGGCGGCGAGATAATCAGCCGCGACATTATCGGCGTCGTGCACGTTTTTAACAAGCTGCCGGCGGAGAGCGGCAACGATTTTACGCCCGAGGACGCCTCGCTGCTGGAAGCGATGTCGCGCAGCGCGGCGAGCATTTTCAGCTCCGCCCGCGCTTTTCGGGAGGTGGTCACCGAAAAGCAGGAGCTGATCCAAACGCTGGACAGCCTGTATGTCGGCCTGATGATGGTCGGCCTCGACGGGCGCATTATCCAGATCAATCCCGCCGCGCGGACCGTGCTGGGCGTCGATGACGACGAGCCTGTCGTCGGCCTGCGCTACGAGAGCGTCACCCGCAACGAATCGCTTTCTGACGTCCTCGACAAAGCCCTTGCTACCCTGGACCCGGTGGAGACCACCGGCGAGGTGAGTGTCCGCCGCAGCGCCGTTGAGGAGCGCATCTACCAGGCGCACTGCGCTCCGGTGAAGAACCAGGATTCCACGCAAGTCGTCGGCCTTTTGGTGCTGCTCAGCGACATCACGGAGATTCGCGGCGTGGACCGCATGAAGACGGCGTTCATCTCCACCGTCTCGCACGAGCTCCGCACGCCTCTCACCAGCATCAAGGGCTTTATCGCCACCCTGCTCGACGACACCGAGGGCTTCTACACCAAAGAAGACCAGCAGGAGTTCTACCAAATCATCGACACGGAGTGCGACCGCCTCACCCGCTTGATCGACGACCTCCTGAACGTCAGCCGAATCGAGCAGGGCCAGGCGATGCAGCTCAACCTGCAAGCCGTCGATGTCCGCGCCGTCGCCGCCACGGTGCTAGCCGCCCAGCGCGCCTACACCTCGCCCGACCGCCACCAGCTGAGCGTCCATTTCGACGACGATTTCCCCGCCGCCATTGAAGCCGACCCCGACAAGATCGGCCAGATTCTCACCAACCTCGTCAGCAACGCCATCAAATACTCCCCGCGTGGCGGCCAGGTGGATATTATCGGCGCGCTCTCCGAGAACACTCCGCACAGCGTCACCCTGACTGTCCGTGACCAAGGCCTGGGCATTCCCCGCGAGCACCAAAAGAAGATATTCGAGCGCTTCCACCGAGTCGACAACCGCGACAACCGTGAAATCGGCGGCACCGGCATCGG
Source organism: uncultured Armatimonadales bacterium (assembly GCA_964235675.1). Lineage (GTDB taxonomy): Bacteria > Armatimonadota > Armatimonadia > Armatimonadales > Capsulimonadaceae > CAXSEA01. Next base: position 1,188 of record CAXSEA010000181.1, on the reverse strand, counting down.
CCTATTTCTGGTCAAGTCGCTTGCCGAAGCTCACCACGGCATGGTACGAGTGGAATCGGAGTACGGGCGCGGCAGCGCATTCATAGTAACGCTGCCGATTACGCAGCCTGTAGAGCAAGCTGCTCCAGAGGCTGTATAATTCTTAGCGGAAGTTGCCGCCAAAACTAAAAGCTATGCTCACGCTGCCTAAGCACCCTGTGCCGATGAAGTCGACGTTCAGGAACTGTTTCCTGGTCAACTATTCCGTGGATCCGGCGGCGATGGCGAGTGTGCTCCCCGCGCCGCTTGAAGCCGACATCTTCGATGGGCGAGCGTATCTCTGCATCGTAATCGCCGAATTATATTGCATGCGCCCCGCGTTCGTCCCTTGGCCGCTGGGCATCTCCTACAACCAGGTGCTGTATCGCGCCCTCGTGCACTGCCAAGGCGAAAAAGGCGTTCACTTCCTGCGCAGCGACGCCGACAGCAAGTTCATGTGCGCCATCGGCAACCTGATGACCAACTTCCGGTTCAACTACGCCCGCATTTCGTCTACCCAAACTAAAACAAACGGCAATGCTTCACGTGTGGATTTCGAGTGTCTCCCGCAAGGCGAAAGCGGCAGTAAGGATCACGCCAATATCCACTCGTCCTACGACCTAGCTCTGGCTGGCGAGCAGATGCCGGCCTCCTCCCACTTTAAAACTCTAAGCGAAGCTCGGCCCTTCATCGTCGAGCGCCACGCCGCCTTCACTCCCGACGCCGAAAACCACGTGATCAATATCGTCCGAATCAAACGCGGCGAGTGGAACGTCTCCGTCGTGCCCAGCCTCCGCGCCGATTACGAGTACATGCAAGGCGGCCTATTCAACTCCGACGTAGCCGAACTCGACTCGGTATTCGCCGTGCAAAATGTTCATTACCATTGGGATCGGCTGGAAAAGAAGAGTTGGGGCGGATCAGTTCTGCCTCACGGCCATGTTCTCTGAAAGGGAAGCAGCCGAACTTCGCTTTGTCACCTAGAGTGACGTACAATTTTGTTATGCCGCTCGATGACCTAGTCGCCAAACACTTTGAGATCGTTTACCAGTCACATGCTAAAGCTATTCTTGATTCCGACTTTCCTGAAGCGTTACAGGAGCTTTTTACGGTTCTTGAAAGGCTGGAGATTCCAGTTGACAGGCTAATTCGAGGCGGAGGCGGTGAAAG
>CAXSEA010000180.1:0-7420 GCA_964235675.1 uncultured Armatimonadales bacterium | reverse complement strand
GGCTCGTCCTTCAAGTCCGACAAAGAAACTGCCTGCCGTTCAGCAAAGGGATGAGCCGCCGGAACAGCGAGAAGCATCCGATCTTGCGCCAATTCCTGGCTACTCAGCGCCCGGTCAGTGTCGGAGATGTCGCAGGTGAACGCCGCATCAATCAGCTTTTCCTGAAGCGCGGCCAGTAGCTCATTCGCCGGCTTTTGACACAAAACCAACTGAACCGCAGGCCATTTTGCCAGACAGCGGCTGAACACGGCGGCCAAGACAGGAGAAAAAGCAGCCGCTTCCGTCACACCGACTACGACGCGGTTCAAATTACCGTGGACAATCTCGCGCGTTTGCAGGCAAGCGCGCTTTACGTGCTGCAATATCAGTTCTGCCTCTTTGTGGAAGAATTCGCCCGCTTCCGTTAGCGCGATGCCCCGGCCCGTTCTTCGAACAAGTGAAAGCCCTAGTTCCTTTTCCAGCAGCCTGATTTGCTGGGTCAGCGCCGGCTGGGCGATGTGCAGCCGTTCCGCGGCTCGAGTGACGTGCATTTCTGAGGCGACCGCACAGAACGATTCAAGGTGACGCAGTTCCAATGGTTCTAATTCCTTTTCCATCAAAACGCCCAATGAGCGATCTTGGCGGCGCAAACGGGATGAGCCGCTTTCCATAACGCGGTCGCGTTCTGGTTTGCCGCCCCATCCTGCTAACTGAGGGCGTATTTAGATAATGCCTTTATTGATGAACCGAAGCTTCAGGGGCACTCCGCTTGGCGGCTCTGCAACAGCGATACGGATTAATGAAGCAACCGTCTCAATGGAGATAGCCTCGGCATAAAAAAGGCGGCAACAGGGTGCGCCCCGTTGCCGCCTCAACCTACATGCTCTTTTCAGGATGGGGGCTTTGGCGAGTGCTTCCTTGCGAAAGTTCGACGTCTTGGCTGCCTTCGCTTTCAATCAGCGCAGCCTCGGAGCGGTTCCTGGAGTTCTTTGCCGCTAACCTCCGTAACCCCGACACCTGGCGCGCCTACGCCCGCCAGGTCGTGTAATTTCTTGCCTGGTATGAAGGTTGTAGCGTGACCAGGCTAGCGGCCATCCGCCTTGCACATGCTCCAGTCCTTGTTTGTTGTGGCCGTCACGATCACTCAGTGAAGTACCCCAACGGGTTAGCATCCGTCAGCTCCACACTTGGAGTTGAACACGGTAACATGCTCCTCAAGTTTATTCCATCGCGTTTCCTGACGCCTACACCAGCATCTCCGCTGCCTCATCCTGTACCGTCACTTCCAGAACGATAGTCCGCAAACGCATAGTCATTTCTTCTAAGACCAATTTACCCTACGCTCTAGGCAGGGCTCTGGCACATCGGTCAGTAATCCCCCTTATCAAACAGGAGGCGTTTTCCGGAGATTCTATGCCCCGATCTAGTGAATGGGCTCGCAGTTTACATTCCATCAAAGTGATCTACGTGCCACACAGCTGGCGGTAGTACGACGCCACCCGGCGGACATAGGTCTGGGTTTCGCGGTATGGCGGCACTCCGTGGTACCGACGCACCGCGCCGCCGCCGGCGTTGTAGGCAGCCATGGTCAGCAGGAGGGTGTTGATGGGAACCAGGCCCTGCGAGTCCGCGCCGCCGTATTGGGCGACATGGCCGCTGAGAATTTTTACGGATGCGCCGATGCTGCGCTCCAGGTCGCGCGGATCGACGGATAGTCCCGCCGCCGTGCTGGGCATAAGCTGTCCAAGGCCGACCGCGCCGGTGCGCGAGACGGCGTTCGGATCAAAGTTGGATTCGGCGATCATCATGGCGATAATTAAGCGCGGGTCCACTTTATAGTAGTCGCTGTATCCAAGGATGCTGCTGGTGATCTTGTCGAGCGTTTGATCGTCCAGGCGGCGGTTTAAGCGATGAATCTGGTCGCGGTAAAGCGGGTACACGGCGGCGGCCTGCGACGAGAGCACGCAGATGGGATGTCCGGGCGCGAGGCGCGACACGCTGGCGGCGAACGACGCCTGAGAGACGACTGCGGGGCGGGGCATAGTAGGCTGCGTCAAAGAGGGAGGAGGAGCGGAATACCTGGCATAAGCTGGATGCTCCAGCAGCTGCATCTCGTCTTCCGGCGCGGCGGCGACCACGGTACAATCGGCACGCCCGTCGAGTGCGGCGCTGCTCTGAGGGCCGGAGAGCGGACGAGCAATTAACCTGATTTGTGAGCCGCTGCCGAGCCAGGGCGCGAAGAAGTCGTGGGGAATGATGGCGTCGAGGCTCAAATCGCGCCCGCCGCCGACCCGCAGCATCAGCATATCCTCGCTGCCGCTGCTGACTCTGCCATCTACGTAAGCTGAAAATTCGTACGCGGCTTGGTGCAAATTATTCGATGCGGCGCTCTCCTGCCGAGCAGCGGGCGCTCCGTAGATCGGGTGTGCTTGCCGCGCGGCCAGGCGAAGCAAGCGCGCGGATCGAGCGGCGTCCATGCTGAACAGCGACTGCGCGACAATTTGAGGTTTCGCGCCGTGGCAAACTTTCGGCGCATCGATGACCAAGCAGCAGGCTAAAATAATGCTGGCCGTCAAGCCGCATAAGTTAAGTGTCGAGCGTGTCATTGATACAAGGGCGGAAGAAAACGGCGATGCGGCAATGCAAGCGGCGAGCGGCGCACACAGCCTGCGGCAACTATATGGCCGAGGCTTAAGGCGAGCGGCTATCTGCCGCTCTATTGTATCATTTTGCCTTCGCGATGACAATTCAACCTCTTTCCACTCTTCCCGCTACTCTCTGGGCGCTGGCAGCCGCTTTCGGTGTAGCGCTGGTCGTCTACCGCGCCCGCTTGTTGACATTTGGCGGCGCGGCGGCGGCGGCAATAATCGGCGCGGTGATTTTCGTCGGCGGAGGGCTAGGCGGCGCGGCAGCGCTGCTGACTTTCTTTATCACGTCGAATCTGCTCGGGCGATTCCGAAAAGCGCGCAAGTCGCGTCTAGGCTTTGAAAAGGGCGGCAGGCGCGACGCCTGGCAGGTGCTCGCGAACGGGAGCCTCGCCGCCCTGCTGGTCGCGCTTGCCTGCGTCCCGCATTTTCCGTCGGCCATTCTGCGCGTAGCGTTTCTCGCCGCGCTGGCCGAAGCGAACGCGGATACTTGGGCCACCGAGATCGGCGCGGGGTTCGGCTGGACCCCGCGCTCGATTATTAGCCTTCGCCCCGCCTTTCCAGGCGAATCCGGCGCGGTCTCGCTGCCCGGCACGCTCGCCGCGCTTGCTGGAGCGGCGCTGATCGGCGCATTCGCGATACGGCTTCATGATCTATCCGAAGGTGTAACGGTGACGATTTGCGGCTTCGCGGGCGCGTTGATCGATTCCATTTTAGGGGCGACTCTCCAGGCGCAGTATACCGTCGAGCCCAGCCCGGAGGCCCTTTCCCCGTCGAGCAATCGCCTGACCGAACTGCGAAGCTCGACAGCTCGCCTGGCGCGCGGCGTGCCTGGCGTGAGCAACGACTTTGTTAATTTTTTGGCGACGATCGCCGCCGCTGCCGCCGCCGCATTGCTTCGTTATTCAATTCATTGAAGATTAGCGCAGGCGCGCCCAATAATGTCACCAGATCAACAGTAGTTTCGCTTCATTAAAATAGGATGAAACGGCGCCGCAAACCCGTGATACAATGAAAACAGCCACTTACACGGAAGTCGAAGACAAGGTGCCCGCATCGGCGAGCGCCGCTTCGCAGGACGCTCCCATGTCGCTCACCAAGCCGCTCCAATCGGCACAGCAGTTCACTTCTGCCGAGCAGATCGAAGATATCGTCCGCCAGCTCAAGGACGTCATCAGTGCCCGCGCCGTGCTCTCCGCCGCCGGGACGCTTCAGGAGCTGCATGTCATGACCAGCGCGGGCCGCACGCCCAAGCTGATCGTGCGCGACATCGAATCCGCCCTCACCGCGCAGCTTGGCTTGATCGTCGACCACAAGAAGATCAGCGTGGCGCAAACCCGCTACAGCCACAATGTGGCCGCATCCGCGCCGGGCGGACGCATGTCCATCCCCGGCTTCGCGGACCCCTCCACCGGACGTTTGCAGCTCAGCAGCGTGACTCTCAGCGTGCAGAACCAGCGCGCCGAGGCCAGCGTCAGCTTAAAGCGCGCCGGGGACACGCAAATCGGCGTCGCCACCGGCCACGCGTCCAGCCAAAACCAGCTGCGCCTCGTCGCGACCGCGACCGTCAGAGCCGTTGAGAACGGACGCTCCGAAGATGGCACAATGCTGGTGGAAGACGTCTGCACCCATCCGACCATCGGCGGCAAAGTGATTGTGATGGTGGTGATCAGCATCATGTCGGAGCGCGGCGAGGAGCTGCTGACCGGCTCGGCCCTGATCCGCCAGGATATGTGGAAAGCGGTCGCGGCAGCGTCGCTGAACGCGGTCAACCGCTACCATACCGCGCCGCCGCTCTACGATGAGGAGTTCATCTAAAAGTTTTCGCGGAGACTCCGCGATCAAGTTTGTGGGCATGAGGTGAAGGAAACCGGCTGGATGGAAGGGAGACAAGGCGCAGTCCTGCTCCCGCATCCGGCTTAACGAGCGGAGATGGCGCGAATGCCGCCTGCATTGCAGGCTGCGGCAGCGTCGAACATTGGTTTCAACACACAAAGTGAAGAATATCAAAGCGATGGTTCTGACCGGAGCGAGCCAAATTATTATCGTTCCGCCGCCGGAGTCTGCTCAGTAATTATCTGCTTCCCAGGTGATTAGTGTCATGCTCGTAACCGTCGATTGTAAACCCTTCGTCTCTTGCTCGCTTGCTTTTATCGTTTCTTGCGGCGTGTAAATTACTGGCGTGGAAACTAAGTTTTCTTGCAATAAATTTCCACTGGATAAAAGCGGCTATAGTATTGAAACGCAGTTTGTGGCATGCAAAATTCATTAAAAAGTTTGTCTTATGGTTTAGCACGCTCATACAGCTCTGTTTCAACAAACCACAAGGCAATGCTGTTTACTGGCATCGCATCGCTGCCTGTGCTTGTTCTATGCTGGATGACATCAAGCACTCATTTTCTCAGCAACAATACTTTGACTTATTTTCTGTTGCTCTGCTTGACTCTTCTTTCGAGCTGCACCCCAGTTTATCTCCATGATAAAAGATTTGCGATAAGCCCTACAGTGCCTATGACCATGGCAGCCAATTACCTTTTTGGCTCTTGGGCAGCGGTATCTATCGTTATCATTAACTCGGTATTCGCAGTATTTCAGATGTTCGGCGTACCGAAATCTCAAAAAATATGGAAGCGCATTGGCTGGGGCGTTCTAATGAATTGCGCGACCGCTATTCTGACCACTGGCATTCCCGCCGTTGCTTTTAACTTACTATACGAACATCATGTTTTCCCGCATCATAGCTTTTTAGCAGGTGTGTTTCTCTCACTCGCGGCTATCAGCTCGTTTTATATCAATGCTGTAATTTCAACTGTTTTATCTAGCATATTCACGAAAACACGCTGGGATATTATCTGGTATCAGAGTTATCGCTGGACTTGGATCAGCACAATCCTGCTAGCGCCTCTTGGCTTTTTGATGGGCGCTTTGATTGAGCAGAACGTCGTCTATGGGCTGATTTTCATTCTTATGCCGCTCGTGGCGGTTCACCAGGGCTATTCCCGCCATGAGCGGGAGATTGCGACTTACCGCCAGGGCATTGACCTGCTTGGTCGTTTGATGCAGGAGTCGCATCCGTATACGCATGGGCACTTGAATCGGGTGGCGACTTGGGCGGTGAAGATTGCCGAGCATCTGAATTTGGGGGCGGAGTCGATGGCGCAGATTGAAAACGCCGCTATTTTGCATGATATCGGCAAAATCGCCATTGACGACGGCATCCTCAACAAAGTCGAGAAGCTCACCGACGACGAGTGGAACAAAATTAAGGATCATCCTTCGGTCGGGGCTGAGATCGCCGCTCGCATGAAGTATTTGGAGCAGGTCTCGCTTTGGATTCGTCACCATCACGAGCGCGTCGACGGCAAGGGATACCCCGCCGGGCTGGCAGGCGACTCAATCCCCATCGAGTCCAAGATTATCTGCGTCGTGGACGCCTTCGACGCGATGGTGGGCGGCCCGGCGAAGTCGGATCAGCGTCCTTACCGGCTGCCGAAAACAGTCGAGGAAGCCCGCCAGGAGCTGGTGCGCTGCAGCGGATCGCAGTTCGACGAAACTGTCGTGAACGCGTTTCTGGCAATTTTGGAAGCGGAAGCTGTCGAGGAGCGTGCGGCGCAAATGTTCGGCACGACGGATTACACCTTGTCGAGCGCGATGGTTGCATCGATTCCCGCCGCCGCGGCGGCTCTTGCGGCCACGGACGCCGCCAGCAGTGCGACCACGGTCTCAATCAAAGCGGATTCCGCTCCAGCGAGCGCGCTGTCAGGGTCCGGCGCGGGTTCCGCGCTCCAGGAAGCGGCGTGACAGTCCGCGCGCCATCAAGATATTCCAGTACGCGCTTGAACCAAGCGTCTCCTGATTTCCGGCGGCAATGCCGATAATACCATTGTGAGCCGATTTGACATCATCATCGATGTGCTGGGCCTCCTCGTGGTCAGCAGCGCCATTTATACGGCGCTGGTCGTGCTGCCGCTGAGATCGCGCAAAGCCGCGCTGCAAAGCTATATCGCCATGGCGCGCGCTGTCGAGACGCGCGAGCCGCACCTGCTGGGGCAGTCGGAGCAGACCGCGCGCTATGTCAAGCTGATGGCGTGGCTTTCCTGCTCGCTCACTCCGCGCAAAATCATGGATTTAGAGACGTCGGCGCTGCTCCACACGATCGGGAAAGTGGCCGTATCCTACTCGCTGCTGAATCTCCCGCAGTCGCTGTGCTCGGTGGGCGAGATTTACGACGTCCGTGAGTATGTCAGAGTCGGCGCGGCGATGCTGGGCGCGGTTCCCATGCTGAAATCCTCCGCCGAGGCTGTCCTCTACCACCGGGAATACCTGGACGGCAGCGGATACCCCTTCGGGCGGCACGGCAACGCAATCCCGCTGACGGCCCGGATGCTATGCGTGGCGACCGAGTTTGTCGCCCTCACCAGCCCGCGCATCTACCGCGCCGGATTGGCCGCACTGACTCCCGACGAAGCCCAGCGGCACCTGCGCCGCTATGCCGGAACGCGCTATGACAGGCGCTGCGTGGTTCTACTGGGGATGAGCGTCGCCATCCTGAACGGGTGGAAAAGCATTCGCAGCTACCCCGCCCCTTTCCCCGTCCGAAAAGCGATGCGACACGCGCTTTGAAGCGCTGATGTCGGAACCCATCCGGCCTTTCAGGCCACCTTCCCTGTAGGGAAGGAAATATAAGATGGCGCTTTCTGTGAGCCGATTTAGTACCCAGCTGTAGACTTTTCCTTCCCTACAGGGAAGGTGGCCTGAAAGGCCGGATGGGTCCGATTACCGCTGGGGCGTGAAGG
>CAXSEA010000179.1:0-7480 GCA_964235675.1 uncultured Armatimonadales bacterium | reverse complement strand
AGAGTTCCAGACCTCCCCCAGCCCCTCCATAGAAATGGAGGGGAGTTCAGACGACCTTTTCTAAACCATCTAAAGGAAAAGAAAGGTATTTATATAGTTGACAAACTGCACTTATGCAATCAGCTAGGCATTAACCACTTCGACTACTGTACTTTTGAGTACATTGCTTTCACATATACTGCGCTCACAAAAGTTTTTTTAGCAGTGTGGAAGTTTATTGAATAGACAAAGTTTCATGATTGTTTAAACACGTTTACTTTTTCAGGTTTTTGTTATATATTTGCTCGAAGGAAGCAGCGGATAATCTCTCTCGGCGAGCTTTGTCCCGTTCGGCTTCCGCTTCATCGGCATCACGTTTCGCTTGGCTCTGTTTGAATTTCGGTCCCTCTACGACGTGTCCACCATTTGCGCGCATAAAATTATCAGCGTACTTTGCAGAGGCGAAATAGAAGCTGTGATGCGAGTAGTACCAAGTGATGTAAGTAACCGCGCGTTTCGTACTGGTGCAAATAGGTTTTTTCAGAGAAGTTGCAATTGCTGTAAACAGGCAATACACTCCTATAGCGGTCATAAAGCGAATGAGTAGCATGCTCGAACCGTCAAAAATCCCTGCTAACGCCACGAACGCCACAATCCAGGCAATCACGCGCCCTACTTCATAAACGATGATATGGCACGCACATTGCTTGCAATAGTAAAAAGCCCACCATTTCGAAGAATAACGGTTGCCATTATTCCTGGTTGCCTTTGATACGAGTGTCACCTGTGGCTTGTCGTGGCAACAGGCACAGTATTCTGGTATATTAAGAAAGCGTGCATTAACGTCAACGCGCATAGGGATGCCTTATAATGCTGGAGGAGTTTGAGTTAACATGGATGAATATGAGGTGATTTACCTGTATGACCTAACAGGCGTTCTAATGACTATCTATATGATCCAAAGGACTTATAGTGAGGTATATATAGCTGATAAACTCAGCAATTGAAAGCGTGTTTAATGCTTGATTTTGCCAGGTCTATTTGGCACTAAAGGCAGCTTTGAGGGATACAACGGCCAGATAAAGGCCGCAGCTAGTACCCACTGCGACATAGACGGGATAATCCGTCATTTGCTTTAGGAATACAGGCTGAATGCAACAGTAGATCAGGAAAAAGCCCTGAGCAATTGCATAACCTGACAAAAAGCTCGTCGCGAGCCAGCCAACTTGCTTTTCGTCCACAGGGTTCTGGTGAGCAATGCGCCAGAAGAGGCAGGCCAGTAATGCCAGCAGACCAACGACGATGCTGATCGGTTGTTGGATAGGGAATAGGTTGGGGAAGTGTTCGAGGAAGCCGTGATGAATAGGTTTCATTACCGCTTATTGTAATTTTCGACGCTACAAGCAATTATTATCACAAACTACTGCGCTGAGTGATCGCTTTCACGAGAGGCAACCGCTGCCACACCAAAACCAACGAGTCCGCCTAGAACTGCACCAGGTATTCCACCCAATGATCCACCTAGAAAGGCTCCGCCCACCACGCTTCCGCCCGCACTAGCGACAAATCTTTGCTTATGGCGTGCGACGAGACGCTTTCGAGCCATAGATGCAGAGTGTCGAAGCTCTTGCTGCTTAATTACGGTCGTATGAAATTTCGGTAGGGTCATGTGTTTCAGGGTCGTCACTACTCTAATAGTAGCCGCCAGCATGTTGCTGACATCTTTCCACCCTGGTTTCATTTTACCCATGTTCTTACGAATCTGCAATCCTGATACTACTTCAAGGTTTCGCCACTCCTGCTGGCGGTTCCTAACAGCCTCATGGTGTTCACAGCCGCAATCATGCTATCATCCGCGTGGCAGGACCTGATCGTAGTACGCCTCGTAGGACCGAGTCAGTTCGTCGTAAGTGAGCCGCTTGCCCTCGATCATGCTAAGTGCGGTCACGAAGCGGTCGCGGTCGTCGCCGCCCCTGTGATTGAAGCGGTACACCATCTCGTCTATGTACCGCTTCAGATGGAATGGCTGTACAGCCACGTAGGTGCCTTTGAGGCACCGCTTCAAAAGCGCCCAGAAGTTCTCGACACCGTTTGTATGCACCCGACCCAGCGCATACCTGACGGCATGGTCAACAAACTGGTGGGTGTACGACTTCGGCAAGCCCCGATAGCTCGGTAATGAATCCGTGTAGATGGTGGCGAACTCTTTCACCGACTCGCGCAGCTTGCCGTGGAGTGTTCCGCGCTTGGTGTTGTGGATCACGCCAGCCCGTATCCTAGACTTCTTTGCGCCCTCGCCGCGCTCCAGCACACCCATGACAATGCTCTTACCGACAGTACCGCGTTCCAGGTTCAACTTCTTGCCCGCGTGTTTGTTCTCTTCGAGTCCGCCGACGTAGGTCTCGTCCGCCTCGACAACTCTCTCGAACATATCCAGCGAGTCGTGCGTGACACACAGGCGAAGGCGCTGCAGCATGAACCAGGCGGTTTTCTGGGTCACACCGATGGCACGCGCAATTTCGCAGGAGCTGATGCCGTTCTTCGAGCTGACGAGGTGCCATAATGCTACCAGCCACTTGCTCAAAGGCAAAGGCGAATCCTCGAATATCGTGCCGACCTTAACTGAGAACTGCTTCTTGCAGCCGTAGCAGCGCCAGACAGTGCGAGTTTGCTGGCGCGTCCTACGATTGATCAGTTTCACCGAGAGATCGCCGCATCGAGGGCAGCACAGGCCGTTCGGCCAGCGGGCGGAAACGACTAAATCAAGACACTTATACTCGTCGGCATAGTGGATAACTGCCTGCTGGAGGGTCTTTGGCACGCCCAGCTTCAGCCCCATGAGAGATTTCATAGAGCTTGTAGTCGTGCCTTTTTCTAAATTTGAGGGCAGAGGGCGTCAACTCAGACCAGAAAAATTCTAAAACGGCACGAATTCAGGAACTAAGCCTATTTGTTAACTATATAAGTACCAAAAGAAAGGTCTACAGCCAGGACTGATTCAGCTGACACAAAGCGCCACCTTATATTTCCTTCCCGACTGGGAAGGTGGCCTGAAAGGCCGGATGGGTTCCGGGGAGCATTAGCCGTACTCGTCCTTCGCAGGCCTAGTCATCAGCTCTTCCACGGCCACCGAAGGCGATTTGCCTTGATGAATTACCGCGTAAAGCGTCTCGAAAAGAGGGGCTTCGGTCTGGTAGCGCCCGAGGAGCAGCTGGGCGGCCTGCGAGGTAGTCACGCCTTCAGCGACCTGGCCGAGGCCGGATAAAATTTCCGGGAGGGTTTTGCCCTGCGCCAGGCCCGCGCCGACGCGGTAGTTGCGGCTGAGGCGGCTGTTGGCGGTCGCCATCAGGTCGCCTACACCGGCGAGGCCGAGAAACGTGAGGGCGTTGGCTCCGGCGGCGAGGCCGAGGCGGCTCATCTCCATCAGCCCGCGCGTCATTAAAGCCGCCTTGGTGTTGTCGCCGAAGCCGAGGCCGTCGCTGATTCCCGCGCCGATGGCGAGAACGTTTTTAAGAGCGCCCGCGAGCTCCACGCCGCGCACGTCGCCATGGGTATAAACCCGGAACGTACGCGGTATGGACAACAGCTTCTGAGCGCGGCGGGCGAGCTCCACGATATCGGACGCGGCCACCGCGACCGTCGGTACGCGCCGAATGACTTCTTGCGCCAAATTAGGGCCGGACAGCGCGACGAGTCCCGCGTGGGGCGCTCCGCTCAAGCAGCCGCTAAGTATTTCCGAGACCGTCATGCCGCTGCCCGCTTCCAGGCCTTTGGTGGCGATCACGATTCCGCAATCCCTCGCGAGCAGCGATTTCAGCTCCGAGGCAACAGGGCGGATGCCGGGGGAGGCGACCGCGACAATCACCCAGGAAGTCGCCGGCGTGACGGCTTCCGCCATCCGCGACGTCGCCGCGAGATTGTCGGGAAGAGCGATACCCGGCAGGTAGCGGGCATTAACGCGCCGGCTTTGTATTGAGTCGGCAAGCTCCGCGCTGCGGTCCCAAAGCGTCACCCGGCGGCCCGCTTCGGCCAGCAGCATCGCGAGCGCCGTGCCCCAGCTTCCGCCGCCGAGCACGGCGATTGCCTCACCGGTCTCGCCGCTACCGAGTAGCGCCGGCTGAGTATTTTGCGGGAGTGCCGATGTATCGTTCTCTTGCATATCGTATCGCGGGACTTGCCCCAGCCGTCCCTCTTAAAGCGTCAGTGTGCAACATTGCAGGGTTAAAATTGTACGCAGCCGTTTGACATTGCGCCGCCAGTCGCCGTACAATTTTACATCACCCGCGTCGCGGGCAACGGCTGCCGCACCTTATGAGTTTATCAATATTTGGCCGCTGGATCGTGGCCGCGGGGATTACGCTCGCCGTGTTCGGGCTGCTTCTGATCGCCGCCGACCGGTTGGGCCTGCGTCTTGGGCGGTTGCCGGGCGACATTTTCGTGCAGCGCGGACGCGCCACGATCGCCGTTCCGATTGTAACGTCGCTGATACTCAGCATATTGCTCACGATCATTCTGAATATTCTGGCACGATGGAAACGCTGACGACACCCATACAGAACACAGCCCCCAATCCTACCGCGCAGGCCGAAGCCGGCTTTAATTCAGCGCCGGAGCCATTGCCGCCGCTGACGCTGGACGAGTTCGACTACCCGTTGTCGCACGACTCGATTGCTCAGCAGCCATTGGAGCAGCGGGACGCGTCGCGCCTGCTGGTTTTGGACCGCGCCACCGGCGAGATCGTCGGGCACGACCGTTTCTTCAACCTGCCGAAATATTTCGAGCCGGGCGATTTGCTGGTGATGAACGAGACCAAAGTCAGCGCGTCGCGGCTGTTCGGCACTCTGCCGAGCGGCGGCCGGGCCGAGTTCCTACTGACTCACCGCGTCCAGGAGGGATTGTGGCAGTGTCTCGCCAAGCCGGGCAAGCGTCTGCGCCCCGGCGCGCGGGTCGATGTCGGCTCCGGGCTGACGGTTGAGATTGCCGACGTTCTCGACGAGCGCGGCAGCCGCCTGGTGCGGCTGGAGATAAACGGCGGCCCCGTCGGCACCGACGAAGCCGTGGAGCGCGCCGGCCTCACGCCCCTGCCGCCTTATATCCATGCCGACAATCCCAACCAGTACAAGGAGCGCTACCAAACCGTCTACGCGACCGCGCCCGGCAGCGCGGCGGCTCCGACAGCCGGTCTGCATTTCACGCCCGAGCTACTGGAGCAGGTGCGGGAGCGAGGGGTGGAGATCGCCAAGGTGACGCTGCATGTCGGCATCGGCACGTTTCGGCCGATCGAAGTCCGCGATATACGCGACCACGTCATGCATGAGGAGCAGGGCGTTATTCCCGACGAGACGTCCCGCAAGATCAGCGAAGCGAAGGGCCGTATCATCGCCGTGGGCACGACTTCGGTGCGCGCGCTGGAAAGCGCGGCTATCAGTCCGCGCGAGGTACGTCCCGGCCCGTTCCGGACTCAGCTTTATGTCACCCCAGGCTACCGGTTCCAAATCGCCGACGCGCTGGTCACCAATTTTCACATGCCGCGCAGCACTCTGCTGGTGCTGGTGTCGGCGTTTGCCGGACGAGAGAATATGCTCGCCGCTTACGCCGCCGCCGGACGAGAAGGATACCGGTTCTTATCGTTCGGCGATTCGATGCTAATTATGAATGCTCCCCAACGCGGTACGGCTCCGGATTAGAAAGGAACCAACCACAGTGATACAGAAACTCAACCCTGACATCGGCAGTAAGCTGGAAGATTGGTACCGCTACGTCGACAGCAGCCGTCCCGACGGCGGCCTCGCAGCGCCGAAGATGCCAAATTCTTCCGGCAAAGCCGCGCGCGGCAGGCGGCGGTTCCGGTTTAGTCCGGGGAGCATGGAGCAATTATCCGGCGAGAAGGCTGCGCCGGCCCCTAAAGAGACGCGTGAGGAGCTGCTTGCGCGCCTGCTCGATCCGGTGCTTACCCTCGACGAGGCCGCGCAGGTGCTGAACGTCTGCTCGACCACGGTGCGCCGCTACACCAATCGCGGTCTGCTGGAGCATCACCGAACTATCGGCAACCAGCGCCGCTTCCGCTTATCGCATGTATTGGCCTTGCTCGCCCGGATGAGCGACGGCAACAGCAGCGTCACCGGCGCAATCACCGGAGCGGGTACACTAAGCGAGAACACGTCCGCGCTGCTCGCGGAATTCAACGCAGCCAAGCGCATCGAAGCGCTGGATGCTCCCAGTGCGGCAGCACGCAATTCTTAGTCATGCGAGCCCGAACAAGCACCAATGCAGCGCCGCTTACTCAGCCGAAAGAGAATCCCGCTATGCCACCCTCGCTTGAGCGTGAAGCTCTAATCGCGGGATCGCAGTTCACCTCAAGCCGCGACGCGCGCGAAAGCGACGACGATGCGCAAAGCGTCGTGCCGAAGCGCAGCCGCATGCGTGTCGGAATTTTCACCGAAAGCTACCCTCCCGTTGTGAACGGCGTCACTACCTCCGTGCTCACGCTGATCGAGCAGCTGGAAAAGATGGGGCATGCCGTGTTTGTCTTTGCCCCGCGCTTCCCTGGTCATACCGGCGACCCCGACAATGTTTTTCGCTTCCCCTCCGTGCTGACCCCGTTCGACCGGGGCTACCCGCTGCCGATTCCGTTCTCACGCCATATCAGCTCGTCGGTGGCGCGGCACAATCTCGACGTGATCCACAGCCAGGTGCCGTTCTTGCTTGGACTCACCGCGTTAATGGTGGCCCGCGCCGAAGGCAAGCCGCTGGTGGCGACCAACCATACTTTGTACACCGAGTACAGCCACTACATGCCGGTCGTGCCCGAGGAAATTACCAAGGGCGTCACTCGCTCGATGGTGCGCTGGTACTACGAGCGCTGCGACGCCGTCATCGCGCCGTCGCAAATGGCGGCGGAGCGGCTGGAAAACGGCTACAAAATTAAGCGGACGCAAATCAAAGTGGTGCCGACGGGTATTCCGGTGCCGCAAGTAATTGCGCCTGAGATAATTGCCGCCACGCGCGCCCGCTACGGCGCGGCGAGCGGCAAGCTGCTTTTGTACGCCGGCCGAATCGCCAAGGAGAAGAATCTCGGCTTGCTTCTGGATACGTTCGAGCAGGAAGTCGCCCCGGCGCATGCGGATGCCAAACTCGTGCTCGCCGGCAGCGGGGTGGACGCGGCGGCCATCCAGGAGCGGATCGAGGCCTCCCCGCGCCTGCGCTCCCGCGTCATCATGACCGGCTTTATCAACCGCGCCGATCTCGACCCGCTGTACGCCGCCGCCGACCTGTTCGTGTTCCCGTCGCTAACCGAGACGCAGGGCGTCGTGCTGGGCGAAGCGCTCGCCGCAGGAACTCCCTGCTGCGCCGTAAACGCCGCCGGCTCCCCGGAAACGGTCACCAGCGAGGTGGACGGCCTGCTGACTCTCAACGATATTCCCGCGTTTGGCGCGGCGATCAACCGCCTGCTCGCCGACGATCTCCTGCGCGCCCGAATGGGCGTCGCCGCGCGCCACCT
>CAXSEA010000178.1:0-7523 GCA_964235675.1 uncultured Armatimonadales bacterium | reverse complement strand
AGAGCCGCTGGCTGCTGAATGGCACCACCGTGACGCAGTACGGCGGGGTGTCCACGCAAGTGCCCGACACCACCTGGCAGCCCACAGCCATTCGGTAGGTATTTAGAGCATTAATACTGAAAAATAGCCAGCCCTTCTTGTTGGAAGGGCTGGCTATTTTCAGTTTGTTCCAATTTATTTAGAAGTTAGATAGGGAGATCATCTTGGGAGGGATAGTCGTGCTGGGCGCGGCCTACTCCGGCGTCGAAGAATTTGGTGGATTTGAAGAGTTCCAGGTGGCCGTCTGCGGCGTGGGGCTGGACTCGTTTGGCGAGGGCGATCATTTCGTCCGAGGACATCGGCTTGAAGTCTCGGGCGTAGGAGAGGTTTTGGGCGAGGACTTGCAGAGAGTCGATGCCGCTGATCGTGACCGAGGCTGGCAGGCTCATCGCGTATTTGAGGGCTTCCTCGGCGGTAAGGACGCCTTGCTGGATCGACGCGCCGTTGCCGGCCATGCTCTTCATGCCCAAGACGCCGATGCCCCGGCGCAGGCACTCCGGCAGGACATACTGCTGGAACGAGCGGTAGGTGGCGTCGAAGGGATTGAGCGGCATCTGGCAGGTGTCGAATTTGAGGCCGCGCTCGTCGGCTAGGGCGAGCATGCGCAGGTGGATCTGCGGCGTTTTGTGGCCGGTGAAGCCGATGAACTTCACTTTGCCCTGCTGCTTGGCGTCGCGCATGGCCTCCCAGACTCCGTTGTCGGCGAAGTGGTTTTCGGGGTCGTTGTAGTAGACGCACTCATGGATCTGCCACACGTCGAGGTAGTCGGTTTTGAGGCGCAGGAGGGACTCTTCCAACTGCTGCATCGCCACCTGCTTGTTGCGTCCATGAGTGCAGCATTTGGTCATCAGCACCACTTTGTCGCGTCGTCCGGCGAGGGCGCGGCCCATCCAATCCTCGGAGCGGTGGTTGTTGTACTCCCAGGCGTTGTCCATGAAGTTGACGCCGGCGTCCACGGCCGTGCGGACGATGCTCACGGCTTCCTCGAGTGAGGAGGCATCGCCCAAGTTGGAGCCGCCGATGCCGATGATGCTGACATCCACGCCGGTCGAGCCGAGTTTTTTGCGCGGGATTTCGCCGGGGCCGGTGTTGGTCATCGCGAGCGGCGCGGGCGGCGGCATGAGCGGGCTGGGTAGGTACGCCGAAGCCATGGAGACATCGACCGCCGTGCCCATCCCATGCTGACCGATGGTCGGGCGCATCAGGAGAGTGGGCGCTTTGCTCGCGTCGTGCGCCGTGGTGTAGCCGCCAACGGATTCGTTCATGACGGCGGTCTGGCCGTCGTAGGCCATCTCGTCGGCGGGCATCGTCGGCATGTCCGCCGCTTTAGGATCGGGGCTGGTCTGGCTCTTGGGCATGGTGTGGATGGTCCTTACTGCTAGTAAACAGGGTTACACTGGCAAAGTGCGTTAGTCAAATCTCCGAAACGTATTGTTTTAGCTCTTGTACAAGGTCTTCGCGGGTGAGCTGGTGATTTGCGACTCGCAACGTAATCTCTACAGCTTCGTCTTCTGTCATTCTTGGCGTATAACCATTTATACGCAGGAACGTGGTGCACGCCATATAAGCTACTCGCTTATTGCCATTGATAAATGCATGGTTTTGACAAAGTCCAATTATGTACGCCGATGCCATATCGATCAAGGACGAGTAGAGATAATCGCCTCCAAACGTCTGTTGCGGTCCGTAAACAGCCGATTCCAACAGGCCTTGATCGCGGACTTGTTTCGACTCGCCTGGAGAATACCGATCAATCCCAATTTGATGCAGGGTTAATACTTGGCCAAGAGTTAGAAAAAGGAATTCTCCCTGTTGCTCCATATCTGTCAGCTTGCATCAGCCAGGCGGCGGAGCGCGCCGTCGTAGTTCTGTATCGTCCACTCTACTGCTTCTTCAAAGCTTTCTCGTTTCGAGGACTTAGCTTGTGGAGCTGAAATTACAATTTTGCCGGCTTCTATCGAGATCTCCACCGCACCCATTTCGCTGACGCCGATATGATCGAGCATAGTGCGGTCCAGTATGACGCCACGGCTGTTGCCGATGCGGGTGAGTGTTTTTATCATTGTCATTGCTTCTTTCGTCTACTAAAACTAGGTAGGTAAATTATGCCATAGAACAATGTTATAACACCACTCCGACAAAGTCAAATGCTAAATACTCGTTCCCGGCACCATCAGAATTTCGCCTGGGACACTGATGTTGGTGGTGAGCTCGTCGATGACTTCCTTGTTTTTGGAGTCGAGCGGGAAGCCGTGGGTTTTTCGGGTGACGGGGTTGTCGTAGTTGAGGCTGACTTTATAAGGCTCGTAGCGGCCGTCGGCGGCGGTTGGGGCGCAGCGTTGGCGTAGCTCGTCCATGTCGTCCGCGCTCATGGGCGTAAAGCCTCGGGCGACGCGCAGGTTCTGGTTGAGGACGTCGAGCGATTCCATACCGGCGATCGTGGTCGCGACGGGAAGGGACATCGCGTATTTCAGCAATTCTTCGGCGGTGACCAGGCCGTTTTGAATGGCTTTGCCGTTGCCGTTCATCGGCTTCATGCCAAGGGGCGCGATACCGCGCTTGTTGAGTTCAGGCAGGAGAATTTTCTCGAAAGAGAAGAAGCCGTAGTCGAACGGGTTAAGCGGGAACTGGCAGGTGTCAAAGGGGTAGCCCATCTCCACCATACGCAGGTGGATGCCTGGGTCTTTGTGGCCCGTGAAGCCGACGGCACGGACTTTGCCCTGCTGCTTGGCTTTGTCAAAGGCTTCCAGGACGCCGCCTTTGGCGTAGGCTAGGTCGGGATCGTTGTCGTAGGTGATGGCGTGGACTTGCCAGACATCTAAGTGGTCAGTTTGCAGGCGACGCAAGGATTCTTCCAGCATCTTCATCGCGATGTCCGCGCCGCGCCCGTGGGTGCAGACTTTGGTCATCAGCGTAATTTTGTCGCGCCGTCCGCCCATCAGGGCGCGGCCCAGCCAGTCCTCGGATTTGCCGTTGTGGTACTCCCAGCAGTTGTCGAAGAAGGTGATGCCCATGTCGATGGCGGTGTGGACGATATTCATCGCCTCATTCACCGTGTCGGCGTCGCCCAGATGGTGGCCGCCGAGTCCGATGGCGGAGATGGCGACGCCGGTTTTACCCATCTTGCGCATGGGGATTTCGCCGGTGCCCTGATCGGTGCCGTAGGGGACTCCTTTGGGAGCGCCAGGGCCGGAGGCGTTGCTGCCGAGCGCGCCGGTGGTTTTGCGCGACGACTCCGACGGGCCGTTGTCCATGCTGCCCGATGGCGGCATATCGCCGCCGCTGCTTTGCCCACTCATGTCGCCGCTACCCTGGCTGCTTTGGCCACCCTGCGAGCCGCCGTTGCCTCCGCTGCCGCCGGACATCATGCCGGATGGGTCGGGCTGGGTTTGGGCGTGCGCCGCTTTCGCGCCGAGCGCGAGTCCAGCGCCGATGACACCGGCGGCAGTGATGAATTGGCGACGGCTCAGGTCCGGGGCTTTGGCGCTGTTCGGTTCGGACGGCTGCGTAGTCTCGCCGCCTTCGGGCTGCTCGGGAGTGGGTTGGCTCATAAGGGGATGGTGCCTCAAACTAAAGGAAGTGCAGGCAGTTTACCAACTGGATTCGAGATTGAAACCGCCTGGCGAATGCAGCTTTTCGCATAATTGGTGACGCGGATGGCGACGGCTTGTCGCTGCCGTTCAGACTAGTCCGCTCCGACGCATAAATTAAGCCCGAGCGAATTCGCAGCGATGCGAATCCGCTCGGACTTGTTGATATAATCGCCTTTGGATGAGCGATTAGCCTTTGGCTTCGACGACCATCTCTTCGTCGATCGCTTCGGAGCCGGGGATACTGAGGACGACCTTGCCGCCCTCGACGGATGCGACCTGCTCCATCTTGATGAAGTGGTGCACGCCGCCCGAAGTCGGGTCGGACTTGGTCATCAGGATGCCGATGTGGTCGATGGTGCCGACATGCTGGCCGTCGGAGCCGACGACTTCGGCGTGGGACATGATTTGTGTAGGATCTACTGCCATAATTTTCTTTTCCTTTTATACTTGCCCACGATTGCGGGTTGGGCCGCTTGCAGGCGAAATATTGATATTGCGCTGGGCTGATGCATGAAGCCCAGCCTTAAGCCGATAGCTATCAGCACGCGCCGGTTTTACCCACTGTTGACGAAAACGGCACAGCGCACGATATGAAAACTGTGTTTCTTCTTCGCCGCGCAGCTAATCGCGCTCGCCTGCCGCTCTTAAAAGCGCTATTATCTGAACACTGTACGCTGAACTCAAGGCTGTTTGCCCGGCATCGCCGATCAAATTAGGGTTGGCTCCATGTGCCAGCAGCAGCCGTACCATCTGTGGACTTTGCGCCCACATGAGCGCCGTCATTCCAGCATCGCCCCTGGCATTTACATCCGCGCCCGCTTTCAGAAGAATGCTGACCACTCCGAAATACTCCTCGTGGTTACCGGAAGTCTGATAGATGGCCAGTATCAGAGCCGGAGCGGGGCTGGGATTATCCTCGCAGTCACAGCCGTCATCAAAGCCGATAGTGCCGACGGCATTGGGGGATGCTCCCTGCTTCAACAGTTTTTCGACCCGCCGCACCTCTCCCTGCGAAGCCGCTAAACAAAGCGCATCGTTGAGTCTGCGCTGCCTGATAGCTAGGCTGGAGACAAGCAAAAGCGCCAGGAGCGTTAACCAGAACCACCGCGATTTCAGAACCCGCCGCACTTGACCGGCGCGACGAGCCTTTCCGATCAAGATAGGCCTAAACTGGGGTGCCATGGTCTGAATCTACCTTGGAGCAGTTAACAGCTTTTGTTTACCGACGTCCGGCGGAATACTGCTGCGCGGCATTGTACACGAGGCGTAGAGGAACGTCGTGCGCTTTGGCGGCGGCGCGGCAGTCGTCGTATTCGGGGGATTCGGCGATTATCTCCTCGCCGAGCTTGCCGATTTTCAGGCGGATTTCGCCGTAGGGCGTTTTGGCGGTTTCCCAGCTGCGCTGCAGGGTGTAGCGACGCTGCTCGCGGACTCGGACGCCGAAGGTGCCGGTCTCGCGCATGAGAAGATGGGCGAGAATTTCTTCCTGCTCGGGCGGGCCGAGGAGGGTGACCAGGTGCGCCGGACGATTTTTTTTCATCTGGATGGGGGTGAAGAAAACGTCGAGCGCGCCGGCGGCGAAGGCGCGTTCCATAAGCAGATCGTAGGTTTCGGGACTGGCGTCGTCAAGGTTGGTTTCGAGGATGGAGACGACCTGGGGAGTGGCGTCGGCGCTCTGGCCGTGGTCGCTGGTCGGATTGCCCTGCTGCGTTTCCCATCGAGCGCGCTGGTTGTAGCTGGTGAGGCCGCTGGTGTCCACCGATTCGCCGATCAGAATGCGCAGGAGGTTCGGCATGTCGCGTTTGAACTGCTTTTTACCGCTGCCGTAGCCGCTGGCCTCAATGCGCATGGCGGGCATGCGTCCGGCGGTTTTCGGATCGGCGAGCGTGGTGATGAGCGCCGCGCCGGTGGGGGTGACCAGTTCGCCCCGGATATCGACCGAGTAGATGGGAAACCCGGCGAAGAGTTCCATCGTAGCCGGGGCGGGGACGGGCATGATGCCGTGCTGGCACCAAATAGTGCCGGTGCCGCAGGGGAACGGCGAGGTGGCGACCTGCTCCACGCCGAGCATCTCCAGCAGAATGCACGAGCCGACGATATCGACGATGGCGTCCACCGCGCCGACTTCGTGGAAGTGGATCTCCTCGCGCGAGGTGCCGTGGATTTTGGCTTCGGCGTCGGCGAGGCGGGTGAAGACGGCCAGGGCGCGGGATTTCACCGTTTCCGACAAGCGGCTCGCACTCAGGATATCGGCGATGGCGGAGAGATGGCGTCCGTGGCCCTGCTCGTCCTCGATCAGCGTCACGTCCACATCGACGGCGGTGATGCCCTCGCGCTTGACGGTCTGGATATTTAGCTCGTAGCCGGGAACGCCGAGGGCGTCGAGCTGTGTGCGGAAGCGCTGCTCGATATCTCCTCCCCGCTCGGTCCCAAAACCGGCGCAGGCGAGCAGCGCGCCGAGGGTCATGTCTCCGCTGACGCCGGAGAAGCAGTCGAAATATGCGATTTTCATGGTGTTGCGCAATCTATAAAGAACTCAAGTGAAATGTGCCCAGAGGCTTACGCCAGTATTCCCGAGCCGTCTTCCTTGGTTGATTCGGTCGGGGGCAGCGGCGCGGCTCATGCGAATCATACCGCTTGTGGGCTTATTGCCGGTAGTCGCAGGCAGCCGATTCTTATGCGCTCCCGGCTGTCTCGCCATTAACGTTCGCTCAGCCGATCTTTGAGCTGATCCGGCTTGTGACTGCCGGACAGGCATAAAAACTGTGAATTACGGATAACCTTCTAGCAAAAAAATGGCAGGGGCAACTCCCAAGCTTGTCATTGCCTTTTTGGGGCACTCCATACCGCTAGTAACAGGAATGTTAGAAAATGAACGCTCCCAAGATAAGCAGCTCTCTTGTCGATCCGGAACTCTTGCCGCCTTCCAAAGAAGTTCCTTCTCCTCAATTCCGCACAGAAACGCTTCCGGAAGTGCGGGCCGCCATGATGGACAAAGCGGTCGTCGCTCTACCCCCTGGCAATCCGTCGGTTTCTGTGGAAACAATTTATGTTCCGGGTCTGGAAGGCGCGCCTGATGTGCGCGTGCTCGCTTATTGTTCTGCGCAGGCGGAAGGCCCGTTGCCGGTACTGCTTCACCTTCACGGCGGCGGCTATGTTGTCGGCTCGCCGGAGCGGAAGGGCACCGAGCATCGCAAACTTGCGGTGGAGCTTGGATGCGCGATCTACTCGGTGGATTACCGGCTCGCGCCTGAGACGCCGTTTCCCGGCAGCATCGAAGACTGCTATGCGGTTTTGAAGTGGTTGAACGACACAGCTTCCGAACTTGGCATCGACAAGGACCGAATTGGCGTGATGGGCGAAAGCGCCGGTGGAGGCTTGGCGGCCTGCCTGGCGCTGATGGCCCGCGACCGCGCTGAATTCTCTCTTCTCTTCCAGCACCTGATTTCGCCGATGCTCGACGACCGGACGGCCATAAATCCCGACACGAACCCACTGGCGGGAGAGTTCGCCTGGACGCGGGAAGACAACGCCTTCGGATGGTCTGCGCTGCTGGGAGCATCGCTCGGCACGCCGGATGTTTCCCCTTACGCGTCCGCTGCGCGCGCCGGTGATCTGAGCGGGCTTCCGTCCACGTTCCTCTCGGTCGCGGCGCTCGATCTCTTGATGGAAGAGGAGCTGGAATACGGGCGGCGTCTGGCTCGCGCCGGTGTGCCCGTGGAGATGCATGTCTACCCTGGCGCGTATCACGGCTTTGTCCCTACCTGCCCCAAGGCGTGCGTCTCTATCGCTGCCGAGCGTGACAGCCGCGAGGCATTGCGCCGGGCGTTTTATGGATAGCGCGGCGAGATTCATTCATTCATTCATCATCAGGAGTGAAGAGGTCACTGC
>CAXSEA010000177.1:0-7529 GCA_964235675.1 uncultured Armatimonadales bacterium | reverse complement strand
TCGTGCCCGGCTTCATATCGATGGCGGTGCCGCGCACATAATGTAGGTCCGTGCCGCAGATAGCGCTCGCGGTAAGGCGGACAATGGCATCGGTCGGGTCTTGAAGTTGCGGCTTCGGAACTTCGTCGAGGCGAATGTCGCCGATACCATGCCAAACGACTGCTTTCATACACAATTCCCTTTGGTTAGCTGGTCTCTGCTACTGCGATTTTCAATTGTCTTATCATACAGATCTGCTGTGAGCAAGACACGAATGTCTGTATTAGTTATGACCAAGACTTAAAAGGGAATTGTATTCAAAAGATGCGAACGAATTTCAATAAAGTGCTATCATTGCAAAATCAGGCGGAATTAGACTTGTTCGCCGGAAAGAGGCGGGTATGACGGTTCTGGAGGAAAGCGCGGGGCGGTTTTCGGAGGCGAGCGAGGCGTGCGAATTCGCCATTCCCAGGCGCAAGCTCTCGTGCAGCTTGAACGTCGGCTGGACATCGCTTCTGATCCAACGGTTTGAGACCCCCGCTACCGTCGAGGATTTCGAGACCCGCACAACGCCCGATCAGCTCATTGTCGTCGTGACGGGAGGATGCCGCGAAGTAGAAAGCCTTTCGGGCGGGCGCTGGAAGAAAGCGGTTTATAACCCCACCAGCGTGAGCATGACGCCGCCCGGTCATGTGGACAGGCTGCGCTGGCGTTCCCTGGCGTCGGCTCCAGCTGAGTCCCTGCATTTATACATCCCGCAGCACTTTTTCTCAGGTGTACGCGACGAATTCCAGCGAGCGGGAGCGCCCCTTCCGGCGCAGCCTCTCGACTCTCTCTCGTTCAACGATCCTGTCGTTGCGCGGGTGGCGTTTTCACTTGCCGACGCGGTCGAAGCCGGAGCGCCCGATCTATATGCGCAGTCCGCCGCCCAATTCCTAGCGACGCACCTGCTCTCCAAACAGACGGGATGGGCAGGCGCGCTCCATGCCGGACAAGATTCGAAGGGCCTTTCCAATCGCCGAATGGCTCACGTGCTGGAGTATATTCAGGCGCACTACGCGCAGCCTCTTTCCCTGGATCAGCTGGCGCGGGAAGCCTGTGTCAGCCGTTTCCACTTCGGCCGCCTCTTTCGCCAGCAGACCGGCATGACACCCCACGGCTACCTTGTCAAGATCAGGATGGACGCCGCTGCATCGCTGCTCGGCGACTCGGATTTAAGCATCCTGGAGATTGCCCTCTCGTGCGGGTACGGGAGCGCCGCGCATTTTTCGGCGGCGTTCCAAAAACGGTTCTCCCAAACCCCGAGCCTTTACCGCCAGAGCTTGCGAGGAGGAGCGTCTCATCCCTTAATTCACGCACACGAATCGGCAAGACATTGACAAGAAGGCCATAAGCAGAAGCTTTTGGCGTAGCTTTGTTCGCTCAATTCACGGGCGGGCCTTCACCGTGTTGAGGACAACCGAAAAGATGCCGCAATTCGCTTTATGGAGGAGGGGTTACCCTTGCGCGGTGGGGCGGATAATTATCTCGCCGACGTCAATGTCGGCAGGCTGCTCGATTGCGTAAGCGATAGCGCCGGCCACCGCGGCGGGCGGCATCGCCATCTTGTCGCGGGACGCTTCCATTTGGGCTTTGATCTCCGGGTTTGTCACGCCCTCCGTGAAGTTCGTGCGGGTAAAGCCGGGCGAGATAATCGTCACGCGCAGCGTCTCGCCCGCCTCCTGGCGCAAGCCCTCGGAAATGGCGCGGACGGCGAACTTCGTGCCGGAATAGACCGACATGGTCGGGACAATCCGATGCGCAGCCGTTGAAGCTGTGTTGACGAAATGGCCGAAGCCCTGCTCGCGGAACACGGGCAGCGCGGCGGCGATGCCGTACAGAACGCCTTTGATGTTGACGTCGATCATCTCTTCCCAATCCTCGACGCAAAGATCGTCGAGCAGAGAAACCGGCATCACGCCCGCGTTACTGACCAGAACGTCCAGCTTTCCGTAGCGCTCGCAGGCCAGCTCGACCAGCTTGGCGAGGTCGGCCCGCTGCTTCACATCGATAGGAAGATAAGCGGCCTCGCCGCCGGCGTCCCCGATGCGGGCGGCCAAAGCTTTCAAAGGCTCCTCGCGCCGCGCTCCAAGAACAACCTTCGCGCCACGCTCGGCCAGCAGAAGCGCGGTCGCCTCTCCAATCCCGCTGCTTGCCCCCGTAATGGCAACGACCTTGCCTTCGATGTCGTTAGACATAAAGCTCTCCTATTGCGCTTTCGTAGGGGACACCCCCGAAAACCTATAACCCCGTCTCGCTCGCGGTCACCATCCCCGCCATGGCATTGGGAATAGCGCTCTCAAAAACGTCCGTCATTTGCGCCACCGGCAAATCCAGCGTTTCCTGAGCGGCCGTGCGGAAAATCAGCCGGTCGCCGCCGACCGTGCCCAGCTTCATCAAGCTGACCCCGCCGCCGCTCGCTTTATGCTCCGCCGGCAAGTCCACATCCGGCGCTGTAGTTATCAAGATAGTCGCGCTGCGCTCGCCGTAAAGCGTGGTGACCCCATCCGTCTCGCTCTCCACCAAGCTGACATCAGCGCCGCGCTTGCCCTTGATCGCGCACTCGGCCAAGGCTACCGCGATGCCGCCGTCGCTGGCGTCGTGCGCGGATTTCACCTTGCCCGACGCAATCAAATCCCGCAGCTTTGTCTGCACCGCCAGCTCCTCGTTTAAATCGAGAACCGGAGGGTGACCATGCGCTTCTCCAGTCAAAAGGTACGACAGCTCCCCGCCGCGCAGCTGCGGCTTACCGAGGCCAAGGGCGTAAATCACGTCGCCTTCGTCTTTGAAGCTCATCGTCATACGTAAGCTTGGGTCGTCGATCACGCCGATCATGCCGATGGTCGGGGTAGGGAAGATCGCGTGCGCGGGAGTCTCGTTGTAGAACGAGACGTTGCCGGAAATCACCGGCGTGCCGAACTTTTCGCAGGCGTCGGCCAGCCCTTGCACGCAGGTACGAAACACCCAGAAGTTGTCCGGTTTTTCCGGGTTCGGGAAGTTGAGGCAGTCGGTCACCGCCGCCGGACGCGCCCCGCAGCAACTCAGGTTGCGGGCCGCTTCCGCGACGGCATGCATCGAGCCGACATACGGGTCTAAATAGCAGTAACGCGAGTTGCAATCCGTGGTCAGCGCGATGGCTTTCTCGGTGCCGCGCACGCGCAGGACGGCGGCGTCGGCGTCGCCGGGCATGACCGTGGTTTGGGTCTGCACCATATGGTCGTACTGCTGGTACACCCACCGCTTCGACGCAATCGACAACGAGCCGAGCAGCTTCAGCAGATAGCCGTTCAAATCGCTCTCGCACTCGAGCATTCCCGGCGCGTTAAACTGCACCTGCTTGATATAAGCCGGCTCGTGCGAGTCCAGATAATAGGTCGGGCACTCGTCGGTGAGGCTCTTGGCGGGAATATCGGCGACCACCACGCCGTTGTCCTTAATCTCCACCCGCCCCGTATCGGTCACCGTCCCTACGACGGCGGCGGAGAGTCCCCACTTCTTAAAGATATTCAGCACCGTGTCGGCATCTTCGCGCTTGGCGATAGCCAGCATCCGCTCCTGGGACTCCGACAGCATGATCTCATACGGGGTCATGTCCCCCTCGCGGGTCGGCACCAGGCGCACGTCGATTTCCATCCCGTTCGACGCCTTCGCCGCCGTCTCGCAGGTGGAGCAGGTCAGACCCGCCGCGCCCATGTCCTGGATGCCGACAATCGCCCCGCTGGCCAAGGCTTCCAGAGTGGCCTCGATCAGCAGCTTCTCCTGGAACGGATCGCCGATCTGCACATTGGGGCGCTTGGATTCGCTATCCGGCCCCAATTCCACGCTGGCGAAGGTAGCCCCGTGGATGCCGTCGCGCCCGGTTGCCGAGCCGACATAGATCACGACATTCCCCACACCCTCCGCCGCCGCCGACGCCACCTTGTCCAAAGGCACCACCCCGACCGACATCGCATTCACCAGCGGATTGCCCAAATAGCACGGATCGAAGTAAATTTCCCCGCCCACGGTCGCCACCCCGACGCAGTTCCCATAGTGGGCGATACCCTCCACCACGCGCTCGAACAGATACCGCGAGCGGGAATCCGCCAGCGGTCCGAAGCGCAGGGAGTTGAGGTTGGCGATAGGCCGCGCGCCCATCGTAAAGATATCGCGCAAGATGCCGCCCACGCCGGTGGCCGCGCCCTGAAACGGCTCCACCGCCGACGGATGGTTGTGCGACTCCATCTTCATCACCACGCCCATCCCGCCGCCAATATCCACGACCCCGGCGTTTTCCACCTCGCCGGTATCCATCGCCTCGGCGTACTTCTTGAACAAGCGCAGCACCGGACGCGAATACTTGTAGCCGCAGTGCTCCGACCACATCACGGCGTACATCCCGATCTCGGTAATGGACGGCTCCCGCCCTAGCGTCTCCACAATCTTCTGGAACTCCGAGTCATTGAGTCCCATCTCCCGGTAAATACTGGCGTCGATCATAGTTTGATTATAGCAGCACGCTAACGGCAGTAAACCGATCCGGCGCACGAGGTTTCAAATGCTTAAAACATCGGTACACATCGAGACATTAGAATACGTTATTGTTTTTATTGTACTTCTAAAGCATCTTCGTAAAGCCTGAGTCAGGCATTACAATAGACAAGATAATGTTTTATACGTGCATAAGCATGCATTTTACGCTATTCTGATTTCTCAATTGTTGTCCGCAGGAATCGAAACCAAGCTGATTTTCAACCAGCGTCTCGAACATAACAGGACGAGCGCGTCATAGCTCCAGGCTCGGATCAAAAAGTGTGGTTAGGAGTATGCTGAAGACCGTTGTTGATGCCATTCTTCCAGTTATCGCCGCGCTGCTCCTGGGCGTCGTCGCTGGGCGGATCGGCGACGAGGATGCCAACAAAGCGAAGGCCATCAATACGATGGTGCTGCGCTATGCGCTGCCGCTGTCATTGTTTGCCGCCACTGTAGCAATTTCCCGTACCAAGCTTCTTGCTCAAGGCCCGCTGGCGTTATGCCTGCTAGCCGGAATGGTCGTGCCGTTCGCATTGGCATTCGCCGTCCGGTTTCATTTCAGCCGGAACCGGGATGCAGCCGTTTTATAGGCGCTGGGCTTCGGATTTCCAGCCATTCCGTTCATCGGAACCGAAGTGCTCACTCCGCTCGTCGGCTCCGACGCGATCATCGTGTTGGCGGTGGGCGGCTGCATCATCAACCTGCTTCTGGTGCCGACCGCTTTGGTACTGCTGTCGTTGGGCGGAGGCGCGAAAGATGATAAGGAAGACAAAAACCAGAAGGATGGGAAAGGGGCAAGCCAGGCAAAACCAGCGGTAAGCGCCATCGTCCTGAAATCGTTGAAGCAGCCCATCGTGTGGGCGCCTGTCGGGGGCCTCGCTCTTGTACTCTGCGGCCTCCATGTTCCCAACCCTGTTCTTGGCCCGGTCGAATACCTCGGTAAAACCGCCGGCCCGGTCGCGCTCTTCACCAGCGGCATCGTTTTGCAATCCGAGAAGCCGGTTGTTTCACTTCCCGTAGTGGTCACAACCCTAGCGCGCAACCTCGTGATTCCCGGCCTCGCCTTTCTCTTACTAACTTTACTGCATGTCGATCAGGAGTTGCGGAAGACCGTCGTTCTCGCACTCGCGCTTCCCGCCGCCGCTTTGCAGACGACACTGGCACTCCAATATAAGACACAAGAGCGCGAGAACGCTTCCTACCTCCTGTATTCTAATTTGCTTTCTGTCGCGACCATTACGGCGATGATGCTTCTCTTGAAATAAATCGCCGCTTGTTTGCCAAGCAAACAAGCGGCTCATCCATTCCGCTAGATCGAAGGAAGTTACTTTATGACAAATGTCCGCACCGCAACTTACGACTTGATGCGCGAGCTCGGCTTGACGACCGTCTTCGGCAATCCTGGCAGCACGGAGGAGACTTTCCTAAAGGACTTCCCCAGCGACTTTACCTATGTCCTCGCTTTACAAGAAGCATCGGTCATGGCTATGGCCGACGGCTACGCGCAGGCGACCGGCAAGCCCGCCGTGGTCAATGTCCATACCTGCGCGGGAACCGGCAACGCCATGGGAAATCTCGTAACGGCCTTCATGAACAAGACGCCGCTAATCGTGACGGCGGGCCAGCAGACCAGGGAGATGCTGCTCCTCGACCCGTGGCTGACGAATGTGGAGCCGAATGTGCTGCCGCGCCCCTGGGTGAAGTGGGCCTACCAGCCGTCCCGCCCGGAGGACGTTCCCGGCGCTTTCATGCGCGCTTACGCGACTGCCGTGCAGCCGCCCCAAGGGCCGGTTTATCTCTCTTTGCCGCTGGACGACTGGGACAAACCAAGCGGCCTGCCCGCCCAGGCCCGCTCGGTGAGTCACCGCGCGGCTCCCGACCCCGACCGCTTGAAGCGCGTCGCGGAAGCTTTGCGGCAAAGCAAAAATCCGGCGCTGGTCATCGGCGCGGGCGTGGAGCGCTCCGGCGGATGGGAGGCCGGGATCAAACTGGCCGAGACGCTGAAGGCCGCCGTTTACGCGCCGCCCGCCGGCGAGCGGGTCGCGTTCCCCGAAGACCATCCTTTGTACCAGGGGGTGCTGCCTTTCGCCATCGCGCCGCTTGCGGAGAAGCTGCGGGGGCACGACCTGGCCGTGGTCATAGGAGCCCCGGTGTTCCGCTACTACCCTTACGTGGCGGGCGACTACCTGCCCAAAGGCACTATGCTGT
This sequence comes from uncultured Armatimonadales bacterium, assembly GCA_964235675.1. Classification (GTDB taxonomy): domain Bacteria; phylum Armatimonadota; class Armatimonadia; order Armatimonadales; family Capsulimonadaceae; genus CAXSEA01. The sequence goes on along the minus strand of CAXSEA010000177.1, from coordinate 791 downwards.
GGCAGATTACCGATGACCCGGACGAGGCCGCCCGCGCTCCCGTAGGCGACGCCCTCCTTTCCGATCCAGCCCTGGCGCTGGACGCGTTGAACTCCCTGCTGCAAGGCTACACCGCCGATCGCCGACCGCCCGCGTCGCTACCCGCGCCCCCTGCGCCGGAAGCATCCATGCCCCTGCCCGCCGCGGCGCTGTTCGCGGCGCTGAACGCGGCCCGGCCGGAACACGCCGTGCTGGTCGAGGAATCACCTTCCAATTTGGCAGCCCTGCACGCCCACTGGAAGGTGACCGAGCCGCTTTCCTTCTTTACCATGGCCAGCGGCGGTTTGGGGTTTGGCCTGCCCGCCGCCGTCGGGATAGCGCTGGCGGAGCGCGACACGGGACGCAACCGCCCGGTGATCGCGGTGATCGGCGATGGATCGTTCCATTACTCGGTGCAATCGTTGTGGACGGCGGCGCGACACAAACTGCCGCTGGTGGTGGTGGTGCCGGACAACGCGGAATACGCTATCCTCAAAGCCTTTGCCAAAGTGGAGGACACGCCGGGCGTTCCGGGCCTGGACTTGCCGGGGGTGGATATCCTGCACCTGGCGCAGGGCTACGGTTGCGCCGTGGAAAGCGCGGCCACCATGGATCAGGTGCGCGCGGCGGTGCAGGCCGCCTGCCACCGCAGCGGCCCCACCGTTTTGCAGGTGCCCATCGCTCCCGACGTGCCGTCGCTTCTGTGAAATCAACCCCCCTAGAGCCTGTTATAGACTTTAGCTATCGATATCTAGCAGAATTCAGAGCTGTAG
>CAXSEA010000176.1:0-7717 GCA_964235675.1 uncultured Armatimonadales bacterium | reverse complement strand
ACCAGCGTGACGCCTGTCAATGCGTGGATCCAGTAGCCCTGATATTCGTTGATCGTATCGCCCCCGCTGATTGACTCATAGGCAGTGTCACCCGGCGCGTAGGTGTACAAGGTTGGGCCGATGAGCTGCAGCTGCTGGCTGCTGGCTTGAGCGAACGAGTAACCCGTCGTACCGACCATCACTTGCAGGCTGCTCACCGGCACGTTCGCGCCGACGAACGGCTCGCCAATCATATTCCATCCTTGAGTCAGCGGGATGGTAAATGTGTTCGAGGTCGTCGGAGTGCCGGCGATCAACAGATTCTCGGATGCCGGGAAGCGAACCCAATAACCAACTCCCAGGTGCAGCGTATCCGCGGGCGAGACGCCAGGGGTCGCGTACTGATTGATGGCCGGCTCCCAGGTCGTGATCTTCGGATCAGTATAGCCGAACAATTCGGCAAGCGTGTCTCCCGTGCTGGTGTAGTCATATGGCGCAGAGATCATCTGCAACGTGTTGACTGCATCGCCGGCAGGATAGGTAAACGCATGCACCGACGGCAACTGGATCGTGGGGAAGGTCACGTCCGCCGCACTCAGCGTCACCGTTTCGCTGACGTTGCCGAGGGCCGATACGGCGGTTACGGTGTAGGTGCCGAACTCGACGCTCGTAAACTCGACATTGTCGTTGCTCGTGGGAGTGGTCGCATCGGCGAACGCTGTGCCGGTAGTCGCCGACTGCGCCGTAGCGCTTGTAGAGGTCAGCGTCACGGTAACGCCGCTAACAAGGTTACCGTTGGCGTCTTCGACCGCGCCTTCGATAGTACCGAATGACGGCGGGGTCAGCGTGAAGTTCTCGCCAGTGACGGCTTGTCCAGAGACTACGGTGAGATTGCTTAACGTGTCAGTCATGTATCCGGTAGCGGTAGCGGTCGGAGTGTAGGTCCCCGGCTGCACATTGATGACTGTGTAAGTTCCGTCCGCAGCCGTCGTGACTGACGCGGGGCTGGTGCCTGTGGAACTCGTGTTCGTAAAGGTAACCGTGGCTCCCCCGACAGCCGCGCCAGCGGCATTTGTGACAGTACCGGAGATAGTAGCGGCAGCGGCATTCAGTTTGACCGTAACCGATGTCGTGTTTGAAGCTGTCACCGCAACTGGCGTATCCGGCGTGGTCCCACTCTGTCCATATACTGTTACAGAGTATGTACTGCCTGCTGGAGGCGTTGCAACAATGACGTAGCTACCGGTGGTCACGCCACTGATGGTCGCAGTGCCGGTGCTGTTGGTAACTTCCGTAAATGAGACATCGCCTGGCTGCCCATAGTTACTGGCCTCATAAGCGGTCACAGTAACGTTTGAGACGCCGTTGCCTGTGATGGAGTCGTCTACCGTAACGCTCAACGATCCAGGCTGGGTGGCAAAGGCGGTGATGTTGTCGGTGCCGATGTCGCCGCCGTGCACGTAGACCCCGGTGCCGTTGTTCTGCGTGAACGAGTAGCCTGGAGCGTAGGCAGTCAAACCATATTTACCTGGAGGCAGGCCGACGATTCTGAAGCGGCCAGTCGTTGTATCAGAGACACCGGTGTAGGTAACGACCGGAGTGCTGACTCCTCCCCCTGCATTGATGAAGGCTGAAACGACAGCGTTGCCAAGCGGGGCAGTCGGGTTGCTGCCGGTACTAGTGGTGACAACTCCCGCGATTGATCCGGTGCGCAGGAAACAGATCATGTTGTGCAAGAGGTCGGAGCGCTGATTATCCACTGTAAAGGAGGGAATATCAGGTGGCTTCGTGCCAGTAGAGTCGAGCAATGTTGTCACTTCCCGCACGTTCTGACTGACCGACTCAAGGCCAAACGACGAGTATGCGACTAGGCCGCCTCCGAAATCGGCATTTGCCGGAGGCGCGAACGCTGTGTACGACAAGCGGTCCGAGCTGGCATTGCCGACAAGCTCGCTGGCTTCCGCAGTTGTCTGAAGCAGCAAACCAGTAGTTGGAGGCGTTGTCGTGAGGGAGTTCGCGAACGTATCCACAAAGGAGAGCCCATTACCGCCGTCGATCAAACTCGCGTCGGAACGGTCGGTGACATCTCCGCTGACTCCTAAAAGAAAGGCCAACTGGAGGGACACTCCGGTTGTGGTTGTCGAAACGGCCGGAGGTTCATAAGTCCAGTCTTGTGTGGGAGTGTTGAAGGCCGTTCCTGACTCCGTCGCTTTGAAGTTGCCGTGTCCGATGTCTGAGAGGCCAATAACGTTGTCGCCATCGTTATTGACATAAGCATCGTTAGAGATGTAATCCGTCTGGTTGAGATTGCCTTTTAGAGTGAATGTATCGGGCGTATTGTCGTTGGTCTCGCCGCCATAAGTGGCTCCAAGCAATCCGCTGTAGAAAGAGCTGTTAGCGTTGGTGGCGAAGCCGACGTTCGTTCCTTCTACGAAGAGGCGGCCGCCGCCCTGGAACGAGATGTTTTGATAAGTGCTTCCATTGACGAAGGCTTCAAGTAGCGACTCCGTGTTCGGATCGGCAATGGTTCCGTTATCAGCGAACTCCTCGCCGGCGAGTGGCGACGACCAGATAACGCAGGAAGGACTGGTCAAAATTTTCTTCGTCGGTTGATTATCGGTGACATCGGCTCGCTGCTGGGTAACAGTGGGCGAGTAGTCATTAAGAATAGACGCTGGCACCGGCCCTCGGCACAGGATGCGCCAAATATCGTACTGTTGACTAGGTGGATTCGGCGTTTTGCTCGGGTAACCCGCAAAGCCAGCAGCGGATACGATTGAGTTCAGTCCTGTATACGACGACTGAAGCGGGAAGGTCGGCGGCGTGATAGTGTCATCCACTGCGTTCTGCTGACCGTCGGTGTACGAGTCAATTCCAAGGCCGTTCGGATAGTACGGCGCATTCGAGTAGCCGTCCTCGGAAGGCCGGTGGTACAGCATGCTAAGCGTAGTGTTGACTCCAGTTATGTTCGGCACTTGCGTGAAGCCGACATCAGGCAGGGAGGCAAGCTGCTGCGCGTTGTCGGCAGACTGAGGATCGGCATCGATATCCGTCAGGTACGACTCAGCGCCAAAATAGGCGACAGGAGCGTTGCCGGCAGAGATGCCTTCAGAAAGAAACTTCTGCGGCAGCATGTAATCGTTGACAAGCAGGATGCCACCCGGATTTGTGTGAGCCACGAAGCTGTATGTGCTAAAGCCCCAAACATTATCGTAGATACGCCAATTTTCAGCGTTTGCCGCGTTAGGATCGTTGTTGATGTTTCCGTCCGCGTTGTCGTAGGCTATGGCGTCGATATACCAGTCGCTCGGCGTTTTCGGAGTGGTCCAGGTGCCTTCATAAAGAACCCCGCCATTGCCGTCGTCGATACCGGAAGGAGTGAGGTGCACCCATTCCGAGTTTCCGCTGACGGGATCGGTCGGCGCAGGTTGAGCCGAGTAGGGAAGTATGTCATCCACACCAGGGATAAAGGTAGGGACACTGAAGTTGATAGGATTAGTCGCGTCGATTTGTGTGCCGGTCCCGGCCTGAATCGATTCGGCGTCTACTTCCACACCTTGCGGATCATAGTAGCCGACTTGATGAATGACTGCGAAGCCGCCTGCGGATGCCAGAGGCGGACCGTAGAGAGCCTTGCCATCGCCTTTAAATAACGGCGTTGTTTGGGCGACGTAGTTATTGAAAAGCGGCGTGACGGTAAACGTAGCATTCTGAGGAGCAGTCGTACTTGGCGTAAACGTGTTGTTGACGATCGTTACCGTTTCACGGTAGGTGCCGCCAGAGTCATAAAGATCAAGTGCGCAGCCCGTTAATTGCGTTTGCGAATTAAGATTGTTGGTGTAGCCGTAACTTGAATCAGTAGTCGCCACCGAACCATCGGTGTTGAACACTGGCTGGTCATTCGGTGGCCGCTGCGAGTAAATCGTTTACAGGAAGTCCTCGCCCGTGATGGTTAAAGTAACTGCGCCTGCGCTAGCGCCAGCAAACGAGGCGATGGGAGCGCCTTTATAGTAGCCCTGCGCATAATTGGCCGTCGTCGTAGTGGTCGGTGGTTGATCGGGATAATCCGCTCCATAGCCGAACAACAAGTTCGTGCCACGATCCGGCGCTTCGTAGCCGCTTGGGGTGGACTGGCGCAGGTTGCCGAGATAGATCGGCTGCTGCGGCATAACGAACCCGCCGATGGCTCCATTTCCAGAGATGTCGGCTGCGCCGAAAAGCCTGGTCGCTTCGTTGGAGTATGGGTGTAGAGGGGCATCGGCAGCCGGCTCGATGACGCCTAATTGCAAAGTATTGCCATTTGCGTCTCGGACCACGCCATCTTTGGTGTAGACCTTGTGCTCAAGACCGGAGTTTTGCTGGTAGATGCTGTTCGGGTCTTTGATTTGCAGGTAGGCGTCGCCGACGCCGGTCTGACGGTCAGAGAGGCGGACGAGGAAATAGAGGGTTTGGCTTGCGTTGGCCTGGCGAATCGGATCGTTCAGATCGCCGGGAGCGGCAGTGATATGGATCACTTCGTTATCGCTGTAGCGGAGCAGGCTCGGCGCGTCGATGTCGGCGTCATGCGAAGCCATTACTTCAAACGAGCCGCTCGGATTGAGAGTTTGCGTTTCAGCCGGGAATGCCCCCGCGAATTGAAACACACCTGCCGAGTTTGCAAGTGTGTTTGTGGGCTGCAGCTCGGTATCGATTGCTTGCCCGGCGAAATCCGTGGTCGCCGGGGTCGTGCCGTAACGAAGAGCGCCGTTAGAGACGGGATTATCGTTGATATTGTTGACGAGGTAGCGCGCCGACACGTAGAGAACCGAATTGAATGTAATAAACGGAGGCGCGGCGACTTCCAGGTTGTCGTAGGAGCCGACCGGAGCGGGAGCGGCGGCGGAATCGGCGCCCTGCGGGTCACTGGTCAAGACGATGTTGGCGAGGTTCCCGGTCGCCTCGCCCGTAACGATTGCCTGGCTGCCGCCGCTACCGGCTATCGTAATCGGAAAATCATAAATGTTATAATGGCCGCCGATCCGGTTGCTGGAAAAGAACAGATGGACGCCTTCGCCGATGCCGGCGGATTGATTCGCGGTTACATAGCCAAGCGACGGCTCTACACTGGTTGCCGTAGCGGTGGCCGTAGTGTTGCCCGTTACTTTCACAGCCAGGGTCGCCGTAGTGGTCGTAGCAAAGATATTGCGTTGGTTGGTGGCGCTGACTCCCGTCGCGGTCAGCGGCAGGGTCGTGCTGTTGGACGGGTAGCCGGTGGCGGTGCTGTCGAAAACGAGCAGACTCTGGCCGTTCGGCGTGGAAATAACGCTCGGATTTTCCTCGTCCGCTGCGCCGGCGGTAAGTTGGGTGGTCGCTCCATTTGAAATCGTGTATGAGTACAAATGGTATGTCGATTCGCCGTTCTTGATAGCGGCGAAGATAATAAAGTCGCCGACATAAACAGGGTGCTCGACGGACGCGATCTGGCCTGCGACCCCACTCGCCTGCACTTCAACGGCAGCATGAGTTTGATCGACATAGGGCAGGTTAGTCGTAGCGTTAATGAGAACAGGGGCGACCACTAGGGAGTACGGCCCGGCGGGGCTAGATCCAGTGGACTGGCAGTAGGCGATCTGCGTGGCGCTGACTAGGCTCGGCCAGCGCTCGTTGGTCGGCGCGCCGGCAGTATCAGTAGTCATTTGGCTGATCTGTGCCTGCCGCGCAGCCAGCTTGGTGCTTGTGGTAGTGTCGGAAGTATCGATACCGGTGGCGGGAATCGCGAACAGGTGAAACAGGCCGTCGCTGGAGCGAACCGACGAATAGCAAATGAAGCTCTCGTCGGGGAACCAGGCCGGATCGATGTTGGCACCGGTATTGGCCAGGCTGGCTGGAGCGATATCGTTGCCGCTGCTGTCGACATCTTCCAATGGAAGAGTGTAGTCTTCGGTCTGCACGGTGGACGAGACCGCATCGGCTCCAGTAACTACGTGCGGGTTCAGGTGAGCCATTGCAGCCGCACGGCTGGTGCGGATTCGCGCAAGCGAAGTCGCCAGTGCGTCGGCGCTGCCGTGCTTTTCCAGCTGGCGCTCTTTGATCGCGTACTGCCGGTACATCTCTTTGGCGGACGCGGTGCCGACGTACGGGCTTGCCGTCGAGGCGGCCAGGGGCTGCGCATCGGCGGTAAAGGGCATAAGCGCGGCGAGCGCGAGCAGGGAAGTAAATACAAGTGCAGGAAGATAATGACGCGACAAGCTAATATCTTTCATGAGTCGGTCTTTCTACAACGAGAGACTATTTTGCCGGCGATCAGCCTGGCAAAGCGTATCGATGAGAGGCAAGCGTTTGGAAGCCGCCGCTTCGCTGGATTGACGATAGCCGGTAGACATACTGTTTCAGGCACGCTTCAGGCGCAGGCATTCGGCGGATAGGCAAGGGCAGCTACAAGCAGGCAGTCCGGCAGCGCGGGGAGACAAGCACATAGATAGAAATAGGCGCTGCAAGCCGCAGATCAAAAAAGGGCGTGGCATCGGCGGTAGACTGCACTGATCGGAAGCGTAAGCAGCCTTGGAAAATACCTGCCGCCGATCTGATTTCATTCGATCAGGGCGGCGCGTCGGGCAACAGACCATGGCTTAATCGGCACCGTTCCATATGAAAATACGGCGTAGGTACGGTAAGCGCAGTATAGCATAATCACCTAAGTTGCGCAAGCAGCCATTCCGTTGCTGAAAACCGGATGAGAAACAACCGGCGCGCAACCATTATTTTTACGCTGCGGCGACGCCGCTAAGCGGGCGCGGCAGCGCTTCTATGGATTGCTCGGACGACTCGCCGTTGCGGCCGTGAATCAGCAGGAAAGTTAGCAGAGTCGCCGCGCCCAGCAGGATGCCGCTGGCGAAAAACGGCGCGGCGTGGGCCGTGTGCGGATTGCGCGAGGCGTGTGAGTAGAGCCAGCCGCCGATCTCCACGCCGATAATCGCCCCAATCCCCTGCCCCGTGCTGACCGCCCCGACAATCGTGCCGCGCCGCGCGTCGCCGCCGATAGTGGTCAGCAAGGCCATCCAGGCCGGGAAGGCGGTGACGAAGCCGACGCCGAGCAGCGACGCGCCGACCATGAAGCCGAGCTGCTTCCACTCGGGGAAATGGTTGAGGATAACGAGGGAGAACATCGCGGCGGTCGCCAGCATAAATCCGGCGCGGATCGCTACTACTTTGCCGACCTTGTCACTGATGCGCCCAAGTGGAATGGCGAGCGCGCCGATCACAATGGCGGGGCCCAGCACTAGGAGGCCAAAGGTCGTTTCGGAGATGCCAAGCTCGTCGAGGGCGAAATTCTTCACGATGAACATGATGCAGCCCATTCCCATGAACGCCACCACGGCGATGGTCATGAGGTGCGGCACCGATTTCATGGCGTCGACAAAGGACGCCCAGCTGACCGATTCATCGCTCGACGCGGCGGCTGCGGCTGCAGACGAAGCGACGTCCTCGGGCGCGGGCTGGCCGCGCTTGCGGTCGCGCAGGGCGAGAACGGCGACGATTGTCGCTAGAGCGAACAAGGCGCTGGCAAGACAGAACGAAGGCCAGAATTGCGCCGGTTGGTAAACCTGCACTCCTGTGGCTGCGGCGGCGGCTTTGGTGCCGCCGAAGGTGTTCAAATTAAAGTGATAAAGGCCGTGGTGCTCGTGCATGCGCGGAAAATGCATGTGGCGAAAACCCTCGGCGCGGCGGTGCAGATTGTTTCGGGCGTTCGTGTAGACGC
>CAXSEA010000175.1:0-7731 GCA_964235675.1 uncultured Armatimonadales bacterium | reverse complement strand
TAGGAGCGGAAATATAATGGAAAGTTTCATTTCGGTAGTTTATGCGTCGGTTATCTTCTTCGATGCTGACTCTCAACATTTTCAAAATGCTTGTGCAGCAGCTGTTCGATCTCCGGCGAGTGGTCTTCAATGGCATTGACGAGCTCAATAAAAAGTCCAAAGCAATTGCCAACATCATCCCAGCCTTCGTCAGCAGCATTTGGTATTCTCAAGCAAACCGTAGAGGCTCTTAGGGCTCGAATATGAAACTGACAGCAATCGTCTATCTGACCATGCGAGTTGTTAACCTTATGCTGCAAAGTATCCGATGCCGCCCAGTACCGATTACGTAGCAGTTTATGCTCGTGCTCTGTTACTTCACCGAGTTGCTGCTTTCTGGCGACTTGAAGTATTTCCTTCGACAGCTCCGGGAGCAGGGAATCAAACTTACTGACTTTCAGGAAATCTGAATTGCCAAAATCGGTCGGGTGGGCTGTTACCTCCCTCATGCTCCACGCACAAACATAGTCGTATTACCTTCAGATGCCACAAGTTCAGATTTCCTGAAAGTCAGTAGATAATCAATCGCAAATGCTACGCCGCACTTTGTTGCCTGCAAGTAGCCCAAACGCTTGGAAGCCGCGTCCAGATAGTCTATGATATTTTCCATTTTCATAACTGACACTGGAGTACTTTAAAGCGAACGAGCAACACATTGCAGTAGCGTTGAGTCCGGTATAAACCTCGTCCCGACTCATCATAAACCAGGGCTTAGTTCCAGTTATAGGCTCTTATGCATATGCCCTTCCGGCTGCGCCGATTTCGGCGTCTCCGGCACGTCCTCGCGGTTGGCCCACGGCTCGTAGGGTACGGTGGGCTCGGTCTGGGTGCCTTTTGACAGGCCTGATGAGACGCGGCAGGCGAAGACCTTGGCCTCGTGCATCGAGACGTTCGGGTCGGCGACCAGGGACGTGAGGTCGTTGGCGACGCCCCCAACGGTCTCGCCCGCGTAGCCCCAGTGAAACGGAATGCCGATCTGGTGGACCAACTGGCCGAGGACGGTCATCGGCTTTTGGCGGCGGGTGACCAAGGCGCGGGCGGAGATCGTGCCGCGCGCGCTGGTCACCGACATCCAGCCGCCGTTTTCGATGCCGTGCTCGCTGGCCAGCTCCGGGCTGATCTCGACGAACATCGCGGGCATCAATTCATTGAGCCACGAGTTGAAGCGCGACATCGGGCCGCTCAGGTACTGCTCGGTAACCCGGAAGGTGCAGGCGACCACCGGGAACTCCGGCGACGGCGGATGCGCGACCGGGTTGAGCTGCGATTCCATATACCGTGTGGACGGGGCCGACGCAGTCCGATGGTAGAGCACGTTGGCGACCGGCGACTCGGCGGGTTCATAGTGCGTCGGCAGCGGGCCGTCCTTGGTGCCGCCGGGGGCGTAGAGCCACGCGCGTCCGTCGGGCTTCATCAGAAACGCGTCAGCGCCGCTGATCGCTTCCATCCCCTTGGAGTCTTTTTTCGGCCTGTACGCGGGGTCTTTATCCGGTTCCCAGTCGGGAACGTCGTCGCCCACCCAGTGCTTCTTTTCGGCGTCCCACCAGATCAGCTTTTTGGCTTCCGACCAGGGCGTGCCGTCGGGCTTGGCGGAGGCGCGGTTGTACATCACGCGCCGGTTGTTGGGCCAGGCGTAGCCCCAGTTCGGCTGGACGCTGTTATTGGTAATGGTGCGCTCCCGCGCCCGGTTGTAGCCGGGCTTGGGCATGATGCCGGAATAAATCCAGCAGCCGCAGGCGGTGGAGCCGTCGTCCTTCAGCTCGGAGAAGCCGGTGAGCAGCTTCGGCTTTTGAGTTTCCGGGTCGATCTCCTTGACGTGCCAGCCGTTGATCTCGGCGGCGATCTTGTTGATGTCCGGTTCGCCTTCCACCTTGCTGACGGAGCCGTCGGGCAGCACCTTGGGCTCGTCCTCGTCGTAGTCCCAGGTAAGGGCTTTGATGGGGTCGTCCTTGGGGTCGGTGGAGCCGGCGTACATCGCTTTGAGACGCTTGCCAAGGTTGTAAATGAACCAAGCGTCGGAGCGGCAATCGCCCGGCGGGTCGATAGCCTTGTCGTGCCACTGGATCAGGCGCTGGGTGTTGGTGAACGAGCCTTCCTTTTCCACCACGGTCGCGGCGGGAATGAAGAACACTTCGGTGCCGATCTCTTCCGATGGCGGCCCCTTGGGGTCGTTTTTCCAGAAGGTCGCGGTGTCGGTCTCAAACCAGTCGGCGACCACCAGCCATTTCAGCTTGCGCAGTCCGGCGCGGACTAGCCCCGCGTTGGGGCCGCCCGCCGCCGGGTTCTGGCCGAGCATGAAATAGCCGGTCTTTTCGCCCTTGGACATTTTGTCGAAGTACGGCAGCATGGAATGGTCGTCATCGACGCGCGGCAGCCACTTCCAGCAGTAGTCGTTTTCCTTTTGGGCGACGTCGCCGTACCAGGCCTTCATCATGGAGACGACGAACTTTTTCTGGTTGGCCCAGTAGCCCTTGGAGAACGATTCGTACTTGACGAACTCGTCGATGGTTTCGTGGTGCTCTTCGGCGGCGGGCTGCGGGATATAGCCCGGCAGCGAGTCGTAGAGAGTCGGGACGTCGGTCGAGCCCTGGATGGTGCAGTGGCCGCGTAGAGCCATGATCCCGCCGCCGGGGCGTCCCATGTTGCCGAGCAGGAGCTGGAGGATACTCGCGGCGCGGATAATCTGCACGCCGGTGGTGTGCTGAGTCCAGCCGACCGCGTAGCAGAGCGCCGCCGTTTTGTCCGGCCCGCTGGCGGCGACCAGCATATCCGCGACCGCCTTGATCTGCTCCGGGGCGCAGCCGCAGATTTCTGCGGCCATCTCGAACGTGTAGCGCTGGAAATGTCGCTTCATGACGTTCATCGCGCAGTTCGGGTCCTGAAGGGTCGGGTCGCTGTAGGGCTTGCCTTCGTCGTCACCTTCGCCGTCGGGCATGGTGACGAGCGCGTCCTGCGGCTTGTTGTGCGAGGACGCTCCGCCCATGACCGCGTAGCCATGGACGCCTTGGCTTGCGCCGGAGTTCTGCTGGCCGCTTTGGCCCGCGCCCTGCGGCTTGGCGCTGGTTTCCTGCTGCTTGGTTTCTTTCTCGTGCTGCTCGTTCTCGCCGACCGAGCCTTTGTAGCCCCAGTTGCCGGTTGCGCCGTCATACTCGCCGGTCTGCTTGTTGAAGCCGGAGAACATGCCGCCCATCTCGTCGGTGTCGCGGTACTCGGGGTCGATAATAAACGACGCGTTGGTATACGCCATCACGTACTCCTTGAACCACAAATCGTTCTGGAGTATGTAATTGATGATCGCGCCCAAAAACGCGATGTCGGAGCCGGCGCGAATTTGCACGTGCCGGTCGCAGAGCGCCGACGTGCGCGTGAAGCGCGGATCGACGTGGATCAGCTTGGCGCCGCGCGCCTTGGCTTTCATCGGCCAGCGGAAGCCGACCGGATGGGCCTCGGCCATATTGGAGCCCATAAAGAGAATGCAGTCGCTGTTCGCTAGATCCTGTAGGTAGGTGGTGGCGGCACCACGACCAAAGGACGCGCCCAAACTGGGCACGCTAGCGGAGTGTCAGATGCGGGCCTGGTTCTCGATGGAGACCACGCCCAGACCAAACGACAGCAGCTTCTTGATAAGATAATTTTCTTCGTTGTCGAGCGTCGCGCCGCCGAGCGTGCCAAAGCTTTTCACGTGGTTGAGCGTCAGCGCGCCGTCGGGAGTCATGCGCTCGAAATCTTTTTCGCGGGCGTCGTAGACGCGCTGCGCGATCTGCTCCATCGCCCAATCGAGCGATTTCAGCTCCCAAGCTGTGGAATACGGCGCGCGGTACATGACGTTCGTCACCCGGTGCGGGTTGTTGACGAGCTGGAAGGTATTCGCGCCCTTGGGGCAAAGCGTGCCCTGGTTGATGGGCGAGCGGGGATTGCCTTCGATATCGACAATCTTGCCGCCCTTGGTGTAGATATGCAGGCCACATCCCACCGCGCAGTAGGGACAGACACCCTCTACAACAGTGGCATCCTTGATGCGGGCCGTCTTGTGCAGCGTATTCTCGCTGAACGGCTGCGGCGGCCTTGCGCCGACATGGCCCCTGGCGTGGCTATCGACATTGCTGTCGACCTTCCCCCGCGAGCCGAATACGGGAAGCTTAAACATAAGCGGTTGCCCGTGACCTTTCTATTGTGCCACCGATAATGATTGAAGAGTGCTGACGCTAGGCTGCGGGGAGTTAAGGTGCGATGGAAAGCAGCTACGCTGAAGTCGATAGATAACAATTGAGAGTTTACCCCGGTTACAGGCTAACTACTCGCGAGTGGTGTACGGAAAAACGGTGCGTAAATTGTGAGTAATGGACTTGTCGGCCGACCTCTGCCGCAACCGACGAGGAGGAGGCGTCGTGCCAATTCCAAAAGCGTAGTTATATTGTGTTTCAAACATGCGACCAGACGTAGTGGGCCACTAAGGCATACGTTCTATTAATTGACTCTAAAAAAGTAAATTGCTATAATAGCATGCCGCTTGTATCTGGGCTAATTCTACCTCGCGTCTTTAGGGTGCCATTCTTATGCCCTCTCGCTTTTCATTCCTTGCACGCGGCTGTTACATGCTATTTGTTGCCAGCGCTCTTTTTAGCCTCGGCATCATTCCACAAGCAGCACATGCTCAAGCTGCCTCCGGGGTTGCGTTCACCACGCTTCATTCGTTCAGCATCGCCGATGTTGGCGGCGACTTTCCCAACGGCTCCCTAACCCTAGGCAGCGACGGTAACTACTACGGCGTTACCTCTACTGGCGAAGACGATAGTTTGAGAGGAACCGTTTTCAAGCTGTCGCCGGGCGGCGTGCTGACGACTCTATATGTCTTTAGCGGCGGAGACGACGGCATATTTCCCGGTGGAAAACTCGCTCTTGGCCGCGACGGCAACTTTTACGGCACCACTCAAAACGGTGGCGCTAACGACGGCGGCACCGTATACAAAATCACGCCGGCCGGTGTCGAGACGGTCGTGTACTCTTTTACCGATGAGCAAAACAGTGCCAACCAGACCGAGCTGACGGTCGGCTCCGACGGCAATTTCTATGGCGCGACGCCAGCCGGAGGCGCAAACGGCGCGGGAGAAATTTTCAAGATGACTCCCGCGGGCACGCTGACCGTCCTGCACAGCTTCGGCGCGATCACCACTCACACCAATAGAGTCAGCACCAACGCTGACGGCTACGGGGCTGGGTTCGCGCTGACTCCGGGCAGCGACGGCAGCTTCTACGGAGTCGCGCCTGACGGCGGTACAAATGGCGCCGGAACTGTATTTAAGATCACGCCAGCCGGCGTCTTTACGCTCCTGTATTCGTTCGACATCGGCACGGGTGGGGATTTTCCGGCAGGCAGCCTGACGCTCGCGAGCGACGGTGATTTTTACGGCACTACCCAGGAGGGCGGCGGCGCTAACGAGTACGGCACGATTTACAAGATTACGCCCGCCGGCGCTCTGACCGTGCTGTACAGCTTCAGCTCGCCGACGTCAAGCGGCAGCTCCGGCGCTCGCGGCGTCAACGCTAGCGGCGCGGATCCTATCGGCGCGCTAGTCCAGAACAGCGACGGCTCGTTCTATGGCGTGTCCGAGGTGGGCGGAGTTTACGGGTATGGAACTCTCTTTAAATTTGTCGCTTCAGGCACGCTGACCACGCTGCACTCATTTACCAGCATGGATGCAGGCGATGAGGTTGGAAGCCCGACATTTGCCAGCGACGGCTCGTTGATTGGGACCAGTCTGGGCGGTCCAGACGGGTTAGGCGCGGTATACAACCTAACGGCGTCAGGCGCGTTCAACTCGTATTATCCATTCGGCGTGTCCGCAGGCATGTATCCGAGCGGTGGCCTCACGACTGGAAGCGACGGCAATTTCTACGGCACTACGTCTAGCGGCACCGACTATAATAACGGTACGCTTTTCAGCATTACGCCATCCGGCCAGATAGCGACGCTGTATGAGTTCGGTCATCCCTCCGGTGCTATGCCCTACGACAGTCTGACTGTCGGTCCAGATGGCGCGCTCTACGGCACCACATCCGGGGGCGGTGATAACGGAAGAGGCACCATCTTCGAATCGACTCTAGGCGGTGACGTCACGGTACTCTACTCCTTCTCCGCTGAAAACACTAACCTCGACAACCTCGACGGCACGTCTCCCTATGCCCATTTGATTGCCGACAAGAACGGCAACTTCTATGGTACGGCATCCTTCGGTGGCGCAAATGGCACAGGAACAATTTTTAAGCTCGCGCCGGACGGCACGTTCACCACGTTGCACTCGTTTGCCGCCGCGAGCAGCAGCAACAGCGGTATCAATTCCGACGGTATGCATCCGGAGGCTGGGCTTTGCCAGGGCAGCGACGGCAACTTCTACGGCGGCACGTTAGGCGGCGGTGCATACGGCAATGGCGTCCTGTTTCAGATCACCCCATCCGGAACATTTACTCTCCTGCATACCTTTAGCGATCGCAACGGGGCGAATTATTCAAACGCCGACGGCGCGACGCTCGCCGGGCCGCTAGTGCTGGGCAGCGACGGTGATTTGTATGGCGCGGCGTCCTCTGGGGGAACCGGAGGGTCGGGCACGCTGTTCAAAATGACTCCATCAGGCACGCTGACCACACTGTACTCCTTCACGACTGCCTACTTCCTTGAGGGTGGCGGATCAAATCCCAACTACCTCGGCTATTACAACACCGACGGCTGCAACCCCGCCGCCGGCCTGCTACTAGGCACAGATGGTGTCTTTTACGGCACCACTTATTACGGCAGCTCCGGCGGCAATGGCGTGATATACAGCATCACGCCGTCCGGGCAGTTCAATGTAGTTTATGCATTTAGCTCCGATAAGAACGGCAGCAACGCCGATGGCGCATTACTGCGCCTCGCTCCTCTTATCGAATCCAACGACGGCACGCTCTATGGTGTTGCCGAACACGGCGGTACCAGCGACGAGGGTACGGTGTTCAAGATCACCGTGCCGAGTTTGGCTGCCTCTATTGCGCCCCTGAGCAGAGTGTCACTCAATCCGACTACAGTGGTGGGTGGTTCAGCTAGCTCCATGGGTACGGTGACGCTCACTGCGCCCGCACCTTCGACAATCCCCGTGGCGCTTTCGAGCAGCAACACGTCTGCGGCGGTTGTACCTACTTCGGTGGTCGTAGCCGCCGGCGCTAGCTCGGCCAAATTTACGGTGATTACAAAGAGCGTTACGGCTGCTGCGAGCGTGGTTATAACGGCAACCGCTGGCTCGACGAGCAAAACGGCAGCTCTCAGCGTCACGCCCGCAAACGTCTCCGCAGACGCGCTCTCGAAAGTGACGCTCGGCCCCGCCACATTAGTTGGAGGCGCGACAGAGATGAGCAGTCGGATCTACCTTACCGGCGATGCTGTCGCCACGACTACGGTGACACTGATGTCGAGCAACACGAAGGTAGCAATGGTTCCATCTACAGTGACAATTGATTCGGGCTACTCGTCACACGTGTTCACGGTTACTACCAAAGCCGTGACTACAGCGACGACGGTGACGATTACGGCTCAGTCAGGTAGCGTCACCAAAACGGCGACACTAACGGTCACGCCTGCGGCAGGGCCGGCCCCGTCGCCATCATCCACCCGCTTCGACTTCAACCGCGACGGCCACGCCGATTTGATCTGGTACAACACCG
>CAXSEA010000174.1:0-8034 GCA_964235675.1 uncultured Armatimonadales bacterium | reverse complement strand
GTAAACTTGCACACCGCGTTAACTAACATTGATCCCAATTCGCATTCGGAAGGTCAGAACCGGGCCTGGTTTACACCATCGGCTATAAACCACTTCGAGTCGGATCAGTATCACGCCTGCGAGCCAGGATTTAGCTGGTCGTATGCCGACAACAGCGCCGCCAGTTTCGGCAACCATGATAATAACGCTACTCCAGTCGCCACAATCCGTCATATGCACAGCGACACGATCGTGCACCCGCGCCTCAACACAGCGACTATCACCGACTTTGTAGATGGATCAAACAACTACATTATGTGCGACGGTCACGTAAGATTTTTGGATTGGGGCAAAGTCTCCAACAGCGACAATTCCGCGACTTTGGCTACACCGGATAAACTCGGCAGCTTCGCCGCAACGTTTGCCGCCTCGGATGATCAGACCTAAGCTAAAATCTGATGTAATTCTTTGCTGGACGAAACTCGCTTTGTTCAGAACTATAAAATGGCCTGCTGAGATGTTCAGCAGGCCATTTTATTGGTAGTCACTCAGCTCTTCCCAAACGCAAACACCGTATTAGTCCCGCCGGTCGCCTGCCAAATCTGCACATGCGTGCCGTTGGCGGAGCTTGGCCCGGCGACGTTCATTGTCGAGCCGGTCGAATTCTGCGGGGTGAGGGTGTATCCTCCGTCGGCTGGGGTTAGTTTCCAGCGCTCGTTGGAGCCGTTGTCATCAGTGAGAAGCTCGACCGATGCGCCGTTGTCTTTGCTGGAGCCGGCGACGCCGACCGCTAAATCCTTGTCGTAAGAGGGCTGGATTTTGTAGGTGCCGTCGGCTTCAGCGGTGACGAGCCACTCCTGGTTCGGGTTGCCGGGGCCGTCGGCCTGGGGTTGGACTTGCCGGTTGCTGGCGGAGTCTATGCTGTTCGACGAAGCTGCTGTTATTGTTTAGCTTTGAAGGTTGTCCGCCTGATAAAACAGGCTTATCAGAGTAGGTGTTCGTAGAAGGTTGAGTAAGGATGTCGCCCGGCATCGCCGCAGTGGGGAGTGGCTTTACCGCAGCCGTCCGAAAATTGCCCGGCAGCTTTACGCGGGTTCGTGGAACAAAATGCCTGTACTTCTTTGCTCATTGGAGCGGCCGGCAAGCAAAATTCCACTATGGCTGACGAACTCTCACAAAGCGATATCGAGCGCCTCTTCGGCGAAATCAACGGCACCGCCGACGCATCGGACAACGGCCTGGACCAAGCGGCGGGCATGTCGCCGTCGCTCAAGCGTATCCGCGAGGCGTCCGGCAGCGGCGGCGGCTTGTCGGGCAAATCGGAGGAGATGGAAGCTCCGGTGGTTTTGCCGCTGAACAAGCGCCGGGTGGCCGCTTTGCTGGGACGTCAGCCGACATCCAGCTATGAGGTCTACGATTTTCGCCGCTCCGACCGGCTCTCGAAAGAGCAGGTGCGCTCGCTGCAAATCCTTCACGAAAACTTTTCCCAGCTTTACTCCTCGACCCTGACCACTTACCTGCGCACAAAAGTGGAAGTGGAAATTATGTCGGTCGAGCAGCTGCAGTACCAGGAGTACGTCCGCTCCGCCGGCTCGAATTTGGTGACCGTGCTCGATGTCGAGAAGCTGAAGGGGCAGGTCATCCTCGACTTTGACATGCCGCTGATCTATGCCATGTTCGACCGGCTGCTGGGCGGCGGCGGCGACGTCATCATGAAGGCCGGCAAAGATCTGACGGACGTCGAGAAAACCCTGACCAACACGATTGTCAACCGAGCGCTGGGCGATCTCGAATCGGCCTGGAGCGCCGCGCTGCCGCTGCAATTCGTCGTCTCGTCCGTGGAGACCAGCCTGCAGTTCCTTCAGGTTATCCCGAACACGGACACGATTATTCTGGTCATGTTCGATGTCGCCATGGGCAAGCAGCATGGCACGATCTGCCTGGGCATCCCCTACCTTGCGCTGAAGCCGTTCGCCGCGCAACTGAGCACGCAGCGGTGGGCGACCAACGCCAAGCGCCGCGACAGCGCTCTCGCGCCGAAGATGGCGTCGCGGCTTCGGGAAAACACGCCGCTCTCCTGCATCGCGCGTCTCGGCACCTCCAGCATTTCCGTAAATACGGTAAACAGCATGCAAGTCGGCGAGATCCTGCCCCTGAAAATCTCGCAGGGCAACGGCGACGACTCGCTGGCGCAAGGAAGCTTGGCCGCCGTCGATCTGATCATCGGCAGTCGCCCCAAGTTCTTCGGGAAAATCGGATTGCGCGGCGGAAAACGGCTGGCGGTGCAAATCGACGGCGCAATCGCGCCCCCGGCCGCGCTGGAAATTCACAAAGCGCCTCGTCCTGGCTAGAGGGCGGCGCCCCTATCCGGGCTCTCGCCAACCTTCCCGCCCATCCGTCGCTTCGCGCCACCTTCCTTGAAAGGGAAGGAAATATATAATGGCGCTTTGTGTCAGTCGAACCAGTACACGGCTATACACTTTTCCTTCCCTACAGGGAAGGTGGCGCGAAGCGACGGATAGGTTCAGGCTTCTTGTAGAAGAACGGCAGCAGCAGCTCGTATCCCATCGCGGCATATCCGCTAATTCTTTCGGTACCGCCGACGAAGAGCACTCCGGCAGGCTTGAGGGCATCGAAAAAGCCTTTGTAGACCCGCGCCCTGGCCTCGTCGGTGAAGTAGATCAGGACGTTGCGGCAGACGATCAGATCGTACTCGCTTGCGGGATACTTATCTTTCAGCAAATCATGGCGATTAAAGCTGACCATCTGCTTCAGGGCGGGATTGGGAGAGAAGCCGCTTGGCGGCAGGTCTTGGAAATGCCGCTTTCGCCGCTCCGGCGAGATATTGGCCATGTCTTTGGCGGAGAATGACGGCCGGCTCGCTTTCGACAAGGCAAGCGGGTCGATATCGGTGCCTCGGATGCGGTGCTTTGGCGCGACGGGAGTCGTTTCGTTCAGCAGCATCGCCAGCGTGTAGGCTTCCGCGCCGTAGGAGCAGCCCGCGCTCCAGACACTCAGCGCCGCGCCCTGCTTGCCGCGCAGGAGGTCCGGAAGGACTTTGGCGGTCAGCTCGTCGAACCGCTCCGGATTGCGCAGCAGCTCGGTGACGTTGATCGTCACCGTATCCATGAACGATTCCAGGAGAGCGCCGTCGCTTTCGATCGCGTGCATATAGGCTTGGAACGAGCCGTATCCGCTCTTGCCCGCCAGCGCGCTCAAGCGGCGGCGCATCTGGTCGGATTTGTAATCGGCGAGTTGAATTCCGGTGCGCGCCTTGACGCGCTGCTGGAATGCCGCGTAGTCGGCGTCGTCATAGCCGGGTCTTTCGGGAGCGCCCCCAATGACGGTGGTCATCGGGACGCTTTCGCTTCCTGGGATGCATCCAAGCATTCCATGGCCCGAGCCGGATCCACGATCAGCCCCACCCTGCCGTCGCCGAGGATGGTCGCGCCGGAGATGCCGCGCATGTCGCCCAGCAGAGCGCCCAGCGATTTGATCACCACTTCCTGCTCGCTTTGCAGAGCGTCGACGCACAACCCGATCTGCTTTTCCGCCCAACCGACAACCACGACGTAGGCATTGGCCGCGATCTGGTCGGCGTGGGTGGCCGACGGGTTTCCGGCGAGAAGATGGAGCATGTTGACCAGCGGGATAGTCCGCCCGCGCAGCATCAGGACGGCGTTGCCGCCGACCGCGCCACGCGTAATCGCGCCCTCGCTTTCCCGCTCGCTGGTGCCAAGCTGGAGCATCTCGACCACGGAGCCGAGCGGCAGAACATAAGTGCCGGTGCCGGCCGTCACCAGCAAAGCGCGGACAATGGCGAGAGTCAGCGGCAGATAGATGGTAAACCGGCTCCCCTCACCCAGCTCGCTGCTGAGGGCGACCCGCCCGCCGAGCTTTTCCAGGTTGGATTTCACGATGTCCATTCCGACGCCGCGACCTGAGATATCGGACAGGACCTGGGCGGTGGAGAAGCCCGACGCGAAGATTAGGTGCAGCGCGTCGCGGTCGCTCATCGCGGCGGCGGCCTGCTCGGTGATGAGGTTTTTGCGGACGGCGGCGGCTTTCAGCTTCGCCGGGTCCATCCCGCGCCCGTCGTCGGTGATGTCGATCACGATCTGGTTGCCCTCGTGACGGGCGGAAAGAGTCACGATGCCGGTGGGCGGCTTGCCGGCGGCGACGCGCTCGTCGGGCGGCTCGACGCCATGATCGACCGAGTTGCGCAGTAGATGAATCAAGGGGTCGCCCAGCACTTCCAGAACGGAGCGGTCCAACTCGGTTTCGCCGCCGGACATTTGGAAATCCACTTCCTTGCCGGTCTTTTGCGCCAGGTCGCGGATCATGCGGGGCATGCGCTGAAAGACGCCGTCGATGGGCAGCATGCGCGTCTTCATAATCTCGTCCTGCAGCTCGGCGGTGATCCGCGCCACGCGGTGAGTCGCCTCCATGAGATGGGACACTTGATCGTCCTGCGGGTAGCGCGCGTGCAGATCCTCGCCCAAACGGGCGATTTGGGTGCGGTCGATGACTAATTCGCCGACTAGGTTGAGCAGAGCGTCAAGCCGGGTCACGTCCACGCGGATGGTCGGGGAATGCGCGGCGGCGCTCTTGGGCGCGGTTTCTGGCATCACCCTCGCCGGGGCGGTCTCAGCAGCGGGAGCGGGCTTTTCCGCCAACACTAGCGGCGCGGTGGCGGCAACCTGGAGAGCGGGCAGCGACGGCGCAAGTGGCGCGGCCTCTTGTTGCCGCGCGAGCGCGGCGGCTTCCCAGGACGATACCGCGACGCTGTCGATCTCGCTGATGTCCGTGATTGCCGCTTGCACCACTTCGGGCGCTTGATCCGTGGCGAATATCAGCTCGAAGGCAAGCTCGAAGTTTTCGGCTTCCAATTCGTCCTCGCCCGGCGCGGCGATCAGCACCGTGCCGAGCGACCCGAGCGCGTCGAGCACCATGAAGACCCGGACCGATTTCAGCATGCAGTCGCGGTCGAGCGCGATGCGGATATGCTGAACGCTCAGGCCGGATTCCAGCGCATCCTTGATACTGGCCTGCTCGAATTCGGAAACCACGATGCCGCTCGCCGCCGGAGCAGTGACGATTTGCAATCCTGCCGCCGTGTTGGAGTCTGGAGCAGCCGACGCGCCGCGTAAAGCGTTCAGACGGGCGACAAGGTCGGGAATATCGCGGCCCGGCGTCTGCCCGTCGCCGCCGGTCGCGGCGACGCTGTCCACCAGCACGGTCAGCGAATCCAGGCATTCCAGCAAGATGTTGATGACCGGCGTAGTGACGCCGAATTTGGCGTTGCGGAGATCGTCGAGAACGTTTTCCATCTCGTGCGTCAGGTCGCCGATGGCGAGAAAGCCCATCGCGCGGCTTGCGCCCTTCAGCGAGTGCGCCGAGCGGAAGATCGTCTGCAGGATTTCGACGCCATGGTCGCCGCCTTCCATTTGCAGGATGCTGGTTTCCAGGTTCGCCAGCTGCTCGCGGCCCTCGTCCAGGAAGACGTCCGTGTATTGCGACATGTCGAGATCGGTCACTGTGCGATTATCCTTTGGCGCTCATCAGCGGCACGGCCTTGCGAGGAGCGGCGTACTCGGCGATGGCGGGGGCAATTTCCGGCAGCGGCAGCATGCGCTCGGCGGCATCCATCTCGCGCGCGGCGCGGGGCATGCCGTAGACGGCGCAGGTGGATTCATCCTCGGCGATCGTGTGGCCGCCCAACGCGCGCACCGCGCACAGGCCGCGCGCGCCGTCCTTGCCCATGCCGGTCAGCAGCACGGCCAGAGTGCGGCGGCCATAAAGCTTGGCCAGCGAGGCAATCGTGACGTCGATGGATGGGCGAACGCCGTGCATCGGCGGATCGTCGGTCAGACGAACCGCTCCTCCCGCGTCGAATTCCATATGCTTGCCGCCGGGAGCGACCAAGACGGTATTGGCCTGAAGCCGGTCGCCCGCAGCCGCCTCGCGGACCATCAGGCCGCTGCAAAGCGCCAGCCGCTTCGCTAAGGCCCCGGTGAACGCTTCCGGCATATGCTGGACAATCACCAACGGCACACTGAGAGCGGGAGTCAGCATCGGCAGCAGCGTCTCCAGAGCGCGCGGCCCTCCGGTGGACGCCCCGATCACGATCACCGCCGATGCGGCGGCGTCCCGCGCGGGCGGCTTGGCCGTCGCCGACGCGGGCTTGGGGAGCAGAGCTGCAACAGGAGCGCCGATGCCGGACGCCGCGCGGTGCGTCTTCGCGGATTTCGCGGCTTTGATCTTCGCGATCAGATCGTCGCAAATCGTTTCGATGTCGAGCGAAATTGCTCCCGACGGCTTGCCGATAAAATCGAACGCCCCAAGTGAAAGGCAGCGCAGAGTCGATTCCGCGCCGGCATGGGTCAGCGATGACACCATAATCACCGGGGTCGGGCGGGTTTGCATAATCCGCTCCAGCGCCACGATGCCGGAGATACCGGGCATCTCGATATCCATGGTCACCACGTCCGGGCGCAGCGTTTCCACCAGGCGCAACGCTTCCGCCCCGTCGCGGGCCTGCCCCGCCACGGTCAGAGCCGGGTCCGACGCGATGATGTGGGTCAGCATTTTGCGCATGAACGCGGAATCGTCCACGATCAGCACTGATATCGGTTCCGTTGGCATGGCGATCATTAAGCGGCGAGTTTCAGCGAGGCCTCGTCGGTTGCGGGAGTGACGATCTTCAGCACGTCGAGCAGCACGATGAGCCGCTCGGCGGATATTTTGTTTGTGACGTCAGCGCCGCCCTGCTTTGCCTTCGCGCTCGCGGGGTCGGTGGGAATGCGCCCGATGCCGGTGATGCATTCGGCCATTTCCGGTGCGATCACCAGACGCGCGGGCGGCTCGATGCAGCTTGCGGGCAGAGTCAGCACTTCCAGCACGGCATCGACGATCATGCCGGTGGTTTCGCCGCTTTGCTCCACGATGACGATGCGCGACTGGCGGGAGTCGTCGCCTACGGCGAGCGGCGGCAGGCCGAAGCGCTTGCGCAGGTCAATCGCGGGCACGACATGGCCGCGCAGGTTAATCACGCCTAGAACGAACTCCGGCGCGCGGGGCACCGGGGTAATCGCCTGCGGCATGATGACCGTGTGGATTTTGGTGATATCGATGCCGTAAAGCTCTCCGGCGAGCTGCACGGCAACGATTTGCAGGTCTTGTCGAGCAGCTAATTCCGATGAGGGCGACAGAGTCGGCGAAGGCACGGCGGTTAATCTCCAGGCAACATTAAGAAGAGGGAAACAGTTGAGAACAGGTTTAAGGCAATGCGTTCTGAACTCCCCTCCATTTCCATGGAGGGGTTGGGGGAGGTCTGGAATGCTTGCTTGTCAGTCTACATATGAGCTGCACTCAAAGAGTCCAGACCTCCCCCCAGCCCCTCCATGGAAATGGAGGGGAGTCCGAGCGGGTCTATGCAGCTTTTTGGAGCACTAAATTGGGTGGCGCGGCAGACGAGTCGCCGCCTGCGTCCGCGCCGGCGATGATATGGAACTGTCCGACCGCGCTGTCCAAGCTCTGCGAGATCATGTACAAGTCTCCGGTCGCACTGGTTAATTCTTCCACCGCCGCCGTTTGCTGCTCCAGGGATCGCGCCACGGACTGCACGGAGGCGGCGACCTGCTCGGCGGAGTTGCTCATCTCTTCGGCGGACGCGGACGCTTCCTCGACAACGGCGGCCACTTCGGTGATCGACACGGTCACTTCCTGCGACGAGGCCAGCATCTCCTCCGCCGCCGCGTAAATGCTGGTCACCTGCGTGGAGACGTCGCTGACCACCGATTGAATCTGCTTCAGCGCGGCGCCCGCTTCTTCCGCCAGCGTGGCTCCGTTTTCGGTCTCCTGCGTCCCCGCCTGCATCGACGCGACGGCTTTATCCGTTTGCGACTGCACGCGGCTGATCAACTCGGAAATCTCCTGCGTGGCTCCCCGGCTGCGCTCGGCCAGCTTACGGACTTCGTCGGCAACGACCGCGAACCCGCGCCCGGCATCGCCCGCCCGTGCAGCTTCGATGGCCGCGTTGAGGGCCAGCAAGTT